>CAYYWV010000068.1:0-13956 GCA_964475385.1 uncultured Alphaproteobacteria bacterium | reverse complement strand
ATGTTCCTGATCGAATGTCCCTGGTGCGGGCCGCGCGACGAGACCGAGTTCGCCTACGGCGGCGAGGCCATGATCTCCCGCCCGCGCAACCCGGCCAAGCTCTCGGACGAGGAATGGGCCGACTACCTGTTCATGCGCACGAACCCCAAGGGGCCGCACCGCGAACGTTGGATGCACGCGCACGGCTGCCGGCGCTGGTTCAACGTCGAGCGCGACACGGTCACCCACGTCATCCGCGCGGTCTACAAGATGGGCGAGGCCCCGCCGGCGGATACGGAGAATGCGGACGCGGAGGATAAGGCGTGAGCGGGCGACGACTGGCCGAAGGCGGGCGCATCGACCGCGGCCAGCCTTACCGGTTCACCTTCAACGGCCGCGCGTACACGGGCTTCGCCGGCGACACCCTGGCCTCGGCGCTTCTCGCCCAAGGCGTGCAGGTGGTCGGGCGCAGCTTCAAGTACCACCGCCCGCGCGGCGTGTTCACCGCCGGCCCCGAGGAGCCCAACGCCATCGTCCAGCTCGGCGAGGGCGCGCGCACCGAGCCCAACCTGCGGGCGACCCAGATCGAGCTCTACGACGGCCTTCTCGCCGCCAGCGTGAACTGCTGGCCGAGCGTCGAGTTCGACCTCGGCGCGATCAACGGCTGGTTCGCGCGTCTCATGCCGGCGGGCTTCTACTACAAGACCTTCATGTGGCCGCCGGGCCTGTGGATGACCTACGAGGCGATGATCCGCCGCGCCGCGGGACTTGGGCGCGCGCCCGAGCTGCCCGATCCCGACCGCTACGAGAAGCTCCACGCCCATTGCGACGTTCTGGTGGTGGGCGGCGGGCCGGCCGGGCTCGCCGCGGCGCTCGCCGCCGGGCGCACGGGCGCGCGGGTGATTCTCGCCGACGAGCAGAACGAGTTCGGCGGCGCGTTGCTCGGGGCCCGCGCCGAGATCGACGGCGCGCCGGCGCTCGACTGGGTCGCGGCCGCCGAGGCCGAGCTGCGCTCGCTGCCCGAGGTCCGGCTGCTCGCGCGGACCACGGTGTTCGGCTACTACGACCACAACTATCTCGGCGCTCTCGAGCGAGTGACCGACCACCTCGCCCCCCAGGCCAGGCCCGCGCGCCTCCCGCGCCAGCGCTTGTGGAAGATCCGCGCCCGCCAGGTGGTGCTGGCCCCGGGCGCGCACGAGCGTCCGCTGGTCTTCGCCGACAACGACCGGCCAGGGGTCATGCTGGCGGGCGCGGCGCGCGCTTACGTCAACCGCTACGGCGTCGCCCCGGGCCGGCGCGCAGTGGTGTTCACCAACAACGACAGCGCCTACGAGGCGGCGCTCGATCTTGCGGAGGCCGGCGTCGCGATCGCCGCGGTGGTCGACGCCCGGCCCGAGCCCCAAGGCGCGCGCGCAGACCGGTTGCGCGCCCGCGGAATCGAGATCCTCGGCGGCCACGCGGTGGTGGCCACCCGCGGGGGCAAAGGAATCGAAGCGGTTGAGGTCATGCGACTCGCCGACGATGGCCAAAGCGTGGAGGGATCGGCCCGGCGGCGGAGCTGCGATCTCCTCTGCGTCTCGGGGGGCTGGAACCCGGCGGTGCATCTGTTCTCGCAGTCGCGCGGGAGGCTGCGCTTCGACGATGCGCTCGCCTGCTTCGTGCCCGGCGAATCGGCCCAGGCCGAGCGCTCAGCGGGCGCGGCGAACGGAGCGTTCGCGCTCGGCGAGGCGCTCGCGCAAGGGTTCGCGGCGGGGCACGCGGCGGCGCGCGACGCCGGTTTCGGCAAAGGGGCTGCGCCAAAGGCCCCGCCCGCGCCCGCGCCCGAGACGACGCCCATCCGCCCGCTCTGGCAGGTGCCTGCGCCCAACGGCAAGCCGCCGGTCAAGCACTTCGTCGATCTCCAGCACGACGTGACCGCCGCCGACATCGCCGTCGCCCACCGCGAGGGCTACGAATCGGTCGAGCACGTCAAGCGCTACACCACCACCGGCATGGGCACCGACCAGGGCAAGACGAGCAACGTGAACGCGCTCGCCATCCTCGCCCATCTCTCGGGCGCCGACATCCCGTCGGTGGGCGTCACCACCTTCCGCCCGCCGTACACGCCGGTCAGCTATGGGGCGCTCGCCGGGCGCGACGTGGGCGATCTGTGGGAGCCCGTGCGCCAGACGCCCATCCACCAGTGGCACGTCGCCAACGGCGCGGTGTTCGAGGACGTGGGCCAGTGGAAGCGCCCCTGGTACTACCCGCGCGAGGGCGAGTCCATGCAGGACGCGGTCAACCGCGAGTGCCTCGCCGTGCGCACCGGGCTCGGGATCTTCGACGCCACCACGCTCGGCAAGATCGACATCCAGGGGCCGGACGCGGTCGAGCTGCTCAACCGGGTCTACACCAACGCCTGGGACAAGCTCGCGATCGGGCGCTGCCGCTACGGGCTGATGCTCGGCGAGGACGGCATGGTGTTCGACGACGGCGTGACCTCGCGGCTCGGCGAGCGCCATTTCCACATGACGACAACCACCGGCGGCGCGGCCCGGGTGCTCGCCTGGCTCGAGGAATGGCTCCAGACCGAGTGGCCGAAGCTCAAGGTCTACTGCACCTCGGTCACGACCCAGTGGGCGGTGGTCGCCATCGCCGGACCGCACGCCCGCCGGCTGCTCGCCGAGCTTTGCGACGACATCGACCTCGACCCGAAGGCCTTTCCCTTCATGTCGTGGCGCGCCGGCACGGTCGCCGGGATTCCGGCGCGGGTGTTTCGGGTCAGCTTTTCGGGCGAATTATCGTTCGAGATCAACGTGCCGGCGAGCTACGGCGTCGCGCTGTGGCGGGCGCTGATGACCGCCGGCGAGAAGTACGACATCACCCCTTACGGCACCGAGGCGATGCATGTGCTGCGCGCCGAGAAGGGATTCATCGTCGTCGGCCACGACACCGACGGCACGGTGACGCCCCAGGATCTCGGCATGGACTGGATCGTGAGCAAGAAGAAAAAGGACTTCATCGGCAAGCGCTCGTTCGACCGCGCCGACACCAAGCGCGCCGACCGCAAGCAGCTTGTCGGCCTGCTCACCGAAGACCCCAAGGAGGTGCTTCCCGAAGGCGCGCAGATCGTCGCCGAACTGCGCGCGAAGCCGCCGATGCCCATGGAGGGCCACGTCACCTCGAGCTACTGGAGCCCGATCCTCGGCCGCTCGATCGCGCTTGCGCTGCTCAAGGGCGGCCACGGCCGCCACGGCGAGACCGTGACGATCTCGCTGCCCGACGGCCCGGTCCGCGCCAAGGTGACCGCGCCCCAGTTCTACGACCCCGAAGGAGAACGGCTCCGTGCCTGAAAGCTACCTGCGTCTCGGCGCGCTCGACCACCGCCATCTCGACGCCCGCGCGGTCGACGACCCGGGCGAAGCCGGGGTGACGCTCTGCGAGCGGCGGTTCGTCGGCAAGATCAATCTGCGCGGCGAGCCGACGCGCCCGTTCCGCGACGCGGTCAAGAAGGCGCTCGGCGCGGCCCCGCCCACGAAGCCCAATACGACCGCCGCAGGCCGGGACTGCGCGATCCTCTGGCTCGGCCCCAACGAGTGGCTGGTGACGACGCCCCCGGGCGGCGAGGTCGGCGCGCAGGCCGCGTTGCGCGAGGCGCTCGGCCAGCGCCACGCCGCGGTCACCGATGTGAGCGAGGCGCGCGCGGTGATCGCGCTCGGCGGGCCGCGGGCGCGCGACGTGCTGGCGAAAGGCTGCCCGCTCGATCTGCACCCGCGCGCATTCAAGGCCGGCGATTGCGCGCAAAGCACGCTCGCCAAGGCGCTCGTGATCCTGCACCAGACCGCGGATGCGCCGGCCTATGACATCTATGTCGACCGCAGTTTCGCCGACTACCTCTGGCGCTGGCTCGAGGACGCGGCGGCCGAGTACGGGCTCGCCATCGTCCGCGGCTGATCGCGCCGCTCAGCCGTCCCTGCCTACAGATCGAAGTTGTTGTCGGGCTGGCCGTCGCGGGCCGGGTCGATGAACGGGAACAGCGCGCGCGTCGCCATGCGGACGAACCGCCGAAAGCCCGGATCGTCGAGCGAATCCGCCGCTTCCATCCGGCCCGCGAGGTAGCTGAGCGCCCGCTCGCCGCGGCAGAAAGCGGCCATCACCACCGCGCCCTCGCCGAGCGCGGGCGCGGCGTCCTTGCGGCAGATGCCGTGGATGGACGTGTTCGCCGGGACGCCGAACAGCCACACCACCTTATAGAGCCCGCGCGCGGTCTTGCCGGGCTCCAAGGTGTAGCGGGTGACGAACCAGCCCGGTCGGCCCTTCATCGCCGCGACCACGGCCCGCGCCGCGGCCTCAGGGGCCGCTCGGCCCGCGAAGGGATTTCCTTTGACCACCACTTGCAGGTCGCGGTGGCTGGCGGCGTAGCTGACCTCGGTCGGGCTGTAGGGGGTCTGGACCTCGGCATAGCTGATGACGCCCGCGTCCGCTTGAGAAACGGAAAAAAGCGCGGCGATCAGAAATGCGGCGAGGGAGGCGAGGACAAGACGCCCGGGCTTTTTGGACGCCGGCTTTCTCCAAGAGCGATGCGAAGTATCCATAAGCGGTGTTTCCTCCGATTGGGCGCGAAACCGACAGCTCCCCCCACGAACAATGAAATGGGGGGCCGCAGCCCCCCGTTCAACGATCCGGCCCGGCCCGCGCGGCGCGCTTCTCACGAAAAGGCGTCGGGCATGGATTCCTTCTTGCGCGCGATGAAGTCTTCGAGCGCCTCGCCGATCGCCGGGTCGAGCGGCGGCGCCTGATAGTCCGCGAGCATCCGCTTCCAGAGCGCGTTGGCGCGCTGGGCGGCGTCGAGCGAGCCCTCGGCCTCCCACTGCTCGACCGAGTTGTTGTCGGCGATGGACGAGCGGTAGAAGGCGGTCTCGAAATGGGCCTGGGTATGGGCGCAGCCGAGGTAGTGGTTGCCGGGCCCGACCTCGCGGATGGCGTCGAGCGCTTGGCCTTCCTCGGACAGATCGACGCCCTGGCTCAGCACTTGCATCATGCCGAGCTGGTCGGCGTCCATGACGAACTTCTCGTAAGACGAGCACAGCCCGCCTTCGAGCCAGCCCGCGGCGTGGAGGACGAAGTTGACGCCCGCGAGCACCGTCGGCAGCAGCGTCTGCGCGCTTTCGTAGGCCGCCTGGGCGTCGGCCACCTTGGAGCCGCAAAGCGAGCCGCCCGAGCGGAACGGCACCCCGAGCCGGCGGGCGAGCTGGGCGGCGGCGAACAGAACCAAGGTCGGCTCGGGCGTGCCGAAGGTGGGCGCGCCCGACTGCATCGAGATCGAGCTCGCGAAGGTGCCGAACACGACCGGCGCGCCGGGCCGGACGAGCTGGGCGAAGGCCATGCCCGACATCGCTTCCGCCAGAAGCTGGGCGAGGGTGCCGGCGACCGTCACCGGGCTCATGGCGCCGGCGAGAATGAAGGGCGAGATCACCGCCGCCTGGCCGGCCCGCGCATAGACCTTGAGCGCGCCCAGCATGGTCGCGTCCCAGACCATGGGCGAGTTGGCGTTGATCAGGTTGACGAGCACGCAGTTGTTTTCGACGAAGTCCTCGCCGAAGACGATCTTGGCCATGGCGACCGAGTCGGCGGCGCGCTCGGGATGGGTGACCGAGCCCATGAACGGCTTGTCGGAGTAGCGCACATGGGCGTCGATCATGTCGAGGTGGCGCTTGTTGACCGGGATGTCGACCGGCTCGCAGACCGTGCCGCCCGAGTGGTGCATGGCGGGCGACATGTAGGCGAGCTTCACGAAGTTGCGGAAGTCCTCGATGGTCGCGTACCGCCGTCCCTGGTCGAGGTCGCGCACGAAGGGGGGGCCGTAGACCGGCGCGAAGACGGTCGCGTCGCCGCCGATCTGGACCGATCGGGCGGGGTTGCGCGCGTGCTGGGTGAAAACCGAAGGCGCCTTGGCGATGAGCGTCCGGGCCAGCCCGCGCGGGATGTGCACGCGCGCGCCCTTGACGTCCGCGCCCGCCTCGCGCCAGAGCGCGAGCGCCTCTTCATCCTCGCGGAACTCGATCCCGATCTCCTCGAGGATGGTCTCGGCGTTGGCCTCGATGATCTCGAGCCCTTCGGCCGAGAGCACCTCGGTCACCGGAATGCGCCGCGTGATGTAAGGGAACTGCGTGACCGTCGGGTGATCGCGCCGCGCCCGCCGCGCCGCGCTTCCGCCGCGCCCGCGGCGGCGCGCCGTCCTTTCCTCGCTCATCCCTCGCTCCTTCCTTGTCTCGACGGCGGGCGTTCCTGCGCCAAAACCAGCCTAGCGCAGGGATCGGAAGGCCGCCAACCGCCTTCCCGAGGCCACATATCGCCGAAATGCGCGACGCGCAATCAGAATCGAATCGGCCGCCGTCGAAGAGGAATCAGCGCTTGAGGAAACGAACGATCCAGTCGATGTCGCCGCGCACCATGCCGATGTCGGCGAGCATCCGGTTGTCGAAGCGGGCGAGCTGCCCGCGCGAGATGGTCTCGTCGCGCCAACGGCGCATGCGCTTGAAGAAGTCGCCCATGGCTCTCTCCCGTCCATGAGGATCGACCGCCGATCCTCGCTTCCCCGCCCCATAAGCCGGCGCGGCGCGCGCCGCAATTGCCCGATTCGCGGAGCAGATATGCCGAAAACGCAGAGGAGCGAGCGCTTTATCTGCGTTCGCCCGCGGCTTGCCGTCCGTCCGCCGACGGGGCATGCTGGCGCAGCGAGGATCGGAGGGGCGGTCATGGCCGGGAAGCTCTTTGCTCCAGACGCAAAGTACGCGCCCTACTGGTGGGAAGCCGCGCCCCCGCGGGCGGAAGACGCTCCGCCGGCGCTTCCCAAGCGCGTCGACGTCGCTATCGTCGGCGCGGGCTACACCGGCCTTTCGGCGGCGCTGACGCTCGCCCGCGCCGGACGCTCGGTGGCGGTGTTGGAGGCGGGCGCGCCGGGCGAGGGCGCGAGCACCCGCAACGGCGGCATGTGCGGGGGCGCGTTCAAGGTTCCGTTGTCCAGGATGATCGCGCGCATGGGCCGCGAAGCCGCAATCGCGATTTGGCGCGATGGGCAGCGGGCGCTCGACTACACCGCCGATCTCATCGCGCGCGAAGGCATCGCCTGCCATTTCGCCCGCATGGGCCGCTTCCTCGCCGCGCACTCGCCGGGCGCTTACGAATCCCTGGCCCGCGAGACCGAGCTTCTGCGCCGCGAGATCGGGCTCGAGGCCGATATGGTGCCGGCCGCCGAGCAATCCGCCGAGATCGGCTCGGACGCTTATTTCGGCGGCCGCGTGATCCATCGCGACGGCGGCCTGCACCCGGCGCTCTACCATCGGGGACTGCTTGAGCGGGCGCTGGGCGAAGGCGTGACGGTGGCCGCGCGCACCCCGGTTGCGGCCATTACGCGCGAACGCGCAGGGTTCGTCGTCGCGACCCCGCGCGGGTCCATCGCGGCCCGCGACGCGATCGTCGCCACCAACGGCTACACCGGGCGCTTCATGCCGGCGCTCAGCCGCCGGCTGGTGCCCGTAGGCTCGTTCATGATCGCGACCGAGCCGCTTCCGCCCGAGACCATGGCGCGGCTGATGCCCAAGGGGCGGATGCTGACCGACACCAAGCGCGTGCTCTATTACTTCCGTCCTTCGCCCGACGGAACGCGGATTCTGTTCGGCGGCCGCGCGGCGTTCCGCGAAGGCGGCGACTTGCGCGCGACCGGAGCCATGCTCCATCGCTTCATGGTCGGGGTCTATCCCGAGCTCGCCGGCTTGCGGATCACCCATAGCTGGACCGGCAACGTCGCCTTCACCTTCGACCGCCTGCCGCACGCGGGCGTGCGCGACGGCGTGCGCTACGCGCTCGGCTACTGCGGAAGCGGGGTGGTCAAGGCGACCTGGCTCGGGCATCAGGCGGCGCTCCATGTGATCGACCCGGCCAAGGTCGAAACGCCGCTGTTCGGCCGCGACTTCCCAACGCTGCCGCTCTATGGGGGGCGGCCCTGGTTCCTGCCTGTGGTCGGGCTTTGGTACGGCGTGCGCGACCGCCTCGACCGCTAGCGGGGGGCGACGCCGGAAACAGGCCAGTCGGCGTCGCAGGCGGGAAAGCCGCCATAGGGCGCGCGACGTTACATAGCGGACGCGCGCGATTGTCGGGGCGCGCGTTTCGGCGATAATGCCGACAAGGTTTCGATAAATTCGACGAAGGCCCGCGCGAAGCGGGTTCCGTTCGCGGTGGAGGCGATCGAAAGCGTCAAGGAGGCGGACCATGAAAACTCATGCGCGCGTGGTCGTAATCGGGGGCGGCGTGGTCGGCGTCAGCACCCTTTATCACCTTGTCAAGCTCGGCTGGTCGGACGTCGTTCTGTGCGAGAAGTCCGATTTGACCGAAGGATCGACCTGGCATGCGGCGGGGCTCTTGCCGCTGTTCAACATGAGCTACACGGTCGGCCAGATTCACAAGTACTCGGTCGATCTCTACCAGACCCTGGAAGAGGAAACCGGCCAGGCGGTCAGCTTCCACAAGACCGGGAATTTGCGGCTCGCCACCAACAAGGAGCGGATGGACGAGTACCATAAGTACTGCGGCACCGCGAACACCATCGGCGTGCCGTTCGAGATGATCACCCCGGCCGAGGTTAAGGAGCTCTGGCCCTTGTGCGAGATCGACGGCATCGTGGGCGCGCTCTATCACCCCGACGACGGCCATATCGCGCCCGCCGATCTCACCCAGGCGCTCGCGATCGGGGCCCGCAACGGCGGCGCCGAGATCTACCGCCACACCGAGGTCGTCGCGATCGAGCAGAAGCCCAACGACGAGTGGGTCGTCAAGACCGACAAGGGCGACATCGTGTGCGAGCACGTGGTCACCGCCACCGGCTCTTGGGCGCGCGAGGTCGGCGCGATGGTCGGGCTCGACGTGCCGACCATTCCGGTCGAGCACCAGTACATCGTCACCGAGACCGTGCCCGAGCTGGTCGAGCGCCACGAGGCGGGCCTGCCCGAGCTCGCGGTCCTGCGCGAGAGCGACGCCTCTTACTACATGCGCGAGGAGCGCCAGGGCCTGATCCTCGGGCCCTACGAGAAGGGCGCCAAGGCATGGGCGGTGGACGGCGTGCCCAAGGGCTTCGGCCGCGAGCTTCTGCCCGGCGACATCGATCGCCTAGAACCCCATATCGAGGCCGCGATCAAGCGCGTGCCCATGTTCGGCCGCGCCGGCATCAAGGACTGCGTCAACGGCCCCATTCCCTACACCCCCGACGGCAGCCCGCTGATCGGGCCGGGCTGGGGCCTGCGCAACTTCTGGCTCAACGAAGGCCACAGTTTCGGCATCACGGCCGCCGGCGGCTCGGGCAAGCTGCTCGCCGAATGGATCGTCGAGGGCGAGCCCGGCATGGACGCCTGGGCGGTCGACCCGCGGCGCTTCGGCCCTTACGCCAACAAGCGTTACACGACGCTCAAGAACGTCGAGGCCTACGAGCACGTCTTCATCATCCACTATCCCGACGAGGAGCGTCCGGCGGCGCGGCCGGCCAAGACCAGCCCGATCCACGACAAGCTCGCCGCCCGCGGCGCGGTGTTCGGCCAGCGTTACGGTTGGGAGCGGCCCAACTGGTTCGCGCCCGAGGGCGTCGAGCCCAAGGACGTCTGGAGCTTCCGCCGCTCCAACTACTTCGAGCACGTCGGCAACGAGTGCCGGACCTTGCGCGAGCGGGTCAGCATCATCGACATCACCAGCTTCTCGAAGTTCGAGGTCTCGGGCCCGGGGGCCGAGGCCTGGCTCGACCGACTGGTCGCCAACCGGCTGCCGCAGAAGGTGGGGCGCATCCAGCTCTGCCACGCGCTTACGCCGTCGGGCGGGGTGCGCAGCGAGTTCACCATCACCCGCGACGGACCCGACCGGTTCTATCTGGTCTCGTCGGGGGCGGCCGAGCGCCACGATTACGACTACCTGTGGAAGCAGCTTCCCCGCGACGGCAGCGTGACGCTCAACAACGTCACCACCGCGCACGGCGTGCTGGTGGTCGCCGGCCCGCGCTCGCGCGAGGTGCTCGCCAAGCTCACCGACGCCGATCTCTCGAACGCGGCGTTCCCTTGGCTCACCGGCCAGCGTATCCTTCTGGGCCTCGCGCCGGTGCGCGCGCTGCGCGTCAACTTCGTCGGCGATCTCGGCTGGGAGATCCACCACCCCATCGAGTACCAGCACCACATCTTCGACGCGCTGATGGAGGCCGGCGAAGAGTTCGGCATCGGGCTTTGCGGCATGCGGGCGATGGATTCGCTCCGCATCGAGAAGTCCTATCGCATGTGGGCGCAGGATCTCACCCGCGATTACTCGCCGCTGGAAGCCGGACTCGACCGCTTCGTGCGCCTGGATAAGGGCGACTTCATCGGCCGCGAGGCGCTGATCCGCCAGCGCGAGGACGGCGTGCCCAACGCCTTCGTCACCCTCGAGGTCGACGCCGCCGACGCGGATGCGGGCGGCAACGAGCCGATCTTCCAAGGCGAGCGCATGGTCGGCCGGGCGACCGCCGGGGCCTATGGGCATTGGGTGAAGAAGAGCCTCGCGCTCGGCTATGTCGCTCCGGACGCGGCCGCGCCGGGGACCGAGCTCGAGATCGTCATCCTCGGCGAGCGCCGGGCCGCGAAGGTGATCCCGCATTCGCCCTATGACCCGGAGAACAAGAGCCTCCGGTCCTGAACGCGCCCTCGCGGCGAAGAGGGAGTCAAGCGCCGGCGCGCATCCTGGCCGGCGGGAGGGAAGATGGTGACCACGCTCGATCCCCTTTACCGCGCCCGCAAGAGCCAGGGCGTGGGCCTCACCGACACCGAGGCCCAGCCCGACATGCGGCGGATGCGCGCTTATCGCCTGGGGCGCGTGCAGGCCGAGCTCAAAGCGCGCGATCTCGGCGGATGCGTGCTGTTCGACCCGATCAACATCCGCTATGCGACCGGGGCCCGCAACATGACCGTCTGGACCCTGCACAACGCGGCGCGCTACGCTTTCGTGCCGGCCGAGGGCCGCGCGGTGATGTTCGAGTTCGCGCGCTGCGAGCACCTTTCGGAAGGGCTCGAGACCGTGGCCGAGGTGCGCCCGGCCATGTCGTGGTACTACTTCGCCGCCGGCGAGCACATGGCCGACCGCGCCCGCGCCTGGGCCGACGAGATCGCCGATCTCGTGCGCGAAAGAGGCGGCGGCAACCGCCGGCTCGCGCTCGATCACGTCGATCCCCTGGGCGCCCGCGCGCTCGAAGCCCAGGGCGTCGAAATCCACGACGGGCAAGGCCCGCTCGAGCGCGCCCGCGCCATCAAGTCGGCCGACGAGATCGCCTGCATGAGCGCGGCGCTCGCGGTCTGCGAGGCGGGCATGGCGCGGATGCGCGAGGCGCTCGCCCCCGGGATCGCCGAGAACGAGCTTTGGGCGATTTTGCACGAGACCAACATCGCGATGGGCGGCGAGTGGATCGAGACCCGGCTTTTGACCTCGGGCGGGCGCACCAACCCCTGGTTCCAGGAGTGCTCGGACCGGGTGATCCGCCCCGGCGAGCTGGTCGCCTTCGACACCGACCTGATCGGCCCTTTCGGCTACTGCGCCGACATCTCGCGCACCTTCTTCTGCGGCCCCGGCCGGCCGAGCGACGAGCAACGCCGGCTCTACCGGTTGGCTTACGAGCAGGTCCAGCGCAATATCGAGATCCTGCGGCCCGGCCTCACCTTCCGCGAGTACGCCGAGAAAAGCTGGACGATCCCCGACGCCTTCGCGCCCCAGCGCTACTCGGTGCTCGCCCACGGGGTCGGAATGTGCGACGAATATCCGTCGATCGCCTTCGCCCAGGACTGGGCGCGCAAGGGCGGCTACGACGGCGTGATCGAGGAGAACATGACGCTCTGCATCGAAAGCTATATCGGCGCCGTGGGCGGCGCGGAAGGCGTCAAGCTCGAGGAGCAGGTGCTGGTGACCGAAAACGGCGCCGAGCTTCTATCGAGCTTTCCGTTCGAGGAGGCGCTTCTTGCCTGAGCGGGCGGACGGCGGCGCGGCCGCGTGAGCCAGGCGATCGCCACGCCGCGCGCGGGCGGCGGCGACGGCCGCGCGATCGCTCTCGTCTCGAGCGGCCACTTTCTCACCCATTTCTACGTTCTCGCCCTGCCGCCCCTGTTCCCGCTTCTCAAGGGCGAGCTCGGCGTCTCTTACGCCGCGCTCGGGGCGGCGATCACCGCCTATAACGTCGCCTCGGGCCTCGCCCAGACGCCCGCGGGCTTCCTGGTCGACCGGGTGGGCGCGGCCCGGGTGCTCGCCGTCGGCTTGGCGCTCGAGGCCGCGGCAATCGCCGCGCTCGGGCTCAGCGCGTCCTACGCCGCGCTTCTCGCGCTCTTGTTCGTCGCCGGACTCGGCAGCAGCGTCGTGCATCCCGCCGACTACGCGATCCTTTCGGGGCGCGTGGACCGCCGCCGGCTCGGCCGGGCCTTCAGCCTGCACACGTTTTCGGGGTATCTCGGCTTCGCGGTCGCGCCGGGCGCGATGGTCGCGCTCGCTGCGGTCACCGACTGGCGGGCGGGGCTGGTCATCGCGGGCGGCGTCGGCCTCGCGCTCGCGCTCGCGGTCTTCGCGAACCGGCGCGCGCTCGACGCGCATGAGGCCCCCGCCGAGGCCGCGGCCGAGGACGCGCCCGTCCAGCCGGCCGCGCCCGCCCGGAGGCTCGTTCTTCTCGGCGGGCCGGTGCTGTTGTTCTTCTTGTTCTATGTCGCGTCCGCGATGGGGTCGAACGGGATTCAGACCTTTTCGGTCGCCGCGCTCACCGCGCTTTACGACGCCCCGCTTGCCGCGGCGAGCGCCACGCTCACCGCCTTTCTGGTCGGCAACGCGATCGGCATCCTCGCGGGCGGCCTGGCCGCCGACCGCACCCGCCGCCACGGCGCGCTCGCCGTCGGCGGCACCGTGCTCGCCGCCGCCTTCGTCGGCGCGGTGGCCGTCTTCCGTCTGCCGCTCTGGGCGGTGACGGGGGCGCTCGCGCTCGCCGGGCTGTGCCAGGGCCTGACCCGGCCTTCGCGCGACATGATGGTGCGCGCGATCACCCCGCCGGGGGCGACCGGCAAGGTCTTCGGCTTCGTCTCGACGGGCCTTAACCTCGGCGGCGCGCTCGCGCCGGTGATGTTCGGCTTCGCCGTCGACCGCGGCGCGCCGGCGCTCGTCTTCGCGCTGGCCGTCGCTTTTCTCCTGGCCGCGGCGGCCTTCGCCGCCGCCGGGCGGCTCAGCCGCTTACCCGCGACGGCCGACCAGCCGCCAGGCGGCGGGCATGACGCAGGCGGCAAGCGCGAGCTTGAGCGCGTCGCCCAGGACGAACGGCGCGAGCCCGACCGCGACCGCCTTGTCGTAGCCGATCAGCGCGCCGAGGACCGCGAGCCCGGGGCCGTAGATCGCGAGGTTGCCGAGCAGCATGGCGAAGGCGGTTGAGGCGAGGCTGCGGTCCCAGCCCCGCTCGGCGAGCGCGCCGACGATCGCCGCCGCGGCCACGAAGCCCGCGAGATAGCCGCCGGTCGGGCCGAGCAGGACCGCGACCCCGCCGGCGCCGCCCGCGAACACGGGAAGGCCGAGCGCGCCCTCGGCGAGGTAGAGCGCGACCGTCGCGGTTCCGAGCCTGAGGCCGTAGGCCATGGCGACGACGAGAACGGCGAAGGTCTGCATGGTCACCGGCACCGGCTCGAGAGGCACGCGGATCTGCGCCGAGAGCGCGATCAGCGCCGAGCCGAGGATCGCGAGGACGGCCGCGCGCGCGGATCGGCGGCCCGGCCGGGCGGGCCACAGCGCGGCGGCGAGCGTTGCGGATGGCGGAAGGGTCATCTCTGGTCTCCTCCAGCGACGGAATGGGAGCGGGGCGATCCGCGATCGCCCGCACGCGTCGGAAGCGCGCCGGATCGATACCATAGAACGTCTTGAACGCGGCGAAAAATAGCTCCGGCTTCCAGAGCGTTTCATGTTTTGGCGGCGGCGGCCGGC
>CAYYWV010000067.1:0-14014 GCA_964475385.1 uncultured Alphaproteobacteria bacterium | reverse complement strand
CGGGGCTGATCTGCATGTAGCCGACGGGATGGTAGCTGTAGGCCTCGGGGTCGCTCTCCCAGACCGCGACGCTGTGGGCCATCAGCTCGCGCATCGCCGGCTGGTAGTAGTTGTTGCGCACCACGCCGCAGGCGATGCCGCTCGCGCCGGCGGCGATCCCGGTCTTGTCGACCACCAGGATGTCGCGGCCGTCGCCGCGCCCGCGGGCCTTGAGTTCAAGCGCGAGATGGTAGGCGGTGCTGAGCCCGTGGACGCCGGCCCCGATCACCAGATGCTTGACGTGGCTTGGCATCGCCATGGGCGCGTCTCTCGCTTCAGGCCCGTTGCGCGGTCGGAGGACGAGGCCGGGCGCGGGCAGCGGCTGGCGGACGCCGGCGGCGACCGAGCAGGGGCGAGCCGTCGGTCGGGCAGCCGAAAGACCGGTCGGATAAGGACTTGACCTGCGTTGCGATTGGTCCGACCATTTACTGGACCGATTTCACCCCGATTAAACCAATTTTCTTTTACTACAAACCGCCGATGCCCAACCTGTCAAGACCCGAAACCAGCCGCGAAGCGATTGCCGCGCCCGACGACGCGGCCGCCGCTCCCGCACGCGCGCTGCCCTCGGTCCGCGGGGCGTCGGGCGTCGTCGCCCATCTGCGCAAGGCCATCTTCGACGGGATCTATCTTTACGGCGACCGGCTGCCGGCGGAGCGCCAGCTCGCCCGGGCGTTCGGCTGCTCGCGTTCGACCGTGCGCGAGGCGCTGCGCGTGCTCGAAGAGGCGGGGCTGATCGCGCGCCGCATCGGCAGCGGAACCTTCGTCGCCTACCGGCCGGGGGCGAGCGCCGAGGACGACGTCTCCGAGATCACGAGCCCGGTCGAGCTCATCGAGGTCCGGCTCGCGCTCGAGCCCCGCATGGTCCGGCTGGTCGCCGTGAACGCGACCGCCCGCGATTTCGAGCGGCTCGACGAGGCGCTCGCCCGACTCGAGGAGTCGGGCGCCGACGCCGACCGCTTCACCCAGTGGGATCGACGCTTCCATCAGCTCCTCGCCGAGGCCACCCACAACCCGCTGATGAGCGCGCTCTATCGCCAGGTCAACCACGTCCGCGGCCATCGGCAGTGGAGCGCGATGAAGGACAAGATCCTGAGCGCCGAGCGCATCGCCGACTACAACCGCCAACACAGGGCGTTGACCCGCGCTTTGCACGCCCGCGACGGCGAAGCGGCCCAGCGGATCATCACCCGCCATCTGCGCGACGCGCGTCGCGACTTGCTGATCACCTGAGTTCCCCGTTCGTCCCCGGCGCTGGGCGGCGTTTTCGATTGCGGTTCAGAAGGGTGGAAACGGGCCGCGCGGCAGTCGGCGAGCTATCCACGGAATCTGTGGACAACTTTGTTGATAACGCCGCGCAAGGCGGTCCTAACCAGCATTAACCTTGGATTCGGACCCCAATGCCTAAATTTTGGGCAAATCCTATAATTCTTTGATATTACACAAGAAAAATAAATCAAGCAAAAAATTCCGTCCGTTTGGCCTCCGAATCCCGCCGCGAATCGCGGCCGATTCAACCGCTCGCGGGCGATGTGAACAAAATGCGCCGCGCCCAGATCGGGCGGGCAATCCTTACACGAAAATGTGATTATTCGGACGTAACCCGTTCGATTTCCACGCCGACGCTCTGGGCTTCGGCGATGGCGTCGAGCTTTTCGACCCGGACCCGCGCCGCGGTGACGCGCCGGTCGGCCATGCAAAAGTCGCCGATCCGCTCGGCCAGGGTCTCGACCAGGTTGATATGGCCCTCGGCGACGATCGCCTTGATGCCGGCGACGATGTCGTCATAGGAGATGACGTTGGCGATGCTGTCGTTGACCGGCGTCTCGTCGCGCACGGAAAGATCGATGTTGATTCGCACCCGCTGGTCGCCCTGCCGCTCGTGACGGTGAATCCCGATCGAGGCGTCGATCATCAGGTCGCGGATGAACAGCCGGCGGGCCGGGCGGGCGTCCAGGCGGGGAGAAGGGCGGAAAGGCGTGGGCTGCATCATGTCGCGTGATCCTGAAAGCGCGCGAAAGCCGCGCGGTCGCTGCGCCGAAGCCGGGCGGGTCGACCCTATCGCGTCTCTTTGCGTCGGAGCCCGCGGGTCAGGTGCTCGCCGCCGTCAAGGGCAATCATTTGCCCCGTCATCGCGGGCGCGGCAAGGATAAACCGCACCGCGGCGCAAATTTCCTCGACCCGCGCGCCGTGGCCGAGCGGCATGCGCGCGCAATGGGCGGCGAACTCGGCCTCGGTCTGGTGCCGCGAGGGCAAGGTCGGCCCCGGGCCGATGCCGTTGACCCGGATGCGCGGGGCGAGCGCCATGGCGAGCGTTCGCGTCACGGTCCACAGTCCGGACTTGCTCACCGTATACGAGAAGAAGCCTGGGCCCAGGTTCCACACCCTCTGGTCGAGGAGGTTGATGATGTTGCCGTCCCGTCCTTCGGGAAGCTGGGCCGCGAAGGCGCGGGCCAGCACCACCGGCGCGCGCAGGTTGACGTCGAGGTGGAGATCCCAGGACTCGCGGCTCGCGGTCTCGAGCCGATCGTCCTCGAAGACCGAGGCGTTGTTGATCAGGCAGTGAAGGGGGCCGAGGGCCTCGACGCAGCGCGGGACCAATGCCTCGACCTCGTCCTCGCGGGCGAGGTCGGCGTCGAAGGCCGCGGCCCGGCCGCCCGCGGCCTCGATCTCGGCGACCACGGCGGCCGCCTCGGCGGCTGAATCGCCGTAATGGACCGCGACCGTCCAGCCGTGGGCGGCGAGGTCGAGGGCGATCGCGCGGCCGATCCGTCGGGCCGCGCCGGTGATCAGCGCCGTTCCGGGAAGATCCTGTCGCGCCGCCGCCGTCATCCCGCCCGACGCGTCAAGGCCTCGCGTGGCGCGCCCGCGCCCCGCGCTCGATCGCGGCCGCCGACAGGCGGTCGACGCCGAGCTCGTGACGGAGCAACATGAGAAGGCGCAGCTCCTCCTGGTCGGCGACCAGGTCGGCCGCGGCCACGTCGCAGGCGAGCGCGTAGGCCGTCTCGCGCAGCTTCTCGGGCAGCGACTGGGCGATGAGCTTGAGAACGGTTTCGAAGCCCTGATCGGCCGCCAGAATCTCGGCGCAGTCGGCGGCGGTCTTGGGAAGCTGCTCGGGGTCGTAGTCGGCGAAAACGGGAAGCGTGCGCACGATCTTGCCGATGGTGGCGAGCTCGGCGTCGGTCATCTCGCCGTCGGCGGCGGAGACCAGAACCATCGTGTAAATGAGCGCGGTGTGGTGACTGAGCATCGAAACCTCGGGTGATTGCGGAACTGCGGACCGCCCGTCCGGAGGGCGACGGCAATGGCGACAATGGGGTGAATCTAGGAAGACGGCCGCGCTTTGTACAGGCCGGTCTCAACCGTCCCGTTCGCCGGCGAGGAAGGCTCGGATCTCGGCGATCGCCTCGGCGAGCCCGACGCGGACCGGCGCGGCGCCTTCGGGGAAAGCGCCGTAAAGACGGCTCGGCGTCCGCGCATCCAGCAGCACGAACACCCCGCGGTCGTCGGCCCGGCGCACCAGTCGCCCGAACGCCTGGGCGAGCCGCAGCCGGGCGAGCCGGTCGTCGTAGGCGCCGCCGCCGAAGGCGCGCCGCCGCGCCCGGTGCAGAAGATCGGCGCGCGGCCAGGGCACGCGGTCGAAGACGATCAGGCGCAGGCTGCGGCCGGGGACGTCGACCCCGTCGCGCACCGCGTCGGTGCCGAGAAGGCAGGCGTCCTCCTCGGCGCGGAAGATGTCGACCAGCGTCGCGGTGTCCAGCGCGTCCACGTGCTGGGCGTAAAGCGCGAGTCCCGCGGCCTCGAGCGGGCCGCTGATGCGTTCATGGACCGCGCGCAGCCGGGCGATGGCCGTGAACAGGCCGAGCGCGCCGCCGCCCGCGGCCAGGAACAGCTCGCGATAGGCGGCGGCCACCTGGTCGGGCGCGTCGCGATCGACGTCGGCGACGACGAAGCAGCGGGTCTGCGCGCCGTAGTCGAAGGGCGAAGCGACCCGCGCGCGGACCGCGCCGGCGGGCAGATGGACCGCGCCGCTGCGCTGCTCGGCCGCGCGCCAGTCGGCCTCCTCGTCGCCGGTGCCGTCGCGCAAGGTCGCCGACGTGATCGCCGCTCCGTGCGCCGGCGCGAGCACGTGGGCGGCGAAGGGGATCGTCGGGTCGAGCCAGTGGCGGTGCATGCCGACGTCGGTCTCGCGGCCCTCGCTCCGCGCGACCGCGAACCAGTCGACGAAGTCCTCGTCGGCCGGGCCGTCGAGCCCGCGCAGCATCGCCCGCCAGGCGGCGATGGTGACGCCGGCGCGGCGCTCGATCCCGCGGCAGAGCGCCTCGATCCGATTGCGGGTCGCGGTGTCCAGCGCGGCGGCGTCCTCGTCGAGCCGGTTGGCGAGCCTTCGGCCAAGGGCGGCCAGCGGTTCGGCGAGCCGGTCGAGCGCGGCCTCCAACGCGGCCGCGGTCTCGCGAACGGCGTCGGTCGGGGGGCGGACCTCGGCCTCGACGCCGTAGTCGCCGCGGCCCTTCGGCGCGCGCGCGAACACCTGGGCGCGCACTGCGGCGAGAAAGGCCTCGGCCGGGCCGCGCGGCGTTCCGCCGGCGAGCCGCGCCGGCCAGCCCGGCCCCGGCAACGCCCGCGCCGCCCGCAGCGCCGCATCGAGAGCGCGCGCCGCCTCCTCGTCGTCGGCGACCAGGTCTTCGAGCCTGCGGGCGAGCCCGCGCGCCCGGGCGCTGCGTCTTTGCGCCGACGCCTCGGCGCCGAGCGTCCAGCGCCTGAGCTCGGCGGTCTCGGCCCCCGTCAGATGGGCGGAAAACGCGCTGTCGGCGGCGTCGAAGACGTGGTGGCCTTCGTCGAACACGTAGCGCGTCGGCAACGGCGTCTCGGCGCGCCCCACCGCCTGGGCGAGCGCGGCCTGGGTCATCACCAGCGCGTGGTTGGCGATCACGATGTCGGCGCGCCGGGCGCGGCGGATGCCGCGCTCGATGAAGCATTTGCGGTAGTGCGCGCAGGCCGCGTAGATGCACTCGCCGCGCCGGTCGGTGAGCCCGAGGCTGCGCCCGCGCCCGATCAGATCGGGAAGCCAGCCCGGAAAGTCGCCGCCCAGCATGTCGCCGTCGCGGCTCGCCGCCGCCCAGCGCGCGACCAGCCCCAGCGCCGCCGCGCCGCGCGGGCGCGCGGCCGCCGCGCTTGCGGCCTCCTCCATGTTGAGGAGGCAGAGGTAGTTCTCGCGCCCCTTGCGCAACACCACCTTGCGCGCCTTGGTCCGAGCGTCGGGATAGAGTCGGTCGAGCTCGCCGTCGATCTGGCGCTGAAGGTTGCGGGTGAAGGTCGAGATCCAGACCGGGGCGCGGTTGCGTTCGGCCCACAGGCTCGCCGGCGCGAGATAGGCGAGCGTCTTGCCGACCCCGGTGCCGGCCTCGGCGAGCACCACGCGGGGCGCGCCCTCGTCGTCGCGGGGTTGGAAGGCGGCGGTCACGGCCGAGGCGTAGTCGGCCTGCTGGGGACGCGGCTCGGCGTCCGCGCCGAGAAGCGCGGCGAGGCGTTCGCGGGCCTCGGCGGGCTCGACCGGCAGCGCGCCCGGCGCGCCCTGGGGCGGGGTCTCGGCCCATTCGGGAAGCCTGCGCCAGACGTCGAGCCCGCCGGCCGCCGTCTCCGCCATCGAGGGGCCGAGCGCGGCGCGCACCGCTTCGGCCCAGGGCCAGCCGCCGCGGGCCATGACCGCGGCGATCGCGCCCGCCCGCGCGGCCTCGGCCTCGTCGAGCGCGGCGAGCGCGGCGAGAAGGCTTCGCACTGCGCCGGCGAGCGCCTCGGCTTCGGCCTCGGGGGTCTCGGGAAGCGGGAGTCCAAGGGCGGCGGCGAGCCCGCGCGGCGTCGGCAGACAGAAGACGGCGGGACGGACGAAGGCGAAGAGCTCGAGCGCGTCGCGCGCTTCGATGGCGGCGAGCCCCAGCCGCCGCGCGACATTGGGCGCGTGGCAGACCACCGGGCGCGCGCCCGCCGCGATCCGCGCACGCGCCTCGGAGGCGGCGATCGTCTCGATCGTCCCGTCGGCCGCGCGCCAGACGGCGCCGCTTGCGCGCGCGACCAGCGCCGGCGGGGACGCCGCCGCGGCGCGCGGTTCCGCGGGCTTGCGCCCGGTCATGAAGGTCTCGCCGTCATGGCGCGACTATATCGCCGGGCGCGCGCGCCTCGCTATGCGCATTGACGCGGGCGCGGCTTTTGCGCATGGTCCGCCCCGTCCGCAAGGAGTGGAAAGGGATATGACCATCGACCGCGAGCTCGCCGAAAACGCCACCGCCTGGCCGTTCCAGGAGGCGCGGAAACTCGTCAAGCGCATCGGCGGAACGACGCCGGCCAAGGGCTATGTTCTGTTCGAGACCGGCTATGGGCCGTCGGGCCTGCCGCATATCGGCACCTTCGGCGAGGTCATGCGGACCACGATGGTGCGCCACGCCTTCTCGCGCCTCTCGGACGCGCCCTCGCGCCTGTTCGCGTTTTCCGACGACATGGACGGCCTGCGCGCGGTGCCCGACAACCTGCCCAACGCGGAGATGCTGCGCGAGCATCTCGGCAAGCCGCTGACCGCGGTGCCCGACCCTTTCGGCACTCACGAGAGCTTCGGCCACCACAACAACGCGCGGCTGTGCGCTTTTCTCGACCGGTTCGGCTTCGACTACGAGTTCAGGAGCGCGACCGAGTGCTATCGCTCGGGCCTGTTCGACGAGGCGCTGTTGCGGGTGCTGCGCAACTTCGACGCGATCATGGCGGTGATGCTGCCGACGCTGCGCCCCGAACGGCGCAAGAGCTTCAGCCCCATCCTGCCGATCAGCCCCAAGACGGGGCGCGTGCTTCAGGTGCCGATTCTCGAACGCGACGAAGCGGCGGGCACGGTGGTGTTCGAGGACGAGGACGGAACCCGAACCGAGGTGCCGGTCACCGGCGGGCATTGCAAGCTCGGCTGGAAGACCGACTGGGCGATGCGCTGGGCCGCGCTCGACGTCGATTACGAGATGTCGGGCAAGGATCTCATCGATTCGGTCAAGGTCTCGGGGGCGATCTGCCGCATCCTCGGCGGCCGTCCGCCCGAGGGCTTCACCTATGAGCTGTTCCTCGACGAGAACGGCCACAAGATCTCGAAATCCAAGGGCAACGGGCTGACCATCGACGAGTGGCTGCGCTACGGCACCCGCGAAAGCCTGGGGCTGTTCATGTACCTCGCCCCGCGCAAGGCCAAGCGGCTCTACTTCGATGTGATCCCGCGCCATGTCGACGACTATGCGGCCCATCTCGCCAAGTACCCCGAGCAGACGCCGGCCGAACGGCTCGCGAATCCGGTCTGGCACATCCATTCCGGCGACCCGCCGCCGCCGAGCCAGCCGCTCTCTTACGCGATCCTCCTCAACCTCGCGAGCGTCTGCAACGCCGAGGACAAGAGCGTGCTGTGGGGATTCATCTCGCGCTATGTGGCCGACGCGACGCCCGAGAATTCGCCCATGCTGGACGAGCTCGCGGGCCTTGCGGTCAACTACTACCAGGACTTCATCAAGCCGGCGAAGCGCTACCGCGCGCCCGACGAGACCGAGCGCGCCGCGCTCGCCGCGCTCGCCGAGGCCCTGCGAACGCTTCCCGACGACGCCGAGGCCATCCAGAACGCGGTTTACGAAATCGGCAAACGTTATCGCTTCGAGCCGCTCAGGCGCTGGTTCCAGGCGCTCTACGAGATCCTGCTCGGCCAGTCGACGGGGCCACGCATGGGCTCGTTCATCGCGCTCTACGGCCGGGCCGAGACGATCGCGTTGATCGAGAAGGTGCTGGCCGGGAAGCGGCCCGACGCGGCCTGACGGTCAGGGACGCCAGCGCCGCGCCGGGAGGCCCCAGGGGGGGCGCGGGGCCTTGGTGAGCGGTCAGGAGGCTTTCGCCGCCTGGGCCGCGAACTGGTCGTCGATCGGCGTGCCGATCATGTGATTGGCGTAGTTCGACAGGGTTTTGGCCGCGACCGCGACGAGGATCTCCAGCGCCTGCGGGCGTGTGAACCCGGCGGAGAGAAAGGCCTGGATCTCGTCCTCGCCGACCCAGCCGCGCTTTTCGACCACGGCGTCGACGAAGCGGCGCAACGCCTCGAGGCGCGGGTCGGAGAGCGGCTTGCGCGCGCGGATCGCGGCGAGATCGTCTTCGCTCAGCCCGTGGGCCGCGCCCTGGGTCGAATGGGCCGCCACGCAGTAGTCGCAACGGTTGCGCGCGCTGACCGCGATCAGCGCCACGTCGCGCTCGATCTCGGAGAACGAGCCGCCGTGGAAGATCCCCATCAGCGTCATGTAGCCTTCGAGCGCCGCTGGCGATTCGGCGAGACCGAGGAGGATGTTGGGGACGAAGCCGAACCGCGCCTTCGCCTGATCGAGGGTCGGCCGCGCCGCCTCGGGCGCGGTCTCGGGGGTGTGGATCGGAAAGATGCTCATGCCTCTTGTTCCTCTTTGCTTTGCGACGGGCCGAAGAGTCTTTTCGGCGAGCCGCGGCCTTTTTGGACCGATCGTTTCAAAATCCTCAAAAAAACAAACGCTTTCCAACGGTCGTCGTCATTCCTGGCCGAGCGCGGCGATCGCCACTCCGATCACGTCCTCGAGCGCCGCGCGTCCGAACCCCGCCTTGCTCATCACCTGAAGGCCGTTGGCGACGGTGACGAGGAAGCGGGCGAGCGCGCGCGAATCGCGCCCGGGCGGGATCGCGCCTTCGGCCTGGGCGCGGGCGACCGCATGACGGAAGGCGTCCTCCATGCGCCCGAGCGCGCCGGCGACGAGACGCGCGGCGTCCGCGTCGTGCGGCGCGACCTCGCTGGCGCAGTTGGCGAGGAAGCAGCCGTGGCGCGTTTGGCCCGCGAGCGCGCGTTCGACCAGGACCGCGAACACGGCGGCGATGGCCTCGCGTCCCGGACGGTCGCCTTCGAGGATCGCGACCAGGGGCGCGAGCCGGCTTTGCGCATAGTGGTCGAGCGCCGCGAGAAAAAGATCGCGCTTGTTGCCGAAGGTCTCATAAAGGCTCGACTTGCTGATCCCCATGGCGTCGGTGAGATCGACCAGCGATGTCGCCTCGTAGCCGCGCGCCCAGAACACCGCCATCGCGCGCTCGAGCGCGTCGTCGGTCTCGAATTCGCGCGGCCGCGCCATGGCGTTCCTCGCCGCTCTCGCTCACGAGCCGTAGAGATAACGGTTTCGGACCGATTGGTCCAGTAAAAAGATCGCCGCTACTTCGGCACTCGGATCGCCGAATCGCGGGCGAAGGCGAAGTAGAGCTCGCGCGCCTTGCGGAAGATCGGGCCGGGCTGGAGCGCGCGGTCTTCGACGCGGATCACGGGCGTCACCTTGGCGTAGTTGCCGGTCGAGAACACCTCGTCGGCGGCCTTGACCTCGTCCCAGGTCACGGTCTTCTCGACCACCTCGACGCCGGCCTCGCGCAACAGCTTGATTACCCGCTGGCGGGTGATGCCGTTGAGGAAGGTGCCGTTGGCCGCGGGCGTGATGGCCACGCCGTCCTTGGCGATCCACAGGTTCGAGGTCGCGTACTCGGCGACGTTCCCTTCGGGGTCGAGCATGACCGCGTTGTCGAAGCCCTTGTCCATGGCCTCCTTGATGGCCATGCCCGAGATCGGGTAGAGGCACGACGCCTTGGCCTTGGTCGGCGCGGTGTCGGGCGCCGGGCGGCGAAAGCTCGACAGGCAGACCGAGAAGCCCTTGGGCTCGGGCAGCGGGGCTTCGTGGACCGTCATCAGGAACCGCGTCGAATCGGGGTCGGGAACCAGGAAGCCGCCCGCGGGGTAGAAGATCGGGCGAATATAGAGCGCGGCGCCCGGGTCGAACCGGGCGCAGCCGTCGAGCGCGATCTCGACCAGGTCGTCGACGGACTGGGTCGTGTTCATGCCCATGACGGCGGCCGAACGCAAGGCGCGCGCGCAATGGCGGTCGAGGTCGGGCGCGACGCCGTCGAAGGCCCGCGCGCCGTCGAAAACCCCGGTCGCGAACCAGAACGCCTGGTCCATGGTTCCCATCACCGGCGGGTTGCCTTCGACCCATTTGCCGTCGAGATAAAGCAGCGTCTTCATGTCCTTTCCGTCCCCGAAAATGCTTCCTCCGCCAGATTAGGCCCGAGGTTCGCGATTTCCAAATGGCGTTTTGGGCTTGGGCGCGGGTCTCAGCCTCCGGGGTCGAGAAAGCCGTAACGGCTCGTGGGCGGGCCGCCGGCGTCGGTCATGCGCGCCCGGGCGATGAGCGCGTTGCGCAGCGCGCCCGCGTCGAGATCGGGGCGGCGGGCGAGAAGGCGGGCGGCGAGCGCGCCCAAGCGGGGGACCGCGAAGCTCGAGCCCGAGGCCCGCGTCGGCCGGCCTGTGAAGTCGGTGGCCGGGACGCCTTCGGCCGGAACCAGGAGATCGACCGTCCGCGCGCCCCAGTTCGAGCCCTCCGCAGGCCGGCCGAGGCCGTCGGCCGAGCCGACCGAGATCATGTTGTCGAGGTTGAACGCCGCCGGGTAGACCGGCCGGCGGTCGAGGTCGCGGCCGTCGTTGCCGGCCGAGACGATGAACAGCATCTCCGGGTGGGCCTTGACCGCGGCGACGAAGTCGGCCCAGGTCTCGGCCCGGTTCGAGCCCATGGGCACGAGCGCGATGCGCGCGCCCTTGGCCGCGGCGTCGTCGATCAACGCCCGCCAGCGGCTCGGATCGGGCCGCGGATAGCGATAGGGGATCAGGCGCACCGCGCCGCCCTCGCGCAACAGAACGCTCGCCACCCGGGTGCCGTGGCGCTGGGGAAAGAAGGGCGAGCGCGCCGTGTCCGCATCGAACGGGCGCGCGTCCATATCCCAGTAGTCGTAGCCCAGAATCGCGCCGTCCTCGTCGCGGGCGAGCGCCCGGGCGATCTCGGGCAGAAGGTAGTTGACGCCCGAATCGACGAGCGCGACGGTGACGCCTCCGGGGTCCGCGCCCGCCGGCACGGGCGGGTTGAGCGGCGCGCTTTCGCCGGTCTCGGCGAGGCTTTCGGGGTCGAGCGCGACCAGTCTTTCGGCCCGGCCGGCGGCGTCGTACACGAGCCTGCGCGCGGCGCGGATCGCGCAGTCGGGACCGGCGAGCGCGACCCATCCGGGGCGCAAGCCGCCGTCCGCGGCGCGCTCGTCATAGCGGGCCTCGATCCGGCGCAGGCGGCCGGCGATCGCGATCCGGATCACCGCGAGCCGCCCGCCGTCGGCGAGCGCGAACCGCCGCCGCCAGCCGAAGCGCACCCCGTTCATCGCAAGCGCCCGCGCGGCCTCGACCGTCGCGCCGCCGGGAAGCGCCTCGGCCATGGCGCGCGCGTTGTCGCCTTCGTCGTCGCAGGCGAGCGCGACGGCGCGGCCGAGAAGCGCGCCCGTGGCCTCCGCGCGAACGACGGCGGGCGCGAAAGCGAGGGCGAGGGCGACAAAGACCGAGAAGGCGAGATGACGCATGGCCCAAGTATGCCCCGGCCCGGCGCGCGCGCCCAGCGAATCCCGCCCTGGCCGCCGCGTCCGCGCTGGGTTAGGTTGCGCGCCGAGGAGATCATGGCCGCCCACGCCCATGTCGATTGGCGCGCGCTCGCCGTTCGCGGGCTGCGCCTGTTGCCGCCCGAGACCGCGCACCGGCTCGCGATTCGCGCGCTCGCCGCCGGGATTGGCGTCGGCCCGCCGCGGCCCGCGCCCGAGTCCTTGCGGACCGCGCTGTTCGGCCTCGACTTTCCCAACCCGGTCGGGCTCGCCGCCGGCTTCGACAAGGACGCCGAGGCGGTGGACGGCGCGCTCGCGCTCGGCTTCGGCTTCGTCGAGGTCGGCACCGTCACCCCGCGGCCCCAGCCGGGCAACCCGCGCCCGCGGCTGTTCCGCCTGCCCGAATGCGAGGCGCTCATCAACCGCATGGGGTTCAATAGCGAAGGCTTCGCGGCGGCGCGCGCCCGGTTGGCCGCGCCCCGGCGGCGGCCCGGCGTGGTCGGGGTCAACATCGGCAAGAACCGCGACAGCGCGGACGCCATCGCCGACTATGTCGCCGGGCTTGAGGCCTTCCACGACCGGGCCGACTACATCGCGATCAACGTCTCGTCGCCGAACACCCCGGGGCTGCGCGCGCTTCAGGCCGGCGACGCGCTCGCGCGGCTGATCGAAGCGTTGATGGAGGCGCGGGCGCGGCTCTCGGCCCCGGGCGCGCGTCCCGTTCCGCTGCTCGTCAAGGTCGCGCCCGATCTCGATGGGCCCGCGCGCATCGAGATCGCCCGCCTTGCGCGGACGAGCGGGATCGACGGGCTGATCGTCGGCAACACGACGCTCGCGCGCGAAGGCGTCTCGGGGCCTCACGCGGCCGAGGCCGGCGGGCTCAGCGGCCGGCCCTTGTTCGCGCGCGCGACCCGTGTGCTCGCCGATCTCTACCGCCTGACCGAGGGGCGGGTTCCGCTGATCGGCGTGGGCGGCGTCGCCTCCGCCGAGGACGCCTACGCCAAGATCCGCGCCGGGGCGTCGCTGGTCCAGCTCTACACCGCGCTCGTCTACCGGGGGCCGGGGCTCGTGGGCGAGATCGTCGAAGGCCTCGCGCGCCTTCTCGCGGCCGACGGCCACGCCCGCATCGCGGACGCGGTCGGCGTTGATGCGGCGAAGAAAAAGGACGCGCCGGGCGGCGTTTGAGCGCGTCCCGCGCTCCCGTCCAGCTTTCGTTAACCTTCTTTCAAGCGCTTTGCGCGAGGCTCATGCCGACGCCGCATCTGTCCAGGTCTCGATGCCCGCCTTCGCCCACGGACTCGTCGCTTTCGCTTATCTTGCTTTCGCCGGCGGCGCGATCTTCGCGCTCGCCGCCTGGGGCGGCGCTCTCGGCGCGGCTTACGCGGCCGCGGCGGGCGCGGCGATCGCGCTTGCGGGCGCGGCCCTTCACGCCGTCTTCCTGCGCCCGAAGCGCGAGGCGAGGCTCATGGAATCGCTCGGCGCGCTGGGCCGGACCCAAAGGGAGATCGCCGAGAGCGTGGCGGTGCTGCGCGAAGAGCTTCGCGACCTCGTCGCCGCGGTCGACGAGACCCGCGCCAACCTTCCCGGCCGCGGCTATGGCGAGCTCGCCGCCGAGATGCGGGTTCTCGAGACGTTGCTGCGCCAGGCCGCCCCTCAGGTCGAGCCCCAGAACGAGCGTCGCCGCGCGATGCGCGTGGTCTCGGGACCGACGGCGCTGCCCCGCACGGTGGCCGAGGACGAGATCATCGACGTCATCCGCGAGGCCCTCGAGCACAGCCGCATCGACGTCTACCTCCAACCGGTGGTCAGCCTGCCCCAGCGCAAGCCCGCGTTCTACGAGACGTTCTCCAGGCTGCGCGATTCGGAAGGCGCCGAGATCGAGCCCGCGCGGTACCTCGCCGTCGCCGGGCGCACCGGGCTGATCACCGCGATCGACAACAACCTTCTGTTCCGTTGCGTGCAGCTCGTCCGCCGGACCCAGCGCCGCAACCTCAAGCTCGGCTTTTTCTGCAACATCTCGCCGCACACGTTGCGCGACGTCTCGTTCTTCCCCGAGTTCATCGACTTCATGGAGCGCAACGAGCGCCTTGCGCCGAGTCTGGTGTTCGAGTTCGCCCAGGCCGATTTCGCGAGCCACGACGGGAACGTGCGCGCCAACCTCGGCCGGCTGGCCGACATGGGGTTCCGGTTCTCGATCGACCAGGTCGAGACGCTCGACCTCGACGTGGGCGAGCTCGTCGACCGCCAAGTCTCCTTCCTCAAGGTCGACGCCGACACCCTGCTTTCCCGGTTGATGGACAGCGACGCGGCGATCGAGGCCCACCGGCTTCTGCGGGTGCTCGATCGGGCGGGCATCTACCTGATCGTCGAGAAGATCGAGACCGAGGCCCAGGTGGTCGAGCTTCTCGACTACGGGATCGACTTCGGCCAGGGCTATCTGTTCGGCGCCCCCCGGCTCAGCCGCGAAGGCGAGTAGCCGCGCCTTCGCCCCCCGCGCGCGCCGGGT
>CAYYWV010000066.1:0-14231 GCA_964475385.1 uncultured Alphaproteobacteria bacterium | reverse complement strand
CGTGTGACCTCTGCCTTCGGAGGGCAGCGCTCTATCCAGCTGAGCTACGGGTGCGCGGGGGCAAAGCTACTGCATCGCGCACCCTTCCGTAAACCCTTTCGGAGACGCCTTCGGGCGGGCGGCCAATGGGGCCGGGCAAGCGGGGGCGCGGCGCGCTATGCGGGCGGCGTCGGGGCCGAGGACGCGGCCCCCGCGAACGGCCGCCGGGGCCGCGGAGAAGGGCGTTCGCGGGCCGGCGAGGACGACGCCGGGCTCCGGACCGAATCGAGGGCCGCGGCGAGCGCGGCGGGCGTGGGCGCGTTCGCGGCCCGGTCGATCGTCGCGGCGAAGCCGGGGAAGGCGGCGCGCGCCCCGGCGACGATGGCGACGCGGCTTTCGGGCGCGGCGGCCACGGCCGCGCGCAGGATGCCGCCGGCCCGGTCGGGGTGGCGGGCGATGGCCGCGACCACGGCGGCGGCGAGGACGCGTCCGGCCCTCTGGCGCTCGGCGGCTGCGATGCGGGTCTCGGCCGCGCCGGCGATCCGCGCGGCGAGCGCGGCCTCGGCCGCGGTCTCGGCGTTGCGGTCGAGCGCCGCGCGAAGGCCGGCGATCACGTCGTCGGGAAGCGCCTGTTCGGGATCGGCCGGCAGCGGCCCCGCAGAGCCCGGCGGCTCCGGCGAGGCGGGGTCTGGGCGTGCGCCGCCCGCGGCCGGCGCGACGGCGGCGAGCGCGCGCCCGAGCGCGGCGAGATCGGCCCCGCCGTCGTCGTCGACGGATGCGAACGCCAGCCCGGGGCCCGGCCTTGGCGCTGGCTGCGCCGCGGCGAGAGCGACAGGGGGCGCGGGACGGCGGCAGATGGGGCTGAAGGGCTTGTCGCGAAAGGCGCGCAAGGCGTCGCACTCGCGGCCGGTGGCGAGCGAGAGCAGGTGGTCGCCCGGTCCCTTGCCGGTCAGGATGTAGCTCGCCCCGGTGACCACGCTGGTCGCCAGGCTGACCACGGGCGGCGCCGCGCAGCCCGCGAGAGCGAAGCCCGCGAGCAGCGGCAAGGCGAACGAAAAGACCAAGCGCCGTCCCATCCCCCGAGGCTACGGCGCGCGCCTTGCGATTTGGTTACCGTCCGGCGGCCGACGGCGCGTTCAGCCTCCGAACAGAAGCGCCTCGCGACGGTAAAGGCGGGCGGCGAGCCCCAGAAGCGCGGCGGCGGCGAGCGCGGTCGCCCCGCTGGCGAGCGCCGCATCGACGAGCCGCACCGCTTCGCCGCGCGCGAACTGGCCGAACAGAAGCGTCTGGCCGAAAGTCGGGATCGCCATCATCCAGGGGTGGGTCCGGACCGGGACGAAGACCATCACCAGCCCGGGAAGCGCCGGCAGAAGCGGCAAGAGCGCGAGATAGGTTTGCGCCTCCTTGAAGCTTGTGGTCAGCGCGGCGACGATCACTTGAAGCGCGACCGCGAGCAGCATCAAGGGAACGGCGATGGCGAACATGGCGACGAAGGCCGCGCCGTCGGGCCCCGCGGCCATCGTCCCGGCTCCCCGGGCGAGCAGGGCGAACATGGCGCGGAAGGCGGCGAGCTGGACGATAAGCGAGGCCGCGGTGAAGACGAAGGCGGCCGCGACCTTGCCCGCCATCAGCTCGACCCGCGAGATCGGGTTGGCGAGCAACGGCTCGAGCGACCCCCGCTCGCGCTCGCCCGCGGTCGCGTCGATCGCGAGATACACCCCGCCGACGAAGATCGTAAAGATGATGAACGGCGGCATCATGTTGAGGAAAAAGCCCGTGAGGTTCCGGCCCGTCGCCACATCGACGCTGCGAATCATGAGCGGGCGAACCACCTGGGGGTCGATCCCGCGCGCGCTCAACCGCCGCGCCGCCACCGACTGGGCGTAGTCCTGCAACAGGGTGAACGCGCGGCTCATCGCCATGACGGCGCTGAGCCGCGAGCCGTCGGAGACGATCTCAACCGTCGCCGGGCGTTCGGCGTCGAGGCGTGCGCCGTAGTCCTCGCCGATGACGAGCACGACCTCGCGCTCGCCGCTGCGCACGGCCGCGACCGGATCGGCGGGCGCGGGCGCGATCCGCGCGCCGCGCTCGGTGAGGTACGCGATCAAGGCCGGCGCGCGCTCGGCCCCCTGGACGGCGAGCGCGATCCCGCGGTCGGGCAGGGTCTGCATCGCTTCGCCGACGAGGCCGATCAGCAGCCCCACGAGCACCGGCCCGATGAGCGGATAGAGCATGGCGGTCGCGACGCTGCGCCGGTCGCGAAGGTTGTCGACGACCTCCTTGACGAAGACGACCCAGATCCGCTCGAGCACGGCGCTCACCCGGCCCGACGGGCGGTCGCAAAGACGAAGGCGTCCTCGAGGTCGGCCTTTCCGGTCTCGCGGCACAGCGCATCGGGCGTGCCGTCGGCGAGCACCCGGCCGCGGCTCAGCACGACCAGGCGGTCGCAGAGCGCCGAGACCTCCTGCATGATGTGGCTCGAGAACAGGACGCAGCGGCCTTCGTCGCGAATGCGCCGGATCAGCGCCCGCATCGTTCGGCTGGCGGCGACGTCGAGCCCGTTGGTCGGCTCGTCGAGAAGCACGTTCTGAGGACGGTGGACGAGGGCGCGGGCGAGCGCGACCCGCATCCGTTGCCCGCGCGAGAACCCGCGCGCCGGCCGATCGGCGAAGTCGCCCATGTCCAGCATGTCGACGAGCCGGTCGATCTCGCGCTCGAGGCCCGGCCCCTTGAGGCCGTGCAGCCGGCCGAAGTAGCGGATGTGCTCGCGGGCGGTCAGCCGCGGATAGAGCCCCCGAGCGTCGGAGAGCACGCCGATCCGGCGCTGGACCTCGCGTGGGGCGGCCGTGGTCTCGAAACCGTCGATCTCGGCGCGGCCGGCGTCGGGCCGCAGCACCGTGTACAGGATGCGCAAGGTGGTCGTCTTGCCGGCGCCGTTGGGGCCGATCAGCCCGGTGATGCAGCCATCGGCCGCGGCGAAGGTCACGCCGGCCAGCGCCTCGATGCCCCCGAATCCCTTATAGACGTCGCGAACTGCAATCATGACCGGCCCGGTGCTGGGCCGAACAGTTTCGCGCGGCCGTCGTTAAGAGGCCGTGAACCCGGAGGCGCTTTCGACCCGGTAGACGAAGTGACGCCCGTCGCCGAGACCGGAGGGAAGCGCGACCGCGCGCCATCCGGGCGCGGCCATGGGCCGGTCGGCGACCACCGCTGCGCCGGGGCGCATGAGCGGCGCCGCCGCCGGCGCGAGCCAGGCGATGAGCTCGGCGTCGCGCGCCCGGTCCTCGCTGCCCACGTCGAAGTGGGCGAGGGCGGCGCAATGATCGCCGAGCGCGCGCCGGGCCTCGGGCACGGTCTCGCGGAACTCGCCGAGGAACAGACGGCCTGCGGGCGGCACGCAGTCGGGCGGGCAGTGGATCTCGCGGTCGAAGACGAAGATCTCTCGGTCCGCAAGTCGCGCGCGCAGGAAGTCGTAGGTGCGGCCCTTTCCGAGCCCGAACTCGAGCACCGGCCCCGGAAGCTTGCCGATCATCGCGATGGCGAGCGTGAGGCAGTCGCGCTGGGCGACGAGCCGGGCGATCATGCGGTCGAGCCGGTTGCCGGTGGTCATGGGGTTTCTCCCTTCCTCGGCCGCCATTCGCGGGCGGATTAAATCTAATTTAACCCACGGTGATGTAAGTCGATGAGAACGGCGGATGTAACGGTTTCTGCCTGTGATGTTGATCACTTACAGTCAAGCGATGGGCTGGTATATCGCTTGACATGATGCGCAACGATCGAGGAGTCGAGTGATGATCCAGTACCTGCGCTGCTTTTTGAAGAACAAGTCCGGTGCCACGGCGATTGAGTATGGTCTCATCGCCGCGGGCATCGCTGTCGTCATTATTGGCGCCGTTCAGTTGGTCGGCACCAATCTCACCAACATGTTCACGACGGTCGCGAACGAGATCAGCGGCGCTGGCGGTTGATGCGCGTCTCGTGACCCCTGGATGCGCGGCGCCGGCATAGCCGGTGTCGCCCATCCGGGTGCGATCCGCCGCCACGCGGCGGTTGGGAACGCCCCCGCTTGCGGGGGCGTTTCGTTTCGACTTGGCGTTATGCGTCGGAAGCGCCGCGCTTGCGGGCGCGCGCGCGGTCGATCAAGGCGCGCAGACGCTCGTCCATCAGGCCGTCGCCGCTCGCGAGCTGGGGCAGGTTGAAGTCGCCCCCGATGTTGAGCTCGAGCAGCACCGGCCCCTCGGCGGTCAGCGCCACGTCCCAGGCCTGGATGTGCAGGCCCGGGAAGGCCCGCGCCGCCTCGAGCGCGAGGCTGCGGACGCGCTCCCAGTCGGGAAGAGGGCGGCCGGCGAGAGGCGCGCCCGAATCGGGGTGGGCTTCGACGACTTCGCGGTCGGGGCCGACGCCGCGCACGACCCGGTTGACGCGGCCCGTTTCGGGATCGACCGCGCCCAGCATGTTGCCCGGACGCCAGAAGTTGTCGGCGACGTTGTCGCGGGTGGGGATCTTCCACACCACCCGGTAAATCTGGGTCTCGTCGTCGTCGGTCAGGATCATGACCCGGACCGTAGACATGCCGGGTCCGCAGATACGCGCGACCTCGGGCGCGGGCGCAAGCCGCTCTTGAAAGAGATACCCTTCGGCGAAGAAGGGCGCGATCGCCTCGACGAAGCCGTCGACCGCGACCCGCTCGCCGCCCGAAAGCGCCAGGCTATCGGTCTCGGCATCGTAGGAGTCGACCGCGGCGACGCCGACCGAGTACATGCCGCGCACGGGCTTCGAGAAGAAGGGATAGGTCATGCCCGCGCGCAAGAAAGCGGCGAGCGCCTCAGCGTCGGCGAGCGCCGCGGCGTCGCCGAAGCCGCGCGTGCGATGATAGACGGCGAAGATCCGTGGGGTCCGGAACCCGAGCCCGGCCATCGAAGCGTAGAAGGCGAGCTTGTCGTGGGCGATCGCCCACCAGCCGAGCTCGTTGCAGGCGTAGTGGATGCGGTCCTGGGCGCGCTTGCCGATGAAGCGCGCTTTGTCGTCGAACGAATAGCGGCTGTCGTCGTAGAGCCCGTAGTAATAGTACTCCTCGGGCCGCAGCTTGCCGGGTCCGAGCGACAGCTTGGCGATCTCGGAGATCTGCGCGAACAGAGGCTTGCCGAACCGGCTTCGGGCCAGGGCCATGCAACGGGCGATATCGATCGGAGCCTCTTTCTTTTCCTTGTCTAGAAAAGACTCTGCGGTCATCGCCATGCGCTCCGTCGCTCGTGGAGAATCGGCCGTTCCGGCCGGCTTTCGAAAACGTAAACGGCGGCTGTTAAGCCTTGGTTAAGGCCATTGGCCGGGCTGGGCTTGACGCTCGGCGACCCATTGGCCTAATCATTAGACACTAAGCCAGTCCCGTTCAGAAAACCGCCAAGGGAAAGACGACCGGGCGCATGAAGCCGATCCGCAAGCCCGCGACCCACGAGCTCGTCGTCGAGCGCATCCGCCGGGCGATCCATCTGTGCACCTATCTGCCGGGCGATCGCCTGCCGCCCGAGCGCGAGATCGCCGATCAGCTCGCGGTCTCGCGCGAATCGGTGCGCGACGCGATCAAGGTTCTGGTCGAGAAGGGCTATCTGATCAGCCGGCGGGGCGCCAACGGGGGGCTTACGGTAACCTCGCTGATGCAGCCGATGGCGCATATGCAGGCGCGGCTGCGCGACGAGACCGAGAGCTTTCTGCATCTGATGGAGTTCCGCCGCGCCAACGAGGCGCTGGCCGCCCGCCTCGCCGCGGCCCGGCGGACGGACGACGACCTCGCCCGCCTCGCCGATGCGATCGAGGATCTGCGCCGCAACGACGGCATCCCCCGCTTTCGCAAGGCCGATTCGGACTTTCACCTGGCGGTCGCGGCGGCCGCGCGCAACCCTTACGTCGAGGACGCGATCGAAAGCGCGCGCGATGCGATCTTCCTGCTCGTGGGCCACGAGTATCCGATTCTTTTGGGCAGCAGTCTCGAGGGCCATATCCGCGTCTTCGAGGCCATCGAGGCCGGCGACGGCGAGCGCGCGGCCGAAGCCATGGCCGCCCATATCGACACCGCGGTCCGCGAGCTCGTCGGCGTGGTCGCGGCGCGCCAGGCGGCGAGCCCGGCGGCGGCCTCGTCGGCATAGGCCGGCCCCGCGGCAATCGGCCTGCAAGGGTCTCTTTTCGCCATTTTCCCCGTCTTCCGGCGGCGAGGTAGCGCTTGACGCCGCCAGACCCTATTGGTCTAATGATTAGACGATCATGGTCTAATAATCGGATCATTGGTCGCGAAAACGAAGGACCCGCGGGCGTCGTCGGCCTGCGAGGCGGGCGCAAGGCGCTGGGCAAGCAGGGGGCGAGGCTCCGGCCTTCAGATCGATGTGCCGCATATGCGGCGGGCGCGCCCTAACGGCGAACGGCCGGCATTCAACGACCGGCCGACGCGGAGGGCGTCGCCGTGAAGAAGGGAGGAAGTTTGATGTCGCGCAAACGTAAGAAGTCTTCCGCTCCGTCGCGCACGGGCGTAGGCAAGATCTCCCGTCGGCCGGTCCTGAAGGGAATCGCCGCTCTCGCCGCCGCCGGGGCGGCATCTCGAAGCATCGGTCCCTTCATCCGCAACGCCGAGGCGGCGACGCTCAAGCTGCGCTGGCTCGGCTGGGAGCACTACAACGTCGAGCAGATCACCAACGCCTTCGAGAAAGAGCACAACGTCAAGGTTTCGGCCGGCTTCTTCGACGGCAACTCCGAGGCATACAACAAGCTCAAGGCGGGCGGCACCCAGGACTTCGATCTGGTGATGGCCGACGGCTTCTGGCCCCGGCTCTACTTCAAGCAGGGGCTGACCCAGCCTGTCGACTACGGCAAGCTCTCCAACATCAAGCACGTGTTCCCCGACTTCCTGCCGCCCAAGTACATGCTCTTGCAGGAGGAAGGCGGAACCGCGATGGTCGCCGCGCCGAACTGCTGGGGCGGCTACGGCAACTCGATCAACCTCGACAAGGTCGATCCCGAAGACGCCCAGTCCATGGGGATCTTGTTCAACGACAAGTACAAGGGCCACATCTCGACGAGCGACCGTTTCGAGGAGAACATCGCCGAGGCCGGGCTCTACGCCGCCTACACCATGGGCACGATCAACGGCCCGCGGCCCGACGGCAAGAGCTTCAACCCCTACGTGCTCACCGACGAGGAGCTCGCCGAGGCCAAGCGGCTGCTGATCAAGCAGAAACGCCTTTTGGTCACCCGCTGGAAGGACGAGGACACGCTCGAGCGGTTGTTCCGCTCGCAGGTGGTCTGGGTCTCGCCGGAATGGTCGGGCATCTACCGGCGGATCTACTTCGACATGCTCGACGGCAAGACCAAGCTGCGGTTCACCCATGTGCTGAGGCCCAAGGAAGGCGGCCTCGGCTGGGTCGATACCTGGAACATCACCTCGGGCGTCACCGACAGCGAGAAGCTCGAGCTCGCCCACAAGTGGATCGACTTCCGGCTCAAGCCTGAGAACATGGCGCTGGTCGCGACCGAGATCGGCTGGTCGCCGACGGTCGACATGCGCCACCTGGTGCCGAAGCGCTACGTCGATGCGCTGTTCCTCGACCACACCGCGGACATTCACGGTCTTTATCAGTTCGACAAGCCGTCCTCGCCCGAGAAGTGGGAGCGGATCTGGTCCGAGGTCGAGGCGGCGTGAGCCGCGATTCGTGCTACAGTCAAGGGGACGGCGGAGCCCGCTGTCCCCGTCTTTTCTTGGGTGCGCGTCCGGCTGGCCGATGACGGATACGGCGATCGCGATCGAAGGCGTGACCAAACGCTTCGGCCCGGTCACCGCGGTCGATCATGTCGACCTCGAGATCGGGCAGCGGGAGTTCCTCGCCCTGCTCGGGCCGTCGGGCTCGGGCAAGACGACGCTTTTGCGCATCATCGCCGGCCTCGAGACGCCCGATGAAGGGCGCGTCGTCATCAACGGCCAAGACGTGACCCATTTGCCGCCCTATGCCCGCGGCGTCTCGATGGTGTTCCAGGACTTTCTTCTTTTTCCGCACAAGACGGTGGGCGAGAACATCGTCTTTCCGCTCAAGATGCAGGGGGTCGGCAAGGCCGAGCAGGCCGAACGACTTAAGTGGATCGCCGGGCTCCTGCATATCGACGGGCTCGAAGACCGCTTTCCGAGCCAGCTTTCTGGCGGCCAGCAGCAGCGCGTCGCGCTCGCCCGCGGGCTGATCTCGCGGCCCGCGTTGCTGCTGCTAGACGAGCCGCTCGCCAACCTCGACCGCGAGCTGCGCAAGGAGATGGAGGTCGAGGTCCGCCGCTATCACGGCGAGCTCGGCATCCCCTTCGTCTACGTCACCCACAACCAGGAAGAGGCGCTCACCATGAGCGACCGCATCGCGGTGATGCGGGCGGGCGTTTTCGACCAGGTGGCGCCCAAGATCGAGGTCTATACAAACCCCGCGACCCGCTTCGTCGCCGGCTTCGTCGGCCAGTCGAACCGGATGCGCGGCCCGCTCGTCGCCGTCGACGGCGCGCAGGCGCGGATGGACTGGGAGGGCCGCGCGATCGCGGTGCCGCGGCCCGCCGGCGCAGACGTCGGCGACGTGGTCGAGTACTTCGTGAAGTCGGAGCGGATTCGCATCGCCGCCAGGGCGGAGGACGCGCCCGCCTCGGCCAATCGCCTCGAAGGCGCGCTGCGCGACATCATCTTCAAGGGCCAGCTCGCCGATTACTTCGTGGTTCTCGACAACGGGACCGAGATCGTGGCGAGCGACGCCTCGGGCGTTGCGGGCTTCGCCCCCCGCGAGCGGGTGGTCGCCTACTGGCCGGCCGAGGCGGGCCACTGCTTCGCCGCCGAGGGCTGACGATGGCGGCGCGGGCGAAGGCGCATGTCTTCCACCGGCCGGCGGTGCGGTTCGCGCTGCTCGCGCTTCCCGGAGTCGCGTTCCTGGTCGCGTTCGTCCTGTTGCCCATTCTCGCCATCGTGGTTTTCAGCTTCTGGCGGACCGAGAGCTACGAGATCTACGCCGACTGGAACCTCGAGAACTATCGCGTGATCCTGACCGAGCGCACCTATCTCGTGTTTCTCGGGCGCTCGCTGCTGACGGCGACGCTGGTCACCCTTGGCAGCCTCGCGGTCTCCTGGCCGGTCGCCTACTTCATCGCCAAGTACGGCGGGCGGTATCGATTGTTGCTGGTGGTCGCGCTCGCCGCGCCCTTCTTCACCGGGATCATCCTGCGCGTCGCCGCGCTCCAGACGATCCTCGGGCCGATCGGGTTGATCAACATGGCGCTGATGAACCTCGGCCTCGAGCCCGTAAGCGCGCTCATGTACACCAAGGTCGCCGCCGGCATCGGCACGGCCTATCTGTATGTGCCTTTCATGGTGACCGCGATCTATCTCTCGCTCGTCAACTTCAACTTCGAGCTCCTCGAGGTCGCCAAGGTCAACGGCGCGCGGCCCTGGCGGGCCTTCGTCGAGATCACCTGGCCGCTCAACTGGGTCGGAACGGTGATCGGGATCGCGCTGGTGTTCATCCCCTCGCTCGCCGAATCGGTGACCCCGCGCTTCCTCGGCGGCCCCAACGGGGCGTCGTTCGGCATGATTCTCGGCAACCAGTTCGGCGCCACCGGAACCTGGGCGCTCGGCTCGGCCATGGGGGTGGTGCTGTTCCTGGTCTCGTTCCTCGTCATTCTCGTCCTGTGGCGCAGCGTCGATCTCAGGCGCAGCGGCTTCACCGGGGCGGCCGAGTGAGCGCGATGGGCGCAAGAGCGAAAGAGCGCTTGGCGATGCTGTGGATGGGCGTCGTGCTCGTCGCTCTCTACGTCTTTCTGTATGCGCCGATCGCCTACATCATCTACGCGTCGTTCTCGACCAACGTGGTCTGGCCGTTCCCGCCCGAGTTCACGCTCGCGGCCTACGCCAAGCTCGCGATCAGCAGCGACTACAAGCAGGCGCTCGGCAACAGCGTCGTCCTCGCGCTCGGCAGCGCGGTGCTCGCCACCCTGTTCGCGACCATGGGCGGAATGGCGGTGCTCAAGTATCGCCTGCGCGGCCGCGGGCTGGTCGTGCTCGTCTATGTGGCGCCCTTGTTCATCGCCGAGCTTCTGGTCGGCATTTCGAGCCTGATCTTCAACAAGCAGGCGCTCGGCCTGCCCGGCAACCTGGGCTCCGCGATCCTCGCCAACGCCGCCCACGGCACCGCCTTCGGCTTTCTCATCGTGCTCGCCCAGCTCGTGCGGTACGACTGGCGGCTCGACGAGGCCGCGATGGTGTTCGGCGCGACGCCCTGGCGCTGCTTCCGCGAGGTGACGCTGCCCAACATCTGGCCGGCGATCCTCGGCGCGTTCTTGATCAGCTTCCTGCTGGCGTTCAACGACCTCGAGATCTCGTACTACAACCTCGGCGCGATCCCGACGCTGCCCACCGTGGCCTGGGGCTCGCTGCGCTACGGGCTCAAACCCGAGCTGTTCGCGCTCGCCGCGCTCGTCAACGGCCTCGTGTTCATCGTCTTCGTGGTGATGTATCTCCTGATGCGGACCGGGCTGGTGCGCTTCGGCTATCGGGAGAGATAGGGCCCCGGCCCGGCCTTCGCGTCCGCGCGTCGTTCTTCTCGTTCGGGGGTTTTAAAGATGAAAGGATACGATTTTTCGGGACGGACCGCCTTTGTCACCGGGGCCGGCGGCGGCATGGGCCTCAACATCGCCCGCGACCTTTTGGCCGCCGGCGCCCATGTCACGCTGTTCGACGTCAAGCCCGCGCCCGACGGCCTCGACGAAGGCCCTGGCGCGGCCCGTTACGTGCAGGCGGACCTCACCGACGAGCCCGCGGTCGGGCGCGCGATCGCCGAGACCTTCGAGACCCACGGCCGGCTCGACTACCTGGTGAACGCCGCGGGCGTTCTCTGGTTCGGCCGCGACCGTTCGTTGGTCGAGATCGACCTCGACGTCTGGGACCAGGTGCTCGCCATCAACCTCAAGGCGATGGTGCACACCGTACGCCACGCAGTCCCTTTCATGAAACGCACGGGCGGCGGCGCGATGGTCCATATCTCGTCGATTCAATGCCTGCGCGGCGACGACCGGCCGCAGGACGCCTACCAGGCCTCCAAGGCGGGGATCGTCGCGCTCTCGAAGTCGATCGCGATCCAGTTCGCGGGCGATGGCATTCGCTCGAACGTGATCTTCCCGGGGCCGACGCTCTCGCCCATGCAGGCGCGCTGGGAAGGCAAGGAGGACGTTCAGGCGCAGGTCGCCGCCCATGTGCCCTTGGGACGCCTCGGCACCACCCAGGACATGGCCAACGCCTGCCTGTTCCTGCTTTCGGACGCGGCCTCTTTCATCACCGGCGCCGGGCTCGTCGTCGACGGCGGGGTCATGGCCGCGCCGTGATCCGTTCCGCTGAGGACGAGCGCGGTTTAAAATCCGCGCCGAAACGAAAAGGGCGGGACCGTTCGGATCCCGCCCTTCGCGAAACTGGTGGAGCCGAGCGGAGTCGAACCGCCGACCTCTTGAATGCCATTCAAGCGCTCTCCCAACTGAGCTACGGCCCCAGGATGCGGCGCGCATGGGCGGCCGCCGTCGAAAAGGTAGGAACGCGTCCCCCCCGACGCAAGTAAAAAAGCGAGGGGCGCGCCTTAGCGATCCTCGTCGTCCTCGATCGTTCCTTCGAGAACCTCGGCCACGTCGTCTTCGTCCTCGCCGAGCTCGGAAGCGTCCTCGATCAGCGCGTCGGCGTCGTCTTCGTCCTCGGCCTCGATCTCGACATCGGCGTCGATTTCGATATCGACGTCGATATCGACCTCCGCGGCCTCTTCGACGTCGTCGACCACGGCCTCGGCGGCCGCGGCCGGCTCGGGCGTGGCGACGGCCGCCACGGCGGCGGCCTCTTCGGGCGCGGCGCGCCGGGTGCGCGACGGCGACTCGGGAACGAACGCCGCGCCGCAGCGCGGGCAGGTGATGGGATCGCGGTTCAGATCGTAGTAGCGCGCCCCGCAGTTCAAGCACAGGCGCTTGGTGCCCCATTCCGGTTTAGCCACCGATCTCTGCTCCCCCTTCCTTGCACGCTTGCAACAGGTGCGAGGCCAATTGCCATGATCCGCGGTTTCTGTCAAAAGCAATTTCGAACAATTTCACCCCCGGTCTCCGCGTAGGCGCTGGCCGGCGCCCGGAACCTCTTTGTATGCCGAGGATATGAGCTCTCCCGCCCCGATCACCGCTCATCCGGCGCAGGGCCTCTGCGGCGAGGTCCAGGTGCCCGGCGACAAGTCGATCTCGCACCGCGCCCTGATGCTGGGCGCGCTCGCGGTCGGCGAGACCGTGATCGACGGCCTTCTCGAAGGCGAAGACGTGATGCGCACGGCGCGGGCGCTTCGCGCGTTGGGGGCCGAGATCGAGCGCGGCGGCGACGGGCTGTGGCGGGTCCGCGGCGTCGGCGTCGGCGGCCTCGCCGAGCCGGCCGCAACCCTCGACCTCGGCAACGCGGGCACCGGGGTCCGCCTGCTGATGGGCATGGTCGCGACCCAGCCCATCACCTGCCAGTTCACCGGCGACGAGAGCCTGCGCGCCCGGCCCATGGGGCGCATCGCCCGCCCGCTCGAGGAGATGGGCGCGCGCGTTGTGGCGCGCGCGGGCTGCCGGCTGCCGCTTACGGTGATCGGCGCGGCCGAGCCTTTGCCCATCGTCTACCGGCTGCCGGTGCCGTCGGCGCAGGTCAAGTCGGCGGTGCTGTTCGCCGGGCTCAATGCGCCGGGCGAGACCTGCGTGATCGAGCCCCGGCGGACCCGCGACCACAGCGAGCGCATGTTGCGCCATTTCGGCGCCGAGATCCGCGAGGAGACCGCCGCCGACGGCGCCCGCCGCATCGCGCTCGCCGGCGAGCCCGAGCTCGAGGCCCGCGCGGTCTCGGTGCCGGGCGATCCTTCCTCGGCCGCTTTCCTCGCGGTCGCCGGGCTGGTGACGCCGGGCTCGACGGTTACGGTCCGGGGCGTCGGCGTCAACCCGCTGCGCGCCGGCCTGTTCGAGACCCTCGCCGAGATGGGAGCCGAGATCGCGTTCGAGAACCGCCGCGAGACCGGGGGCGAGCCGGTCGCCGATATCCGCGTCCGCGCGAGCGGGCTTCGCGGGGTCGAGGTTCCGGCCGCGCGCGCCCCTTCGATGATCGACGAGTACCCCGCGCTCGCGGTCGCCGCGGCCTGCGCCGAAGGCGAGACGGCGATGCGGGGCCTCGGCGAGCTGCGGGTGAAGGAGAGCGACCGCCTCGCCGCCATCCTCGAGGGCCTGCGCGCCTGCGGGGTCGAGGCCGAGGCGCAAGGCGACGACCTTTACGTCAGGGGCTGCGGCGGCCGCCCGCCGGGCGGGGGCGCAGTCGCGAGCCGGCTCGACCACCGCATCGCCATGGCCTTTCTGGTTCTCGGCCTGGCGGCGGAAGCGCCCGTGCGCATCGACGATTCGCGGCCCATCGCGACCAGCTTTCCGGGCTTCGCCGATTGCTTGCGCGGGCTCGGCGCGCGCCTTGGCTAAGCGTGAACCCACCGGGCGCGGGACGCCCTGCGTGATCGCCGTCGACGGCCCGGCGGCGGCCGGCAAGGGCACGCTCGCGCGCCGGCTCGCCGCGCATCTGGGCCTGCGCTATCTGGAGAGCGGCCGGCTCTACCGCGCGGTGGCGGCCCGGCTCCTGCGCGAGGGCGGCGAGCCCGAAGACGCCGCGCGCGCCGCCGCGATCGCCCGCGATCTTCGCGACGCGGATCTCGAAGCCCCCGATCTGCGCGACGAGCGGGTGGGCCATGCGGCCTCGGTGGTCTCGGCGATGCCGGAGGTGCGCGCGGCGCTTCTCGACTATCAGCGCGCATTCGGCCGCACGCCTCCCGGCGCGGTGATCGACGGCCGCGACATCGGCACCGTCGTGTTCCCCGACGCCGACCGCAAGCTGTTCGTGACCGCGAGCGCCGAGGCCCGCGCCGAGCGCCGCTGGCGCGAGCTCGTCGCCCGCGGCGAGCCGGCCTCGCGCGAGGACGTGCTGCGCGCTCTTCGCGAACGCGACCGGCGCGACGCGACCCGCAAGGTGGCCCCGCTTGCGCCTGCGGCGGACGCGATCGTGCTGGACACCACCGAGATGGACGCCGATGCCGCCTTCGCCGCCGCGCTCGCGGCGATCGGCGCGGACCGCGTCGCCGAATCCGGAAAAGGGCGAAAAAAAGGGGGCGGCGATTAGGCCGCGCCGTGGCATAATCGGTTGCGAAATCATACGGGCGTCTGTATAGATT
>CAYYWV010000065.1:0-14257 GCA_964475385.1 uncultured Alphaproteobacteria bacterium | reverse complement strand
CCAAGCGCGTTGACAAAAGCCGGATGGGCTCGGTAGATTCAGATGCTAAGATATTGAATCGTCCGCGAGGTTGCGCGCCGAATGCCACAAGAGGCGCAGGGGCTGGCGGGCGGTGTGAGGGGCTTGCAATCATTGCCGGTCAGGCCACAAGCGAGGGCGGGCGTCTGTTCAAGGTCAGGGCGCCGTTCTGGGCCGGCAATGTCGAAGGCGCATTCTCGGGGGGCCGATCTGCGCCGGTGGGCTTTCCGCTGATTTTCGAGCAGCAGGCAGTGCGAAGGGCACGAAATGACCAGACTTTTGGGTAGGCCGCGTCTTTGGCGCGGCGTGTTGGCCATGATTGCGGCGGCCGTGCTGGCGGGCTGCGCGCCCGGCGTCAAGACCCTTCCGCCGGCGCCGCCCGTGCCCGAAGCGGGCGCGCTGTCATACCGGATCGGACCGGGCGATTCCTTGCAGATCTTCGTCTGGCGCAATCCCGAGGTTTCGACGTCGGTCACGGTGCGTCCCGACGGCCGGATCTCGGTCCCCCTGGTTGATGACCTTCAGGCGGCCGGGCTGACGCCGAGCGAGCTCGCGCGCGCCATCGAGCGCGAGCTCGCCGTCTACATCCAAGACCCACTCGTGACCGTGATGGTCGGGAGGTTCGTCGGCGAGTTCGACCAGCAGGTCCGAGTCATCGGCGAGGCGGCGCAACCGCAGGCGATTCCCTATCGCGCCAACATGACCCTGCTCGACGTCATGATCGCGGTCGGCGGCGTGACCGACTTTGCGGCCGGAAACCGGGCTTCGATCGTTCGCACCATAAACGGAGAGCAACAGCAGTTCGCCATCCGTATCGACGATCTGGTCAAGGGCGGCGATATCTCGGCCAACGTCCAGCTGATGCCCGGCGATATCATCATCATCCCGGAGAGCTGGTTCTGAGCGGTGTGCGCCCCAAGGGCGGCGCGCCCTCCTTCCGCCGAGCCGTCAGCGTCAATGCAATGTTAACGGGGGCGGGGAAAACTGCTTTGGATGCTGTCCGCGCCCGGCGACCGGCGCGACGGGCCTTCGCATTGGCCGCGCCTTCGCCTAACCGCTTGGGGCTATCGGGATCGCGATGAACGAGTATCTCGCCCAACTTGGATTTTATCTCCGCGCGATCTGGCGCCGGCGATGGTACAGCCTTGCCGTTGCCTGGGTGGTCTGTGTGGCGGGGTGGATCTGGGTGGCGAAGCTTCCCGACGTCTACCAGTCGTCGGCCCGCGTTTACATCGATACCGACACGATGCTCGGCCCCTTGATGCGCGGGCTTGCCGTGGACACGAACGTGTTCCAGCAGATCGACATCATGCAGCGTACGCTCTTGAGCCGCCCCAATCTCGAGAAGGTCGCGCGCATGACCGATCTCGACCTCACGGCCAAGACTTCGGCCGAGATGGAGCAACTGATCGAGCGGCTGCGCAAGGCGATCTCGATCCGGCTCCAGGGCACCAATCTGTTCAGCATCAGCTACAAAGCCAACGACCCAAGCCTCGCCAAGCGCGTCGTGCAGGCGCTTTTGACCATCTTCGTCGAGAGCCAGCTCGGGGCGAGCCGCAAGGATCTCGACCAAGCGCGGCGGTTCGTCGACGAGCAGATCCGAAACTACGAGGCACAGCTCGACCGCGCCGAGAAGAAACGCGCCGAGTTCAGGCGGAAGAACATGGCGCTGCTCTCGGGGGAAGGCGGCTACTTCGCGAAGCTGCAAAGCGAGCGCGAGGCGCTCGAAAAAATGAAGGGCGAGCTTGCCGACGCAATCAGCCAACGCGATTCCTTGCGCAAGCAGCTCGCCGATGTGCCCGAGTTCTTCGAATCAGTCGATCCCAACACCGCCGGCGCCGGCCTTGCGCCCGACGACGACGTCACGATCCGGATTCTCGAGCTTCAGCGCACGCTCGATCAGCTCCTTCTCAAGTACACCGACAAACATCCCGACGTCGTCGCGCTCAAGCGCCGTCTTGAAAAACTGCGTCAGCAGCAGGAAGAGCTCAACGCGGCGGATTCGCTTCCCGGCGCGGCCGATCAACCGGCGGTCATCAAAACGGTGAATCCGGTCTACCAGCAGATGAAGCTTGCGCTGGTTACGATCGAGACCAATATCGCCACGTTGAAGAAGCGCGTCGCCAACCAGGAAAAGAAAATCGAAGATCTCAAAAAGCTGGTGAACACGGTTCCCGCGGTCGAGCTCGAGCTCGCGAAGCTCGACCGCGACTATGGGATCATCAAGCAGAACTACGAGAAGCTTCTCGCCCGGCGCGAAGCGGCGCGCTTTGCGAATGACCTCGAAACCAAGACCGACAAGATTCAGTTCCGCATCGTGGACCCGCCTCAGATTCCGGTAAAGCCCGATGGTCCCAACCGACTTTTGTATCTGACGATCGTTCTGATCGGCGGCATCGGGGCCGGCATCGGTTTTGGCTTCGTGCTTAGCCAGGCCGACGATTCGATCACCAACGCGACCCGTCTTCGCGAACGGTTCGTCGTCCCCGTTTTAGGCACGATTTCGCGGATCGCCTCGACCGCCGACCGGCGCCGCCGAGCGCTTGAGCTGGCGACTTTCATGCTCGTCTGTTTCGGCCTTGTCGGGGCCTATGGCGGGCTTGTCGCGGTCGAGGTTTTCGCTGTGCTCGGCGATTTCAAGATCATCTAAACCGGTTTCGCAAAGGGCGGAGCGATCATGAACATTATCGAGAAGGCGGCGGAACGACTGGCCAGTCCGCGGAAAGGCTCGCTCGTCGAAAAGGCGGCCGCCCGAATCGACGAGACCGCCCAAGCCGGCCCCGAGGCGCCGTCCGCTCCGGCCACTCCATCTTCGCCGCCGAAGGCGCAGAGCCGGCGGTCCGCGCGGCGGATGGCGATCGACTTCGATCGCTTGCGCGGAATGGGCATCGTCACTCCGCAGGATGCTCGGAGCTTGCTCGCCGAGGAGTTTCGTCTGGTCAAACGTCAGCTACTGCTCAAGGCCTTTCGGCGCGGCCCCGATGCGATTCCGAACGGCCATCTCATCATGATCACCAGCGCCAATGAGGGGGAAGGAAAGACCTTCACGGCCGTCAATCTGGCGATGAGCATCGCAGCGGAGCGCGACCTCACCGTGCTTCTGGTCGATGCCGACGTGATCAGACCGGCGATCCTTTCCATGCTCGGGATCGAGGCGCAGCGCGGTCTTGTCGATCTTCTCGAGGACGAGAGTCTCGACGTCGCCGACGTGATCATCCGCACCAATCAAGAGAACCTCAGCGTCATTCCGTCGGGGCCATTGCGCCCCAACTCGACTGAGCTCCTCGCCAGCAAGCGCATGGCCCACTTCGTCGAGGACATCGCCAAGCGCTATCCCGACCGGGTGATCCTGTTCGATTCGCCGCCGGTGCTCGTCAGCAGCGAGCCGGGCGTTCTCGCGCTTCACGCCGGCCAGATCGTTTTCGTCATTGAGGCCGAACGGACGAGCGAGAACGACGTGAAAAGCGCGCTCGATATCATCGGGTCTTGCAACAACATCGGTTTTCTGCTGAACAAGGATCGAACGCGCCGCAGATCGAGCAGGATGGGCGCCTATTACCCGTACGGCTCGTAACGACGCCGACGGCGAGGGGCTCTCCACGCGACGAGAGAACCGGTCGTGAGGCGAAAGGACAGGGGCAGGGGGTGTTGAAACGCGGGCATGCAGCGAGAATGGCCCTAGGGGTAGCGGCGCTTCTCGCGTCTCGCGAGGCCGTCGCGGCGGAATGGACCATTACGCCAACCGTGACGGTTTCCGAGAGCTACTCCGACAACATCGATCTCGATCCGGATGGCGCGGAAACCTCGGCCTTTGTCACCGACGTTACGCCTGCGATCAGCATTGTCGGCAGTTCGGCGCGGGCCTCGGCCTCGATCAGCGCCGGCGTGACCGCCAGCCAGCAGACCGCGGGCGACGACCGCGGGCTCGAGTTCGACGCCGATCTGGCGGCGGCGGCTTCGCTCGAAGCGGTCAAGGAGGTTTTCTTCATCGACGTCAATGGGTCGGTCAGCCAGCAGGTGCTCGACCGCCGGGCCGCCCAGTCCTCGGCGAACGCGGATACGGTCCAGACCTATGAGATAAGCCCTTCTCTGCGTCGGCACTTCGGCGGTTATGCGGACGGCGAGGCGCGCTATGCCTTTACGCAGTTCTTTTCAGGGTCCAAAACCACGTCCGATTCGTCCATCCACCGCATCGATCTGCGACTCGACAGCGGCCGTTACTTTACCCGAATTCAGTGGAGCGTGGACGCGAGCGCATCAAAGGATTTCCGCTCTCTCGACAACGACGTCGAGCGCCGTGATGCCACGCTGAATTTAGAGTACGCCTTCTCGCGCTTCGTCTCGGCGCTCGGTTCCATCGGCTATCAGCAGTTCGACGACGGGGAACCGGCCAACAAGATCAACGGCATCGTCTGGGACGCCGGGTTCCGCTGGCGCCCCGGTCCGCGCACCGAGATGGAGCTTACCTACGGGCGGCGCGATGCGGACAACAGCTTCCGGGGTAATCTCAGCTACAAGTTCAGCTCTCGGACACGCTTGCAGGCGTCCTATGCCGAGGTTCTCGAGACCTCGCAAGGCGCGTTCTCCCGCGCGGTCGCGAACACCGCGATCGACCCCAATACCGGGCAGATCATCGACCTCAACACGGGGCTTCCTTTCGACCCTCGGACCAGCCCGTTGAGCATTCGCGACGAGACCACCCGAACCAAGAGATTTAATCTCAACCTGACGGGAAGCCGGGGGCGCAACAGCTTCTCTCTCGGCGCTTTCGTCGAGCGCCAGGACGTGGAGCCATCGGGGGATGACGAGGATGCGGCCGGCATCAACGCAAGCTGGAACCGGCAGCTCAACCGCCGTCTCAATTTCAGTCTCGGCGGGTCGTACGTGAACACCGAATTCAAGCTCGATCAACGCGAGGATCACGATTACGCCGTTAATGGAAGTCTCGACTACCAGGTCGCGAAGAACCTCAATGCCGCGATCACATATGGCTATCTGCAGCGCGATTCGACCGATGCATCTCAGGAGTATACGGAGAACAGCGTCTCGGTCAGCGTGAGCATGCAGTTCTGAGGCTGATCGAAGGGGCCGCTCCGGGCCTTTCGGCTAGACCAGGGGGGCGCGGCTCCACAAGGGCGGCGAACAAAGCGGGACGATTGCCGGGGGCGAGCGCAGTGAATTGTGTTAAACTGCGTATCGGCGATTATGTTTACCAATCGTTCGCCAATTCCGAGAAGATTGGACGAAGAGAGTGTCGGGCGTTATCGGCATGACTGAACGCCAAAGCCAGCCCCCGTTCCCATTGACGTCGATTACGGTCCTCATCAGGGCGGGTGAGGGCTTGTTTCGCGAACCGTGCTCGTTGATCGCCCGGAGCCCGACGTTCGCTTTGTCGCCGGCGGCGCGTCGTTCAAGGTGAAGGGCTAGCGGATGTACACGAGTTTTTTCAAGTTCAGCGGGCGTCCGTTCCAGCTCAACCCCGATCCGCGGTTCTTCTTCGGAAGCCGGAGCCACAAAAAGGCGATGGCCTATCTCACCTACGGGCTCAACCAGGGCGAAGGCTTCATCATTATCACGGGCGATATCGGCGCGGGCAAGACCACGCTTGTCGGGCATCTCCTCGCTCAGCTCGATAGCGACAAGTTCATCGCCGCCAAGGTCGTCACGACCCAGATCGAGGCGGACGACACCCTGCGCATGGTCGCCTCGGCCCTCGGCATTCCTCAGGAGAACCGCGACAAAGCGACCCTTTTGCGCGAGGTCGAAGCCTTCCTCACCCAGAGCTATCGCGACGGCAAGCGCGTGCTTCTTATTATCGACGAGGTTCAGAACCTGCCCGCCCGCTCTCTTGAGGAGCTGCGTATGCTCTCCAACTTCCAGGTCGACGACGGCGCGGCGATGCAATGCTTTCTTCTCGGCCAGCCGCAGTTCCGCCAGACCCTGGCGAGCGCGGCGCTTGAGCAGCTCCGCCAGCGGGTGATCGCGTCTTACCATCTTGAGCCGCTCGACGCCGAGGAGACCCGGGCCTATATCGAGCATCGCCTGCGCATGGTCGGCTGGAACGACGACCCCCGTTTTACGCCCGAGGCCTATGCCGCCATTCACGAAGAGGCCCGGGGCGTGCCGCGGCGTATCAACACGTTGTGCTCGCGGCTTCTCCTGTTCGCTTTCCTCGAAGAGCGTCACGTGATCGACGCCGCGGTGGTCGACGAGGTCATCCGCGATCTCGCCCAGGAGGTCGCGCACGCGCCTGCGCCTGAGCCCGCAAATCAAGGGAACGGAGCGGATGCCGCCGAGGGGAAGGAGACGTCGCCGTCTTCGCAACCGGACGCGAAGGCCTCCGCCGCCGGCGGAGCGCGCGGCAACGGCGCCGCCGCGGCGCTCAATGGCGAGTTCGAGAAGCTCGCGCGACGCGTCGAGGTGCTCGAACGCTACGTCAAGGCGCACGAACGCACGATCAAGCGCGCGCTCGAGATCGCGGCGGAATACCTCAACGATGACGATAGACCGGGAACTCGTCCCGGGCGGCGGGGATGACCCGAACGCGCATCAATCGCCGCGCCGCTGATGCGGGCGCCGGGCCGCCGCCCCCGCAGACCGAGACGAAGCCCGTGGATACGGTGGGACGTCCCCTGGTCAATGCGCTTTCGATCGACGTCGAGGACTATTTCCACGTCTCGGCCTTCGCCGGCCATATCGACCGCGCCGACTGGGAGGGGCTTCCCCGTCGGGTCGAGCGCAACACCGAGCGGGTGCTCGCCTTGTTCGCCGAGGCCCGCGTGCGGGCCACCTTCTTCACCCTCGGTTGGGTGGCCGAGCGCCATCCCGCGCTGATCCGGCGGATCGTCGCCGCCGGGCACGAGCTCGCAAGCCATGGGATGAGCCATGTCCGGGTGAGCGAGCAGGGGCGCGAGGCTTTTCGCGAAGACGTGCGGCGGAGCAAGCGCCTTCTGGAGGATATCAGCGGCTGCGCCGTCAAAGGCTACCGCGCGGCGAGCTTCTCGATCGGCGCGACCACGCTGTGGGCGCATGCCGTGCTCGCCGAGGAAGGCTACGCCTACAGCTCCAGCATCTATCCCATTCGGCACGACCTTTATGGGATGCCCGAAGCGCCGCGCTTCGCCTACGCCCCGCTCGACGGCCAACCCTTCCGCGAGCTGCCGATCACGACGCTCCGCCTGTTCGGCCGCAACCTGCCGGTGGGCGGCGGCGGCTACTTCCGCCTTCTCCCTTACCGCCTCGCGCGCGCTGCGCTCAGACGGGTCGCGCGCCGCGAATGCGCGCCTTGCGTCTTCTACTTCCATCCCTGGGAGATCGACCCCGACCAGCCGCGCCAGCGGGGCGCGCCGCTCAAATCGCGGCTCAGGCATTACACCAATCTCAGCCGAATGGAAGGGAAGCTCAGGCGCCTTCTCGCCGACTTCTCCTGGGACCGGATCGATACGGTCTTCATTTCGGACCCGTGACGCGCGCGCCGCAAGACGCTCTCACGATCAAAACGCTCGACCGCGATGCGAGCGCGCGTTGGGATTCTTACGTGCTCGCCCACGCGGACGGCACCTTCTTTCACCGTGCGGGCTGGAAGCAGGTGATCGAAGAAAGCTTCGGACATCCGACCCATTACCTCTATGCCGAAGCGAACGGCGCGATACGCGGGGTTCTGCCGCTCGTGCATCTGCGCAGCCGCCTGTTCGGCAATGCCCTGGTGTCCAACGCCTTCTGCGTCTATGGTGGCCCCATCGCAAGCGACGAGGCGGCGCTTCGCGCGCTGGATGCGAAGGCGGCCGAGCTCGCCGACGGGCTCGGCGTCGATCATCTCGAGTACCGTTGCCGCCGCCGGCTTCACGACGACTGGCCGTGCAAGGATTCGCTTTACGCGACCTTTCGCAAGACGCTCGATCCGGAACCTGAGAAGAACCTTCTCGCCATTCCCCGCAAGCAGCGCGCCGTGGTGCGCAAGGCGATCAAGGCCGGCCTGGCCGCCGAGATCGACCCGTCGCCCGATCGGGCCTGGAGGATCTACGCGGCGAGCGTGCATCGCCTGGGCACGCCGGTCTTTCCGCGGCGCTACTTCGCGACGCTCGCGCGCGTCTTCGGCGACGACTGCGAGGCGCTTACCGTGCTCGATCCGTCGGGCCGGCCGCTTTCCAGCGTGATCAGCTTCTACTTCCGCGACGAAGTGCTGCCATATTACGGCGGCGGCCTGGTGGAAGCGCGCCGGACCGGGGCCAACGACTACATGTACTGGGATCTCATGCGCCGCGCCGCCGAGCGCGGCCTTCGCTGGTTCGACTTCGGGCGCAGCAAGCGAGGGACGGGCTCGTTCGCGTTCAAGAAGAACTGGGGCTTTACGCCCGAGCCGCTGGCCTATGAGTACCGGCTGCGGCGCGGCGCGCGCATTCCCGAGATCAACCCCCTCAACCCCCGCTACCGCCTGTTCATCGGCGCGTGGAAGCGGCTCCCTCTCGGCGTCGCCAACGCGATCGGGCCGTTGATCGCCCGCAGCCTCGGTTAGGCGCGTGGACGACCTCCTCTACCTCTGCCACCGGATTCCCTATCCCCCCGATAAGGGCGACAAGATCCGCTCTTGGCACATCCTGGAGCGCCTCGCCGGGCGCTATCGGGTGCATCTCGGCTGTTTCGTGGACGATCCCGACGATTGGCGCCATGTTGAGACGCTGCGCGTGCTCTGCGCAGACACCTGTTTCGCGCGGCTCGCGCCCCGGTGGGCGCGTCTGCGCAGCCTCGTCGGTCTTCTCGATGGGCGGCCGCTTACGCTTCCCTATTACCGCTCGCAGGCTCTCGAGACCTGGGTCGCGGACCTTTGCGCCCGCGTCCGCCCGCGGCGGATCGTGGTCTTTTCCTCGGCGATGGCGCAGTTCGTTATGCCGCCCGCAAGCGAAGAGACGCCGACCGTCCGTCGGGTGATCGACTTCGTCGACGTCGATTCGGAGAAGTGGCGCGCTTACGCCGAGAAACGGCGCGGCCTCGATCGCTGGATCTACGCCCGCGAAGGGCGCCGGCTGTTGGCTTACGAGCGGCGCGTGGCCGCCGCCTTCGACGCGAGCTTGTTCGTCTCCGAGGCCGAGGCCGCGCTGTTCCGCAGGCTTGCGCCCGAGGTCGCAAGCAAGGTCGGGTATATGTCGAATGGCGTCGACTGCGCCTATTTTTCGCCCGATCGCGCTTACGAGAACCCTTATGAGGATCGCGATGGTCCGGTGCTGGTCTTTACCGGCGCGATGGACTACTGGGCCAACGTCGATGCGGTCACTTGGTTCGCCGACGCTGTGCTTCCGCTGGTTCGCGTCCGCCACCCTAAGGTCTGGTTCTATATCGTCGGCGCGCGGCCCGCGCCCGAGGTCCGCCGGCTCGCCGGGCGCGACCGGATCGCGGTCACCGGCCGGGTCGACGACGTGCGACCCTATCTCGCCCACGCCCACGTCGCCGTGGCCCCGCTTCGCATCGCGCGCGGCGTGCAGAACAAGGTGCTCGAAGCGATGGCGATGGCGAAGGCGGTCGTCGCCACGTCTGCGGCTGTGGAAGGGATTCTCGTTGAATCAGGAAAACATCTTAAGATTGCAGATAACGAAGAAAACTTCTCTGAAAAACTGCATTCCTTGCTGACCGGCGACGACCGTGAATCGCTGGGTATCCGCGCGCGTCAGCAGGTCATTGCGGCCCACGCCTGGACGGCAAGCCTTAACCGGCTCGATGAAGTCCTCGAAGCTTCGCGCCATCCGTGCGACAATAAGGAGCGTAAAGTCCCTGTGGGCGGGGCTGAGAAGCGATAACCGCTCGACAAGGAACAGCGGTGTAGTCTGGACGCGATGAACGCGCGAGCAGGCCAGGGACAAGGGCAATGACCGTAGCGCGTACGACCGAATCGATGTTGACGAATGCGGCGAGCGCATGGCGCACGGCGGCGGTTCTGTGCTTTGTGACGATTCTTGCGATCCTCGCCCTGTTCTACGACACCGGTGCGACGATGGTGCGCACCTGGATCAACGACCAGACCTTCACTCACGGGTTTCTGATCCCGCCCATCTTCGGGTACCTGGTCTGGCGCCGCCGAGACGTTCTCGCCGCCAGCGCGCCTCGGGTCGAGCCTTGGGGGTTGGCGTTCGTCGCTCTCGCCGCATTCGGCTGGCTTTTGGGGGCGCTTGCCGGCGTGCAGGCGGTCGAGCAGCTTGCGCTTGTTGCGCTTATCCAGGCGAGCGTATTCACCATTCTCGGCCGTTCGGTGACGGCGCTTCTCGTCTTTCCGCTCGCCTATCTCTATTTCGCCGTGCCCTTGGGGCAGTTCCTGGTTCCCCCTCTTCAAGACGTGACGGCCACCTTCTCTGTAGCCTTGCTGCGGATGGTCGGCGTTCCGGTCTTCATGGACGGCGTGTTCATCTCGATCCCGACCGGCAACTTCGAAGTCGCCGAGGCCTGCGCCGGGGTCCGCTTCCTGATCGCGATGGTCGCGCTCGGCACGCTTTACGCTCATCTGATGTATCGGAGCTGGCCGCGTCGCATCGCCTTTCTCGCGCTTTCGATCGTCGTGCCGATTATCGCCAATGGCTTTCGGGCCTTTGGCATCATCCTGATCGCTTACCTCAGCGACAACGAGGTCGCCGTTGGCGTCGATCACATCGTCTATGGTTGGGTGTTCTTCGTTTTCGTCATGCTGGTCACGCTCGGTCTCGGCATGCTGTTCCGCGAGGATCTCGACGAGGCGGACTCCGTCTCGCGAGAAGAGGACGCCGCGGCCGAGCGGTTGGCTCCGGCGGAGGCTTTCAGCGCCCATTCAAGCGTTCGTTTCGGTCGCGGGAGCGGCGCTTTCGTCGCCGCCACGCTTGCGGTCGTGGCGTTGTCGGCGGCCGCGCCGGCCTACGCCGCATTGATCGACGCCCGGTCCGGCGATACGCCGCGGTCTGCGGAGCTTCCGCGTCTTTCCGCGCCTTGGCGCGCGGTCGACGAGGACGCCGGCTGGCGGATCGCGGTGCCAGGCGCGACGTTCACGGTCGAGCAGTCTTATGCCGCCGACGACGGCCGCCGGGTGGCGTTCGCCGTCGCTTATCTGCCGCGTCAACGTCAAGGCGCCGAAGTAATCAACCAGCTTAACAGCTTCCTCGACAGTGAGGTCTGGATGCGCCTCGGCAGCGGACGCGATCGCGTCCGTCTCGGCGAGACGCCGATCGACGTCGCCTTCACCCGCTATGCCGACACGCGCAACGTGACGGCCGATGAGCGGCGCCTCGTCTGGGTCTGGTATTGGATCGACGGCCGTTTTACCGCGAGTCCCTACGTGGCCAAGCTTCTCGAGGTCCGCGCTAAGTTGCTGGGGGGAATCGAGGCGGCGGCAGTGATCGCGGTCGCCGCCGATTACAGCGATCGGCGTGAGGAGGCCGTACGCACGCTCCGCGCCTTTCTGAGCGCCGTCGAACCGCTCGACCGTTATCTGGCGCGGCTTGCCGGGCGCAAAGACGGCGACGGCTGAGGGCGGCGGCTGGGGGCAGCATGTGCGGAATCGTTGGGATTTTCGACAGCCGAGGGCGGCGTCAGATCGATCGCGCGCTCCTCGGGCGCATGAACGAAAGCCAGTTTCACCGCGGACCGGACGCGGGCGGCCTGCATCTCGGCCCCGGAATCGGTCTTGGCCACCGCCGGCTCGCGATTATCGATCTCGCCGGCGGCCGGCAGCCGCTCTACAACGAGGACGGCTCGGTCGTCGTCGTCTATAACGGCGAGATCTTCAACTTCCGCGAACTCGCCCGCGAGCTTGCGGCCGCGGGCCACCGGATCGCGACCCACTGCGATACCGAGGTCATCGTTCACGCCTGGGAGGAGTGGGGCGAGGCTTGCGTCGAGCGGTTCCGGGGGCAGTTCGCCTTTGCGCTTTGGGACGAGGGCCGCGAGACCTTGTTCCTCGCTCGCGACCGGCTCGGGATCAAGCCGCTCTATTACGCCGTGCTCGACGACGGCCTGGTGCTGTTCGGCTCCGAGCTCAAGGCGCTTCTCTGCTGCCCGGCGTTGCCGCGGCGGATCGATGTGCGTGCGGTCGAGGACTATTTCGCCTATGGCTACATCCCCGATCCGCGCAGCATCTACGCCGATGTGGCCAAGCTCGCTCCTGGGCACACGCTGTGTCTGCGTCGCGGCGCTGGCATGGGAAGGCCGCGGCGATACTGGGACGTTTCCTTTGTCGACCAGGACCGGGCGGCGGACGAACGGACGGTCTCGACCGAGCTGATCGCGCGATTGCGCGAAGCGGTGGACGTGCGCATGATCGCCGATGTGCCGCTCGGCGCTTTTCTCTCGGGCGGGGTCGATTCGAGCGCCGTGGTCGCGCTCATGGCGGGGCTCGATTCGGCGCCGGTCAACACCTGTTCGATCGCGTTCGACGTTTCTTCCTATGACGAATCGCGTTATGCGGCGACGGTGGCGGCGCACTGCGGCGCCCGGCACCACGTCAACCGGGTCGCGGTCGACGCCTTCGACCTTCTCGACAGGTTGGCGACCTTTTACGACGAACCCTTCGCCGATTCGTCGGCGATCCCGACCTATCGGGTTTGCGCGCTTGCCCGCGAGCGGGTCACGGTCGCGCTCTCGGGCGACGGCGGCGACGAGGTTTTCGCCGGGTATCGTCGCTACCTGTGGCACGACTACGAAGAGCGCGTGCGTCGCTTGCTGCCCGGATCTTTGCGCCGGCCGCTGTTCGGCGTCGCAGGCGCGCTTTACCCAAAGGCCGACTGGGCGCCGAAGCCGTTGCGCGCCAAGGCGACCCTGCAGGCGCTTGCGCGCGATTCGGTCGAGGGCTATTTCCACAGCGTCTCGATCCTGCACGACGGCATTCGCAAGCGCCTGTTCAGCCCCGCGTTCCGCCGCGATCTTCAAGGCTACCAGGCGATCGAGGTGCTTGCCGGAGCCATGGCCGCGGCGCCGGCCGACGACCATCTCTCGCGGGTTCAGTACGCCGACATCAAGACCTATCTTCCGGGCGACATTCTGACCAAGGTCGACCGCGCCAGCATGGCCAATTCGCTCGAGGTCCGCGTGCCGGTGCTCGACCACCCCTTCGTGGAGTGGACGGCGGGGCTGCCCGCGCGTCTCAAGCTCCGCGGCCGCGAAGGGAAGTATATCTTTAAGAAGGCGCTCGAACCTCTTCTTCCCGCTGACGTTCTTTACCGGCCGAAAATGGGGTTCGCGGTGCCGATCTCGGAGTGGTTCCGCGGCCCGCTTCGCGACCGCGTGCGCGCCGCGCTCACCGGATCGACGCTCGCCGAGACCGGCTTCTTCGATATGGCTTACGTTCGCACCTTGCTCGACCAGCACCAGTCCGGGCTGCGCGAGCACGGAGCCGCTCTCTGGGCGCTTTTGATGTTTGAGGCTTTTCTTCGGCAGGTCCACGACGGGAGGGCTGGGTTGGATGCCGAGGACGCGATCCCGCCGCGTTGCGCCAGAGCCTGAGCCGTGCTGCGGCATTTTCGCATAGCCATTGCTTCGTTCATCGCCGCGCTGGTTGCGGTTACGGCCGTTGCGAACGGCCCGGCGCGCGCGGGGGGGCTGTCGCAGACCATCAAGGCGATCAAGCCCTCGATCGTCGGCGTCGGCACTTATCTCGTGACCCGGCGGCCGCCAGTCCGGCTTCTCGGGACGGGCTTCGTTGTCGCCGACGGACGGCACGTGTTGACCAACGCCCATGTGGTGGCGGCGACGGGCGTGCTTGCCCGCGGCGAGGAGCTTGCGGTTTTCATCGGCGCGGGCGAAGCGATCGAGCGCCGCCGGGCCGAGGTTGTATCCAAGGACCGCTCCCACGACGCCGCGCTTCTGCGCATTGCGGGGCCGCCGCTTCCGGCGCTCACGCTGGGGCGCGACGAGACGGTCGAGGAAGGCCAGGAGATCGCGTTTACCGGCTTTCCCATCGGCGCGGTGCTCGGGCTGATCCCGGTAACCCATCGCGGGATCGTCTCCGCGCTTACGCCGGTGGCGATGCCGGCGATCGTGCCGGGTCAGCTCGATGCGGCGATGATCCGCCGTCTGCGCGAACCTTTCTCGGTTTTTCAGCTCGACGCGACTGCGTATCCGGGCAACAGCGGCAGCCCGCTTTATGATCCCGAAAGCGGCCGCGTTCTCGGCATGGTGAGCAGCGTCTTCGTCAAAGAGACCAAGGAGAACTTGCTCAAAGACCCGAGCGGGATCACTTACGCGATTCCGATTCGCTATGCCCGCCGCCTGATCGAAGCCGCCGGGCTTA
>CAYYWV010000064.1:0-14281 GCA_964475385.1 uncultured Alphaproteobacteria bacterium | reverse complement strand
TTCGCGTTGAGCGTTGGAGAGGCCGGGATACCCCGAGAGATGGGGAACGCCGATGACCGGGATCTCTCCATACGCGCCGAAGCGCAGAATGGTCGCCAGTTTGCCTCCCACCACGTCATGGAACCCGGACCGAGTCTCGGCCGTAAGCCCGAAGAACGCATCCTTGCCAATAGCCATGATGACCTGGGGGCGGGCTTCAGCGATCAGCCGGTCGAGCCATCGGCGCGAAAGTTCTTCGAGCTGCGCGCGAATTTCAGGCGGGTTGTCCAACCAGCGATAGGCGTCGTTCTTCTTGTTCATGCTCTGGCTGCGAAAGAAGATCAACGACGTCGCCATAGCCTGTTCGAGCAGATCATACCGCTCGATCGCCTGGAACATTCGCCGCAAGGCTCCCGCAAGGCGGCCGGAGGATGAAAGATAGCTGAGCCGGTCCGGCCAGGTCTTTGGCGCGATCTGATCGGGCGTGACCTGATGCCCATAGCCGGGGTTGAGGCTCACGATCATCAGCGGCGGCGCGATCCGGGGCGGTCCGTACAGAGGCATGTAGCCGCAAGGCTGAGTCGGAAAGCAGCCTTTGAGCGCCAACCAGGTTTTGCGTACGTCGGCATATATGTCCCGACACAGCGCTTCAAGCGCGCGCTGGGCGTTGTCCTTTTCGCGTGTCATGGTCGTCTCGGTCTTCGGAGAAAAATGAGCCGGCTTGCGCCGGGCGGTTCAAAAGGAATGCAGGCCATTCCGAAGACAAAATCCCACGCGAATATGTCAGATTCGGTCATATAGAGAAGCTTCCGCCCGTGGTTCCACCTGGAAATTCGCAGGCGCTTCCTTCACCATTTTCTGGGGTTCAAGGCCTACGCGCCCGTCCGCCGGGTTACCGATGAACCTGCATGGGACCGGCTTAGGCGCGGCGGCTGTTTCGTCCCTTGGCGACACCTCTCGAGAGGCCCGATTTGGAAGCCGCCGAACCGATGCCGTCGCCCTCGCCTCGCAGACCCGAAGATTTCTCCTCGCGGGTGCTTCTTCTGGTCGCCGGGCTTTCGCCCCAGGTGGTGACCGAGACTGTCTATGCGCTTGCAGTGGCGCGCGATCCGCCGTTCATTCCGACCGCGGTTCGCCTTTTGGCGACCCAAGAAAGCGCCGAGCGCGCCCGTCTGATGCTGCTCAGCGACGAGCCTGGTTGGTTCGCCCGCCTGATCGACGATTACGATCTGCCGCCGATCCCGTTTGGCGAGGGCGACATTCACGTTCTTTGCGATCCTGCGGGCCTCCCCATCGAGGACATCCGCACCGAGCGGGACAACATGTATGCGGCGAACGCAATCACCGAGTGGGTTCGACGCGAAACAGCCGATCCCGAAACGGCGCTGCATGTCTCAATTTCGGGCGGGCGCAAGACCATGGGGTACTACGCCGGCTACGCCTTGTCCCTGTTCGGCCGTCCTCAGGACAGGCTTTCGCATGTTCTGGTCTCGCCGTCCTTCGAGGCCAACCCTGGGTTCTTCTATCCCTCTCCGCACAGTCGAATCATCTACACGCCGCCGCCCGACAGTCGCCCGTTGGATGCGAAGGACGCTCGGGTGACGCTGGCCGAGATCCCCTTCGTCCGACTTCGGCAGGGGCTGCCCGAAGCGTTGCTCGCAGGCGAGGCGGGCTTTCAGGCCGTGGTTCGGGCGGCTCAGAGCGCCGTCGCGCCGCCCGAGCTTGCGATCGATCCGGCGAACGGGCGCATCTCAGCCGGCGGCGTGGTGATACGCCTGCCGCCGGTCGAAACCGCTTTCCTGGTCTGGATGGCCCGCCGACGCATTCGTGGAGAAGCGCCTCTTCCCTGCCCTCCTGAAGGAACGCCCTCGCTGGCTTACGCCAAGGAATTCCTCGCCGTTTATCGAGAGGCGGCAAAGGACCGCCGCGATCTCGAAAGGACCGAGCGCGCCCTTCGCCGCGGCATGGACAAGGGCTACTTCGAATCGCACAAAAGCAAGCTCAACCGGCGTCTCCGTCGCGCTCTCGGGCCTAACGCCGCCGTCTACGCCATTCAGGCGTTCGGCAACCGGCCGCATACGCGATTCGGATTGGGAATAGCGGGAGAATCGATTCGCTTCGGCAATGTCGAAGACCAAGATGACAAGCTTCCGATCGCGCAAAGGTTGAGCAATCCATGTTAACCTTCTTGCTTCAGGGGATAGCTGGGAGCAATATTTTCTAATGGGGGATACGGGGCTGGGGACCGGAACCGCGGTTCCTCGGGAAAAAGACGCGACAACGGGTAGCCCGGCAAGGGCGCCTCACATAGCCCTGCCGCTCGCGCGTTACGCGTTTCGGTTCCGTTGCGAAGAACCGCTTCATCTGCCGGCCTTCCCGGGCTCGGCGTGGCGGGGGGCTTTCGGACACGCGCTGAAGCGCGCCGTATGCATCGTCCGCCACCGACGGTGCGAGACCTGCGCTCTGCGCCTGCGTTGCGCGTTCCCCTACTTCTTCGACACCCCGCCGCCGCCCGAGGCCGATCGCATGAGGCTCTATCGCACCGCGCCCCATCCTTTCGTGATCGCCCTTCCCGGCTCCGAAACCGTTTCGGGCCAAGAAGCCTTGTCTTCCAGCGCTTACGCCCCCGGTGAGACGGTCGAGCTGATCGTGACCCTGGTCGGGCGCGCCGGCCGCGCCATCGCCTATGTCGTCCATGCTTTTCGCCTTGCCGGAGAAGGCGGGATCGGCCCGGCGCGCGCCCGGCTCAGCCTCGATGGCGTGGATCATCTTTCGTTCTTCGGAGAACCGAAAAGAACGAGCGTCTTCGACGACGGGAACCTGATCCGAGTTCCTTCGCCGTCCCCGCCGCAGATCCCGGCGCCGGCGCGCCGGGTCCGCCTTCGGCTTCTGACGCCGCTGCGCCTCAAGCGGGACGGACGCTTGGTTACGCCGCAAACATTCCAAGCTGCGGATCTGCTCGGCAACCTGGTGCGCCGCATCTCCATGCTGACCTACTTTCATGCCGATTCGTCTCTCGACGCCGATTTCCGCCGCCTGCGCGCGCTTGCTCAAGAGGCGACGATCGAGAACGCCTCGCTTCGCTGGTTCGACTGGGCGCGCCGCTCGGCCCGGCAGAAAACGGTCATGCGCATGGGCGGCCTTGTGGGCGAAGCGGTTCTGGATCTGGGCGGAACCGAAGACCTTTGGCCCTTCCTTTGGCTCGGCCAATGGGTCCATGCCGGAAAAGGCGCGACCATGGCGCTCGGCGCCTACCGGATCGAGGCCGTATCGGAAGCTTCCGATCGCCCCGCGCCCATGACCGCGAAGCATAATGACAAGTCACCGGATCGCCTGTGAGTCTCTAAACGCCGCAACGAGAAGGAGCAGCACTGTGTGATGGAAAGTCGGCCGGCGAACATCGACGAAGTGGCGCTCGGCGCTTTTTTCGAGGACATCGGGAAGTTCATGCAGCGCGCCCATGCGAATGTGCGGGACATGGCGCCCGAGGTCCGCGCTCGCGAGGACGTGCTGCTGCCAAGCGGTCGAGGCGGCCATTTCTCTCACAAGCACGTTCTCTGGACGGACGCCTTCTTCCATTGGATGGAGCAGGAAGGAATCGGCTTCCCCAAAGGGGTCAATCTGGGCCGCGTGCGCGATCAGGCCGTGTTCCACCACAGGCCGACCGGCGCGTTGACCTGGCTTTCGGCGGTGGCGGACCGGCTTTCGGCGGGCATGGACCGAAAGGAGCGGGACAAGCCCGAAAAGGCCGGAAGCTGGGACCAGTTCCGCCGTACGCCCTTGCGCTCGATCTTCGATCGCGTCGATCTCGGGCTTGGACGTCCAAGCGGCGACGCTGTTTACGACGTTTGCGCGCTTGCGCCCGGCGCGATGGACCCGGGCGCGGTCGATGGCGAAGGGTCGCCGCGTGCTTACGAGAAGCTGTGGCCGCAGTTCTGCGCGGCGTTCAAGCAACTTTGCGGCGCGACGGGAGACAATATCGCGCTGTTCCACGAAGGCCTGCTCGCGATCTCGGAACGCTTCACCTGGAGCATTCCCTCCTCGACCGTGGACTTGCCCGACGTGTCGCTGCACGACCATAACCGGACGGTCGCGGCCTTCGCCGCCTGCCTCTACCGCCATCACGAAGCGCGGGGGGAGCTCGACGACGAAAAGGCCGTCCGCGATCCCGAGCGCGAGAAGTTCCGGATTCTCGTCGGCGATCTCTCTGGCATTCAGGCGAGCCTCTTCCGGCTGGCGAGCGAAGGGGTGAAGGGCGTCAACCGAATCCTGCGGGCGCGCTCGTTCGTGATGGGGGCCATAACGGACGCGGCGGCATTGATGTGCCGAGAAGAATTCGGGCTGCCGCCTTATTGCCTGCTTCAAAGCGCAGGCGGCCGGTTCCAGCTTCTTCTCCCCGAGATCGAAGGGATCGAGCGTCGCATCCGGGCCATCCGCGAACGGCTCGATGCCTGGATGGCCGATCAATACTTCGGCGAGCTCGTTCTCAACATCGCGATCACGCCCCCTCTTGCGGGCACGGCGTTCCTGCGCGCGGCGTTGCCCGCGACGCTCGATCGCATCGCCTTGGCGGCGGAGGAGGCGAAGCAGCGCCCCCTTTCGACGCGCGCGGCCGAGTGCATCATCGAGATCGATTATCCGGCCGACGGCGTCTGTCGGGCCTGCGGCGTGCGCCCCGCGGCCGAGACCGATCCGCAAGATCCGTCGATCAAGCGATGCTGGGCCTGCGCCCGCGAGGCCAGGCACGGGCGACAGCTCCCCAAGGCCAAGGCCGTGGTGATTCGACGGACGGAACGGGCCGACAAGCGCGCCGATCTTTTGGGGCGCTTCGTTCTCGACATCGAAACCAAGGCCGCGCCCGATTCCGCATCCGCAGCGGTGATGCGCGAAATCGTCTCCGCCTGGCGGCCGCGCGATGCGGACGCGGAGGCGTCTTTCCCGATCGCCGATCGGTTCATGGCCAACTATGTGCCGATCCTCGAGAAAGGGGACGGCGACAACGGCCGTTACGCCGATCTCAGCGAGGAGGCGCGCGCGGTCCAGCCCGGAGAGACCAAGACCTTCGAGCATCTCGCCGCCGATGCGCGCGAGTGGGTGGACGGCGGATGGATCGGGCGGGCGATGCTCGCGGTCGTCAAGGCGGACGTGGACCGGCTCGGGTTCGTGTTCGGATATGGCTTGGGCGAAGACAACACCGTAAGCCGGACGGCGGCGCTCTCGCGCATGCTCGACGCCTTCTTCACCGGCGAGCTCATGGCGCTGATCCGCAAGGAGTTCCCCGCCACCTATACGGTCTATGCCGGCGGCGACGACGTCCTTCTGATCGCGCCCCGGCATCAGGGGATCGGGCTTGCGCTCCGTCTTCGCGAGGCGTTCGGACGGTTCGTGCATCACAACCCGAACCTTACGCTTTCGGCGGGGGTCGAGCTGGTCGGCGCGCACGAGCCGTTGAACCGCGCCGTCCACCGGGCGGAGCGCCGACTGGAGGCCTCCAAAGACGCCGGGCGGGACCGCATCTCGGTCATCGGCGATCGTCCTATTCCCTGGGCCGGAGGGCGCGGGAGCCTCGCTTGGGCGCTCGACGAGGCGGAGTGGCTCAACGCGCGTCTTCGCGATGGCGTCCTCTCGACAGCCTTCCTCTATCGGATGCTGGCGTTCGACAGAGACAGGCGCTGCGCCGAAGACCCGGAACGCCCGGCCCCGGCCGCGGCCGGGTGGCGTGCGCGCTGGGGCTACCATTTGGCGCGGCTCCGCGAACGGATGCATTCCCAGCACATGGACGGCGACGCTTGCGAGGCGGTCATGGTCCGTCTCGACGCCTTGATCGGCGGAAACCTTTTCCGGGGATCGCCCGCGCGTCAGGATCTCGCCGATCCTGCGGCCGAGCCAGACCCCCGCATTCCCATCACCATCGCCCTTTACCGCAACCGATAATTTCGAGGAGCGGGAAACCATGCAGCACCGAAATCGCTTTACCCAGAAAGGCGGCGTCCGAAAAAGCGGCGGCCCGCAGGAGATCGACCCTCGCCTGAAGCCGCCGGAAAAGAGGATCGAGTACTTCTCCGGCCGTGACGATCGCGGAAAGCCGATCGTGCGCCCCGAACTGCTCGATAAGGAGGCGGAGGAGAAGGCCCGAGCATTCAGCGACCTCAAGCCGACCCAGCTTCGCCGTTTTTACGGCGTGATCACCGCCCTCAAACGCGAGATCGTCGAGACGAATTTGGAGGACGAAGGCGTCCGCGCCCGGCTCGCGCTTCTCAAGGCCCATGCGGCCTATGCCAGCGGCCAGAAGAAGAAAGTCCCCGACGCCTTTCTCAAGTTCATCGTCGCGAATGTGGCCTCGGTGAAGACCCGCGACGACTTCCTGTTCGGCTTCGCCCCCCACTTCGAGGCCGTCGTCGCCTATCACCGGATCTACGCCAAGGACAATTAAGGAGAAACCGGCATGACCGAGATCAGGCTTTTGGGCCGGGCGCGCATCGAAGGCGTCATTACGCTGCTTTCCGGCCTTCACATCGGCGCCGGCAAGGACACCATCGAGATCGGCGGGATCGACAACCCCGTCATCAAGCACCCCCACACCGGCGAACCCTACATCCCGGGATCGAGCCTCAAGGGCAAGCTGCGGTTCCTGCTCGAATGGGCGTTCGCGCCGGTCTACGGTTCGATCCGCCCCGACGGCAAGCCCTGGGGCAGCGACGACAACCAGAACCACGACCCCGACGATCCGGTGCTGCGCATCTTCGGCACCGCCGCCAAGCGCGACAAATGGTCGGCGGGGCCGACCCGGCTGATCGTCCGCGACGGCTTTCTGCGCAAGGAGTGGCGCGACGAGACCATCAAGAACGGGAACCTGCTGACCGAGGAGAAGACCGAGGTCGTCATCGACCGCATCGCCGGCAAGGCGCACGACAAGATCGGCCCGCGTCAAACCGAACGGGTGCCTCAAGGCGCGAAGTTCGACATGGAGATGGTGTTCCGTCTTTACGACACGGGCGACGGCGGCGCGCGCGACCGCGCCTGCTTGAACTGGCTTCTCGCCGGGCTCTCGCTTCTCGAGCAGGACGCTTTGGGGGGCTCGGGCTCGCGCGGCTACGGGCGCGTGCGTTTCGACGGTCTCAAGGTCATCGACCCCGAGGGCAAGGCGCACGACATCGGCGAGCGCTTCCGGGTCAACCGCTTCGACCCGTCCGAGCCGCCGCAGATCGTCGCGTTCGGATAATGGCTCTCCACCGCGTCCGCATCCGGCTCCGCGCCCCGCTCGGCACGCCGCTTCACTCCGGCACCCTGTTCGGCCATCTGTGCTGGGCGAAGCGCGAGACCGAAGGCGAAGCGACGCTTCGGGATTGGCTCGACGCGCTGCCGTCGTCGCCCTGGATGCTGTCGGACGGCTTCCCGGCCGACCGATTGCCGAAGCCGTTGTTGAAGCCGTCGCGTCCGGAGCGGTTGAAAACCACGGACGTTAAGACGCTGGAGGAAGGCAAGGAGCGCAAGCGGTGGGAATGGATCGCCCTTGACGATTGGCGGACGCTGCGGGCTGCGCTCGACGACGCCAAGCTGCGCGACAACGTCAAGGACCATGAGCCCCTCGACAACCGGACCGCGCATAATGCGATCGACCGTCACACCGGCTCCACGCCCGAGGAGGGCGGGCTCTACTTCGTCGACGAGGACTGGAGCTTCGCCCGCGACGACCGGCGCGACATCTATGTCCGCGCGCCCGCATCGGCCGACGAGATCGAGGCGCTGTTCCGCATCGTCGGCGAGGCCGGCTACGGCCGCGACGCGACCTGGGGGCGCGGCGTCTTTACGGTCGAAAGCGTGGAGCCCGTAGCCTGGCTGGACGAGGTCGACGGCAACCGGATGATGAGCCTTTCTCACGGCGCGCTCAGCGACAACATGGGCGATCCGCGCTACCGGCTCGAGACCCACTTCGGCAAATTGGGCGTGGGCATGCTCGGGCGCACGGACCGGCCGTGGAAGCGCCCTCTTCTTCTCACCCGTCCGGGTTGCACCTTCACCCCCGCCGGCAAGGGGCCTTTCGGCCGCTGGCTCGCGGGCGATGTGCATCAGACGTTGGGCGAGGTCTGCCACAACGCCTTTCACCTCGCCATCCCGTTCCGCGAGACGGAGGCCGCCTCATGACCGTCTGGCATCTCACCGCTTTTCCGTTGAGTCCCATCCATGTCGGCGACGGCGCGACTTGGACGCTCGATGCGTTCAAGCTGGATGGAGAGGCCCTTTGTCGTTTCTCGCCGGCCGCCGTGCTGGATGCGATGGCCCCGGAAAAACGCGCCGCCTATATCCGCCTGCTCGATCAAGGCCAGCTCAAGGCCGCGCAGCAAGCGCTGCGCCAGGCCGTGCGCTCCGAGCATATCGTCGAGCGGATCGCCTTGAGCTCCGAATCGCGGGAAGAGCTCGCCAATGCGCTCGACAATCCGCGCCGCAGCGGCGAGGTCCACGGCTTCATCCGCACCGCCGGCCGGCCGTATCTTCCGGGCTCGTCCGTCAAGGGCGCGCTGCGCACCGCGCTTCTCAGCGCCCGGGCGAACGAGATGCGCCCCGTGGTCGAGGCGGCTTTGGAGCGCGAAAGGAATCAGGCCCGAAAGAGCGACGCCTTGCAGACGACGGTCTTGGAGACGAAGCCTTCCGCGACCGAACAAGACCCGTTTCGTTTTCTCAAGGTCTCCGACGCCCCTCTTCCCGAAAACGCGACCCGGGTCGATCGGGTCTATAACTGGTCGGGGAGACGCGGGACCGAGTCCCGGCGAAAGATTCAGATGCACTTCGAGCGCCTGCTCACGGTCCAGGAAGACCATCGGATCGCGTTCCCGGTCGAGATCGCCGTCGATGCGGACTTTTGCGCCGCCGTGCGCGCGCGCGATCGCCAGGCGGCCAAGACGCCGCGCAAGCCGTTCGACGCCGAGACCCTGTGGAACGCCGCCAACGCCTTCTACTGGCGGCGTCTTAAGGCCGAGCTCGAAAACTCGAAGTTCTTTCAAAACGAGAAGGGAACCAAGAGATTCCTCATGCCCCTTCTGGAGAAACCCCCGGTCGGTTTCGCCGACGATGGACCGCCCAATGGAAGCCCGTGGCTTTTGCTTCGCATCGGCCGGTTCACCCATTTCGAGTCCAAGTCGGTCGACGGTTTCCGCGCAGGCTGGAACGCCCAGGCCAAGCGGCCGATGAAGGAAGGAAGCACTCGGGCCATCGTCAAGCACGCCGATTTCGGCGGCGCGCCGATTCCTTTCGGCTGGCTGCTTCTCTATCGCGGCGATCCGAAAGACCTCGGCGACGCTTTCCCGCCGCGGGTGGAGGCCCGCCCACAAGCGCGCCCGGAAGCGCATCGCCAAAACGAAGCGGGAAAGAAGGCCTTTCTCGACGGCGAGCCGGTGGAGATCATCACCCAAGAAGGCGACGAGGTTTGCGTCCGCTTCCCGGACGGCGACACCGAGTGGGTCTCCCGCGACGACCTGGAGTGGAAATGACGGCGGCGACGCCAAAGGGCCGTCGCCGCGCCCTCGTGCTCACGGTCGGGACCGGCGATCTCGCGCACCCCGAAGAAAGCCTCTTCCGCCCGTTGAGACTGTCCATGCGCGACGGCCGCTGGGAACGGATCGTGCTTCTTCCGTCTCGCATCACCCACGAGCTCGCCGAAGAGCTTTGCGCCCAATGCGACGATCTGCCGATCGTCCTTCAGCCGCTGCCCGAGGCCGGCATGGAGAACGACCCGGACGCCTGTTTCGCCGAATACGTCCGCGTTTTGAGCGAGCTGAAGGGCGAAGGCTTCCCCCCGCAGGCGATCGTCGTCGACTTCACCCGCGGCACCAAGGCGATGAGCGCGGCGCTGGTGCTCGCCGCCGTCCGCCACGACATCGGCGAGATGCGCTACATCACCGGCGAGCGCGATACGCGCGGCATGGTCGTGGCCGGCACCGAGCGGATCGAGGCGATCTCGGCCACCGTCGCCACGGCCCAGAAGCAACTCGATACCGCGTGCGCCTTCGTTCGCCAAGGGAACTTCGCCGCCGCCCTGGAAACTCTTCCCCGCCTGGAGACGCCCTTCGCCGCCCTGTGGCCTCCGGCGCTCGCCGAGATCGCGGCCCGGGTCCGCCCTTGGCTGGATTTTTATAACGCTTGGGACCGGTTCGATTACGAGCAGGCGGCCGCCATTGCCGCACAGCCCTCGTTTCGCAAGGAAGCGCCGGCGGAATGGCGGCCCTTCGCCCCGACGGACGCGATGCTGCGCTGGGTGCGGGACTTGGCCGAGGCGGTCGACCGCAAGGACTTTCCGGGCAACGCCCGCCGTCTGCGCCCGCTGATGGTCGATCTTCTCGCCAATGGCGAGCGCCGCATTCGCGACCGCCAGTTCGAAGACGCGCTTCTTCGCGCCTATCGCGTGCTCGAGCTCGTCGGCCAAGCCCGACTGTTCGACCGTGGTTACGATTCGGCCTGCATCCCGCCCGACGACCCCCGGGTTCGGGCCTTCGATGCCAGGATGCGCAAGAAGAAGAGCGCGAGCTTCGGCCTCGACCCGGGCGGCAAGAGCTGGACCGCCCCGCGCATGGTCACGGCGCGCTTTCTCAAGCACATGGGCGATCCGCTCGCAAAGTCTCTGATCGAGCTCGGCGGCAAGCGGGAAAAGAGAGAGCTCGGCATCAGCGACCGCAACCACAGCATCCTGATCCACGGCTTCTACGCGGTCGGCCCCAAGGACGAGAAGCCCATGCGCGAGCTGTATTGCGCGCTTGAAAAGCTGATCCTGGCCGATCAGGGCGCCGAGGGGCGCGAGAGGCTCAAAATCGCCCGCGCCCTCGATTTTTCGAGCCGCGCTTAAGCCAAGGCCAGATCGGAAGCTTCCGTTTCGCCCGGCGCGCGCCCGTTTGTGGCACGCTTTGCGGCGATCATTCGTATAGCCGGTTCGAAAGCGATAGGAACGACACGGAGCGAAAGCTCATGTCCCGGCGTCGTCTCTACATTGCGGCCTATGACGTTCGCCATCAGCGCCGCCGCACGAAAGCGCTCCATACGGTTCGCGACTACGCCACCGGCGGCCAGCTTTCGGTGCACGAGTGCTTTTTGACCGAGGGCGAACGCCGCCGCCTCGTCGCCCGGTTCCATCGCATTCTCGACGGCGGCGAGGACCGTTTCCTGCTTCTTCGCCTCGACCCGCGCGGGGCCGTGCGTACGCTTGGCGTCGCCGAGCCGCCCGAAGACCCGCCCTTTTTCTACCAGGCTTGAGGCGCGCATGAGCACGCTCTACCTCGACCGCAAGGGCATGACGCTTGCCCGCGACGGCGGTCGTCTTCTGCTGACCATCGCCGACGAACGGCCCCGCAGCGTTCCCATCGCCCTTCTCGACCGCATCGTCATCCATGCGCGAACCCGGCTCGACACCGGCGTGCTTTCTGCCCTCGCCGATGCCGGCGTTGCGGTGGTCGTGCTGTCCCCCCGCCACGGGCGGCGGGTGGCCGTGGTCTATGGGCGCGCGCATAACGACGCCCGCGCCCGCATCGCTCAAGCCCTTTGCGCCGTCGATCCCGCATGGCGCTTGGAGTGGAGCCGTCGCCTCGTCGTCCGCAAGCTGCGCGCGCAGGCCCGGTTGCTGCGCAGGCTGGAAGCGGCGCGCCCCGACCGGCGCTACGGTCTCGTCCATGCGGCGCGGCGAATCGAGGCGCTCGTCTCCGCTGCGGGAACCGCCGAGTCCGCCCCTCGCCTGCGCGGTCTCGAAGGGGCCGGTTCGGCGGCCTATTTCGCGGGTTTCTCGCAGGTGTTCCCGCCGTCGCTCGACTTTACGGGCCGCAACCGCCGACCTCCGCGCGATCCGGTGAACGCCTGCCTTTCGCTCGCTTATACGTTGCTTCACTTCGACGCCGTTCGCGCCCTTTACGCGCATGGCCTCGATCCTTTCGTAGGCTTCTATCACCGCCCCGCCTTCGGCCGCGAGTCGCTCGCCTCCGATTTCATCGAGCCGTGGCGGCCGACGGTGGACGCCTGGATCTTGGAGCTGTTTCGCAGCCGCACGCTCGAGGCGCGCCATTGCGTGCGCGACAAGGGGGCTTGCCTTCTCAACAAGGAGGGGCGGAGCCGGTTCTATCGCGCCTATGAGGAGAAGGCGCCGCCCCTTCGCCGCGCTCTCGGCCGCTCGGCGGTCGCCTTGGCCGCGCGTCTGCGCCAAGACCCCGCATTGTCCGACCTCGCCGGGCCGGACGAGGCCGAGGCCGAAGAGAGCAGCGCCTCGGGCGTCGGGCTTCGGCACGACGAACCGAAAGAGACGTGACGGCGATGGGCTCGCTGCTCGACCTCGAGACCGAACGGCGGGTTCTTTACCTCGCCCCCTGCGGCCCGATGACCGTGCGCAAAGAAGGGCCGGCGCTCGCCGTGGCCTCGCCCGGACGCGCGCCCCGCTACTACCCGGTGCGCCGCCTCTGCCGGGTGATCAGCCGGCCCCGGGTCGATTGGCAGGGCGCGGCGATTCGTCTTCTCATGGACGAGGCCGTGCCTTTGCTGTTCGTCGACGAAGACGGCCGCGCCGCCGGGCTCTGCCTCGGCGGCCGCGCGAAGGCCGAGGGCTTGTCCGCGCATATCGAAAGCGCGTTCGCGGCGCCGAGCTGGCCCGAAGGCTGGCGGGATTGGTATCGGGCCGAGGAACGGCGCATTCTGTTTCATCTTGCGACCGCGTTGTCCTGGCCGACCTCCGATCTGCGGCCCGCGCTGATGCGCGCTCGGGTCGAACGCGCGCTCGGCGAGGCCCTCGGACCCTCGTGGCCGCGCGTCCTCAGGCCATTGCTCGCCTACGCCCGGGCCCAGGCGGCCGAGGCGCTCGCAACCGCAGGGATCGATCCGGCCGTTCTCGGCGGGTTGCGCGGAGGGGTTTCGCTTGTGGACGATATCGCCGTTCTTCTCGGCTGGACTCTGCACGGCCGGGTGATCGCCGCGCCGCCCGAAGGCGAGATCGCGCCTCGGCCTCTCGCCGCTTACTACGCCCTTTTTCTTGCGCCGCGCCTCGCGCCGTCGTTGCGGCGGCTCATCGCGCGGCTTTGGAGGCTCCGTCTCGCTTGATGCGCAACTATCTCATTGCCTACGATATTCGCGATCCGCGCCGATGGCGCCGGGTTTACGCCTGCTTGAAGGACCGGGGGGTCCATTTGCAGTACTCGGTGTTTTTGGCGCGGCTGAACCGGAAAGGATTGGAGGCGGTGATCGAGCGCCTGGCCCAAGCGATCGACCCCGGATGCGACGACGTGCGGATTTATCCCGTGCCCGAGAACCCCGATTGGGTCTGGATCGGCGAGGAGCCCATGCCCGACGCCGTATACCTGATGACCGGAGGCCGCGATTTTCCGCCCCAGACAGCGGCGCTTGAGGCGCCCGGAGCGGTTAACGCCGCCGGAGCGCGAAAATCCGCCAACCTCCCGCACAAGCCTCTGGACGAAAAAGGAGATTCCAAGCGCGGACTCAGAACCAAGACCTGAAGAAGAAGGGATTAAGACGTAAAGAAGTGTTCGATGGTTTCGTAGAAGCGGGCTCAGAACCAAGACCTGAAGAAGAAGGGATTAAGACCGAGACACAAGCGCGCAATCACAATGTCAAAGACTCAGAACCAAGACCTGAAGAAGAAGGGATTAAGACCCATAGAGCAATTCCTCCATTCAAGCGGGCGAACTCAGAACCAAGACCTGAAGAAGAAGGGATTAAGACCCAAGGCCTTTCTGGTCTTCTCGTCCAGAGAAGCCCTCAGAACCAAGACCTGAAGAAGAAGGGATTAAGACCGGCCCCTCAAGGTGTCCTTGTGCTCAGCATACCTCAGAACCAAGACCTGAAGAAGAAGGGATTAAGACCAGCATTGTCGCTCCATTTCATCTTGAGGAAGGACTCAGAACCAAGACCTGAAGAAGAAGGGATTAAGACTCCAGACGAAGCCATTGTCGTCCTCCCAGAGATCTCAGAACCAAGACCTGAAGAAGAAGGGATTAAGACCCTTCGCCGGCGATCCCTTATTCGCTTGCTCCCTCAGAACCAAGACCTGAAGAAGAAGGGATTAAGACCGCTTGCTCCAGAAGCATCTTCTGGAGCGTCGCCTCAGAACCAAGACCTGAAGAAGAAGGGATTAAGACTTCGCACTTCCGAGCCATAGCTTGGTCCTTTCCTCTCAGAACCAAGACCTGAAGAAGAAGGGATTAAGACGCAAGGGCCGCGACCACAAGGGCCGCACGGCCCCTCAGAACCAAGACCTGAAGAAGAAGGGATTAGGGTCCGGACCCATTAACGGGATTCCCAAGACGGGGGTTCCATGATTCAT
>CAYYWV010000063.1:11501-14764 GCA_964475385.1 uncultured Alphaproteobacteria bacterium | reverse complement strand
TGATGGAGCTTCTGGTCTGCATCGACGCGATCCGGCGCGCCTCGGCCCGGCGGATTACGGCCGTGATGCCCTACTTCGGCTACGCCCGCCAGGACCGCAAGGCCGGGCCGCGCACGCCGATCTCGGCCAAGCTGGTCGCCAACCTGATCACCGAGGCCGGGGCCAACCGGGTGCTGACGCTCGACCTGCACGCGGGCCAGATCCAGGGCTTTTTCGACATTCCGGTCGACAACCTGTTCGCCGGCCCCGTGTTCGCCAAGGACATCGCCGACAACTTCAACGGCGACGACCTGATGTTCGTCTCGCCCGACGTCGGCGGCGTGGTGCGCGCCCGGGCGCTCGCCAAGCGGCTCGACGCCGATCTCGCCATCGTCGACAAGCGCCGCGAGCGCGCCGGCGTCTCCGAGGTCGTCAACATCATCGGCGACGTCAAAGGGCGGCGCTGCATTCTGGTCGACGACATCGTCGATTCGGCGGGCACCTTGTGCAACGCCGCCGCCGCGCTCAAGGAAGCGGGCGCCAAGTCGGTCAGCGCGCACGTCACCCACGCGGTGCTTTCGGGCGGCGCGGTGGCGCGCATCGCCTCGTCCGAGCTCGAGATGCTGACCGTGACCGACAGCATTCAGCCGACCGAAGCGATGCGCGTCTCGAGGAACGTGCGCGTCGTCACCATCGCGCCCTTGATCGCCGAGGCGATGCGGCGGATCGCCGAGGAAAGCTCGGTCTCGAGCCTGTTCGACTGATCCCGGCGGAGCGCGCATGAAAGGCCCCGGCGAAACCGTTGCCAACCCGCGCCTTCCGGCCCCGCCGGACGGCGCAAAGCCCACCGGCCGTTCCGGCCCCGGCCCGGCCAGCACCCCTGGAGGCTGGCGCAAGGCCCCGGCCAAGCGGCGAACGGCCGACCGCGAAGAAGGAGAAAGACCATGACCACCGCATCCACCATCGCCGCCGAGGCGCGCGAGAGGGTCGGCAAGGGGGCCGCCCGCGCGTTGCGCCGGGCGGGGCGCGTTCCCGCCGTCATCTACGGCGCCAACAAGGAGCCGCTTGCGATCTCGCTCGACCGCAACGCGCTCATCCACGAGCTCGCCAAGCCCGGCTTCTTCCGCCATCTCTACGACATCACCATCGACGGCGAGACCCACCAGGCCCTGCCGCGCGACGTGCAGAAGCACCCCGTGACCGACATGCCCCTTCACGTCGATTTCCTGCGGGTCTCCGCGCGGGCCAAGGTCGCGGTCAACGTCGCGGTCGTGTTCGAGAACGAAGAGGCCTCGCCGGGCCTCAAGCGCGGCGGCGTGCTCAACGTGGTCCGCCGCGAGGTCGAGCTCGTCTGCCCCGCGACCGCGATCCCGGAGGCGATCACCGTCGACCTCACCGGCCTCGAGATCGGCGACAGCGTGCATATCAGCCATGTGACGTTGCCGCCCGACTGCGCGCCGACGATCACCGACCGCGACTTCACCATCGCGACGATCGCCGCGCCCACGGTGGTGGCCGAGGAGGTCGCCGCCGAGGAGGAGGCCGCCGCCGAGGAGGCCGAGGCGCCGGCTGCGGCCGAGGCCGAAGCGGCCTCCGAATCGGAGAGCGAGGACTAGGTGCTGCTCGTCGTCGGCCTCGGCAACCCGGGGCCCGAGCACGCCAACAATCGCCACAACATCGGCTTCATGGCGGTGGACGAAATCGTCCGCCGCCATGGCTTTTCGGCCCCCCGCGGACGCTTCGCGGGCGCGCTTTCCGAAGGCCGCATCGCAGACGAAAAGGTGCTCGTCCTCAAGCCGGGCACCTTCATGAACCGCTCGGGCGATTCGGTCGGAGCGGCGGCGCGGTTCTTCAAGCTCGCGCCCGAGCGCGTGCTCGTCTTTCACGACGAGCTCGACCTCGCGCCCGGCAAGGTGCGGGTCAAGCGCGGCGGCGGGACCGCCGGGCACAACGGGCTGCGCAGCATCGCCGCCGCGATCGGCCCCGACTTCGGCCGGGTGCGCATCGGCATCGGCCATCCCGGCGACCGCGACCGGGTCACGGCCTATGTGCTTCACGACTTCGCCAAGGCCGACCGCGAGTGGATCGCGCCCCTGATCGACGCCATCGCCGAGGCGATGCCGCTTTTGGTCGCCGGCGACGACGCCGCTTTCATGACCCGCGTCGCCCTTCTTGCGCCCCCGCCGAGCGCGAAAAAAAAGCCGTCGGCGGACGCCGCGGCGAAAAAAAATTCTTCTCCGCGCGAAAGCGGGCCCGCGCAAGAAAGCTAGCTTCGTCGCCGGCCGCGGGTGCGGGAGAGGAGGCGGAGAACGCCCACAGCGGGCCGCAAGCGGCCGCGGACCGGCCCGCGCGAACCCCTGACCCCCTTCCTCAACCCATTGATTCAAAAGCCTGATTTTCCACTGCCGTCACGGCGAGCAGGGAAGAGAAATCGCTCCCGACAAAGAAATCTCAAAGATCAACGAGTGAGGGCGCCAAGCAACGAACCGAGAGGCGCGAAGTCGATAGCCAGACGTCAAATTGGCTTGCGAAATCATGTTCATGATAGCGTGAAGTCGATAACCATTTGGTAACCTTTAACGTTTAGATGACGCAGGTCTAGTGGCGGGTTTTCGCCACGATTGCGAAGACTATTTCCAAGGAGCTGGGAATGGCTATCAAACCGAAGGCGACCCGCAAACGCGCGGTCAAGGCCAAGCGCACGACGACGACCAAGCGCGCCGCGTCGCGCCGGACGTCCACCGCTGCCCGCCGAGCCGCGACGGCTCGCCGCAGCAAGCCGACGCGGAAGACGACCGCCCGCAAGACGACGGCGCGCAAGACCGTCGCCAAGCGCAAGGTCGCCAAGAAGACCACGGCGCGCAAGACCGCCGCGAAGAAGACCGTGAGGAAGACCGCGGCCCGGAAGACGACCGCCCGCAAGACGACGGCGCGCAAGACCGTCGCCAAGCGCAAGGTCGCCAAGAAGACCACGGCGCGCAAGACCGCCGCGAAGAAGACCGTGAGGAAGACCGCGGCCCGGAAGACGACCGCCCGCAAGACGACGGCGCGCAAGACCGTCGCCAAGCGCAAGGTCGCCAAGAAGACCGCGGCGCGCAAGACCGCCGCGAAGAAGACCGTGAGGAAGACCGCGGCCCGGAAGACGACCGCCCGCAAGACGACGGCGCGCAAGACCGTCGCCAAGCGCAAGGTCGCCAAGAAGACCGCGGCGCGCAAGACCGCCGCGAAGAAGACCGCCGCGCGTAAGGCCGTGAAGAAGACCACGGCCAAGCGCAAGACGACCG
>CAYYWV010000063.1:0-11401 GCA_964475385.1 uncultured Alphaproteobacteria bacterium | reverse complement strand
AAGACCGCCGCGCGTAAGGCCGTGAAGAAGACCACGGCCAAGCGCAAGACGACCGCCAAGAAGGCCGCGGCGAAGAAGGTCACGGCCAAGAAGCCGGCGGCGAAGAAGAAGGTCGCGAAGAAACCGGCCGCCAAGAAAACCGTAGCGAAGAAGGCGACCGCGAAGAAGGCGACCGCGAAGAAGGCTGCGGCCAAGAAACCGGCGGCGAAGAAGACCGTGGCCAAGAAACCGGCGGCGAAGAAGGCCTCGGTCAAGAAAACGACGCCGAAGAAGGCCGCGGCCAAGAAGCCGGCGGTCAAGAAACCGAGCCTTCAGAAGGCGATGGCCCCTGCGCCCAAGCCGAGCGCGCCGGCGCAACCGTCCATCGTCGTTTATGACCGCTTCGGTCAGCGTCCGATCGTCTGACCCTCGGTCCCGTTAACGCTTATCCCATCGCCCCGGGGCCGCGCTCCGGGGCGATTTCGCTTTCTCTCGTCCGAGGACTCTCACCCGAGGAGGAGCGCGCACGTCCGCTTGGCCGGCGCGCCCGCGCCGTGGTATGGTCGGCGCCCGATCGAAGGCATTGCCCCCGTTTCGCCGTTGACCCGAGGCTCATCGCCCGACCATCTTCCGACGCGCGTTCTCGTGCGCCGCCTCGTGCGCGACGAGGTGCGCCCCTATGTCGGCCGGCTGGCGCTCGCCGTGGCTCTGATGGCGATCGCGGCCGCCGCGACCGCGGCCAGCGCCTGGCTCATGCAGCCGGTGCTCGATCAGGTCTTCGCCCGCCAGGACGCCCGCATGCTCGTGCTGATGCCGCTTGCGGTGATCGCGGTCTTCGCGATCAAGGGGCTTGCGAGCTACGGCCAGAACGTGATCATGACCACGGTCGGCCAGCGCATCATCTCGAACATGCAGCGCCGGCTCTACGCCCATCTCATGCGCGCCGACCTCGCCTTCTTTCACGGCGCCGCGACGGGCACGCTGATCTCGCGTTTCACCAACGATGTGAACCTGATGCGGGCCGCGGTCTCGACCGCGCTGACCGGGTTGGTGCGCGAGCCCTTGACCCTGATCTTCCTGGTCGCGGTCATGTTCTATCAGGACTGGCGGCTCGCGCTCGCCGCCTTCTTCGTCTTTCCCGTCGCGGTCCTGCCGGTGGTTCGCCTGGGCCGCCGGATGCGCCGGGTCTCGGCCCATGCGCAGGCCCAGATGGGCCGGCTGACCGCGCATCTCGACGAGACCTTCCAGGGCGCGCGCCACGTCAAGGCCTATGGCATGGAGGCTTACGAGATCGAGCGCGCGAACGACGTGATCGAAGGGCTCTATCAATTGATCTGCAAGGCGCTCAAGGTGCGCGCGGCCTCGACGCCGATCATGGAGATGCTGGGCGGGATCGCCATTGCGGTCGTGATCTACTACGGCGGCTCGCGGGTGATCGGCGGCGCGACCACCACGGGCGCGTTCTTCTCCTTCGTCACGGCCCTTCTTCTCGCCTACGACCCGATGAAGAAGCTCGCCAATCTCAACACCAACCTTCAGGAAGGTCTGGCGGCCGCCCAGAGGCTCTACGCCGTTCTCGACGTCGAGCCCGCGATCCGCGACCGACCGGGCGCCCGGCCGCTTGCGGTGACAGGCGGGACCATCGCCTTCGAGGACGTGCGTTTCTCGTACGACGCGGGCACGCCCGCGCTCAACGGCGTCACGCTCACGATTCCGGCCGGCAAGACGGCGGCGCTGGTCGGCCCTTCGGGCGCGGGCAAATCGACCATCCTCAACCTGATCCCGCGCTTCTACGACGTCGATGCGGGCCGGGTGCGCATCGACGGCGTGGACGTGCGCGACGCGACGCTCGCGAGCCTGCGCGGCGCGATCGCGCTCGTGAGCCAGGAGGTGAGCCTGTTCAACGACACCGCCCGGGCCAACATCGCCTACGGCCGGCCCGATGCGAGCGAGGACGAGATCCGCGCCGCCGCCCGCGCCGCCGCGGCCGATGCGTTCATCCGCGCCCTGCCCGAGGGCTACGACACCGTGGTCGGCGAGCGCGGGGTGCGGCTTTCGGGCGGCCAGCGCCAGCGCATCGCGATCGCGCGGGCGATGCTCAAGAACGCGCCGATCCTGTTGCTCGACGAGGCGACCTCGTCGCTCGACACCGAATCCGAGCGCGCCGTGCAGGAGGCGCTCGCCCGGCTGATGAAGGGCCGCACCGTGCTCGTCATCGCCCACCGCCTCTCGACCGTGATCGACGCCGACGTGATCTACGTCATCGTCGACGGCCGCGTGGTCGAGACCGGCACGCACGCCGAGCTTCTCGCCAAGAACGGCGCTTACGCCCGGCTCTACGACATGCAGTTCGCCGACGAGGCGGCCGGCGGAGCGGCCCGCGTTCGCGCCTGAGACCCGTGCGGCTCGTAAAGCGCCTCACCCGGAACGAGGGCCTGCGCGCCGTTCTGTGCGCGGCGGCGGCGCTTTATATCCGCCTCGTCTACCGCACCGGCCGCTGGCGAGTGGTCGGCGGCGAGCACCCGGCGGCGCTGTGGGACGCTGGCCGGCCTTTCATCGGCACCTTCTGGCACGGGCGAATTCTCATGATGCCCTGTAGCTGGCGGCGGGGCGTGCCCATGAACATGCTGATCTCGCGGCACCCGGACGGCCAACTGATCGCGCGGGTCATCGCCCACTTCGGGCTCGGCGCGGTGGCGGGCTCGTCGAGCAAGGAAGGCCGCGCGGCGCTCCGCGCGATCCTGCGCGCGCTCAGCCGCGGCGAGTGCGTCGGCGTCACCCCCGACGGACCGCGCGGGCCGCGGATGCGGGCGTCCTCGGGCGTGGTCGAAATCGCCCGCATGTCGGGCGCGCCGGTGCTGGCGGCCGCTTTCTCGACCTCGCGGCGGAAGGTGATGGGAAGCTGGGACCGTTTCGTCGTCGCGCTGCCCTTCAGCCGCGGGGTCTTCGTCTGGAGTCCGCCCATCGAAGTGCCGCGAAACGCCGATGCGGAGGCCCGCGAGGCCGCGCGCCGCCAGATCGAGGACGCGCTCAACCGGGTAACCGCCGAGGCCGACCGCCTGGTCGGCCAGCCGACGATCGCGCCCGCGCCCGAGAACGGAGACGAGGGCGAAGCCGCCCGCGCATCCCTTGCGCGGCCGGCGCGGCCGCAGTGAGCCTGCGATGATGCTCCGCCTCTACCGCGGCGCGACGGTCGCCGCCGGACCGTTGATCGGCCTCTACCTGCGCCGGCGTCGGGCGCGGGGCAAAGAAGATCCGGCGCGCTTCGGCGAGCGCTTCGGCGTCGCCGGGCGGGCGCGCCCCGAAGGCCCGCTCCTGTGGGCGCACGCGGCGAGCGTGGGCGAGTCGGTCTCGGCGCTCCCCCTGATCGAACGCCTGCTCGCGCGGCGCGCCGACCTCTCGGCGCTGGTCACCACCGGCACCGTCACCTCGGCGCGGCTGATGGCCGAGCGCCTGCCCGCGCGCGCGATCCACCAGTTCGCGCCCATCGACCGGCCCGACGCGGTGGCGCGCTTCTTCGACCACTGGCGGCCCGATCTCGCGCTCTGGATCGAGTCCGAGTTCTGGCCCAACCTGATGGCCGAGGCCTGGCGGCGCGGGGTGCCCGCGGCGCTGGTGAACGCGCGCATGTCGGAGCGCTCGTTCTCCCGGTGGCGGCGGATGCGCGGGCTGATCGCGCCCTTGCTCGCGGGCTTCGAGGTCTGCCTCGCCCAGAACGAGGCCGAGGCCGCGCGGCTCCGCGCGCTCGGCGCCCGCCGGGTCGAGACGCCCGGCAACATCAAGGCCGCGGCGGCGCCGCTCCCCGCCGATGCGGCCGCGCTCGCCGCCTTGCGCGCCGCGACCGCCGGCCGTCCCTTGTGGCTCGCGGCGAGCACGCATCCGGGCGAGGAGGCGATGGTCGCCGAGGCGCACCGCGCCATCGCCGAGGCGCATCCCGGCCTTTTGACCATCGTCGCGCCCCGCCATCCCGAGCGCGGCCCGGCCGTCGCGGAGATATTCGCGGCCGCGGGGCTTGCCGTGGCCCGGCGGGCGGCGGGCGAGCCGATCGCGCCCGAGACCGCGGTCTACGTCGCCGACACCTTGGGCGAGCTCGGCCTGTTCTACCGGCTCGCCGAGGTGGTGTTCGTCGGCGGCTCGCTGATCCCTCACGGCGGCCACAACCTGCTCGAGCCCGCCCGGCTCGGCTGCGCGCTGATCCACGGGCCGCACATGATGAACTTCCTGGACGACGCCCGGACCTTCGCCGACCGGGAAGCGGCGGAGCGCGTGAGCGACGCCGCCGCGCTCGCCCGCGCGGCGCGCGCGCTGCTCGCCGATTCGGCGATGCGCCGCCGGCGCATGGACGCGGCCGGGCGCATCGCGGCCGAGGGCGGGCGCGTGATCGAGCGCATCGAGGGCGCGCTCGCGCCTCTGCTCGACCGGCTCGCGCCCTTTTCGGAGAACGGCGATGCGCGCCCCTGAGTTCTGGCGTCGGGACGGACTCGCGCCGGCGCTGCTCGCGCCTTTGGGATGGGGGGTCGAGCTCGCCGGCCGCGCGCGCTGGCGGCTCGTCCGGCCCGCGGTCGCGCCGGTGCCGGTGATCTGCGTCGGCAATCTGGTCGCGGGCGGCGCGGGCAAGACGCCCGTCGCGCTCGCCCTCGGCGCGCGGCTCGCCGCGATGGGCTGGGCGCCGCATTTCCTCAGCCGCGGCTACGGCGGCCGGCTCGCCGGCCCGGTCCGGGTCGAGCCCGCTCGCCACACGGCGGCCGAGGTGGGCGACGAGCCTTTGCTGCTTGCGGCCTGCGCCCCGACCTGGGTCGCCGCCGACCGCCCCGCAGGCGCGCGCGCGGCGGCCGCGGCGGGCGCGCGGGTGATCGTGATGGACGACGGTTTCCAGAACCCGTCGCTCGCCAAGACGCTCTCGCTGGTGGCGGTCGAGGCGGCTTACGGCTTCGGCAACGGCCGGGTCATGCCCGCCGGCCCTTTGCGCGAGGCCTTGGCGCGCGGGCTCGCCCGGGCCGATGCGCTGGTCTTGATCGGCGACGGCGATGCGGCGGAGGTCGAAGCGCCGGCCGCGGCGGCCGCTCTTCCGGTCCTGCGGGCGCGCATCGCGCCGGTTCCCGACTCCGCCCGCGCGCTCGCCGGCCGGCGCGTGCTCGCCTTCGCCGGAATCGCCCGGCCCGAGAAGCTGTTCGCGAGCCTCGCCGCGCTCGGCTGCGATCTCGTCGGAACGCGCGCCTTTCCCGACCACCACCTCTACGCCCCCGACGAGATCATGGCCCTGGTCGAGGCGGCCGCGGCCGCGGGTGCGACGCCGGTCACCACCGAGAAGGACGCCGCCCGCCTGCCCGAGGCCGCGCGCGCGATGGTGGAGACGCTCGCCGTGCGCCTCGTCTTCGAGGACGAGGACGCGCTCGACCGCCTGCTCGCCCGGGCGCTTTTGGCGGCGGACCGATGAGCGCCGCGTCCCGGCTTTCGCCTGCCCGCCGCGCGGCCTACGCCGCCGAAGCCGCCGCCGCCTGGCTCGCCTGCGGCTTGTTCCGCGCGCTGCCGCTCGACCTCGCTTCGGCGCTGGGAGGCCGGCTGGGCCGCCTGCTCGGTCCCTTGTCCGGCGTCTCGCGCATAGCGGCGCGCAACCTCGCCCGCGCCTTCCCCGAAAAGAGCGCCGCCGAGATCGACGCCATCCTCCGCGGCATGTGGGACAACCTCGGCCGGGTGGTCGCCGAGTACCCGCATCTCGGCGCGTTCGACCTTTACGGCGACGACGACCGGGTCGAGGTGATCGGGCGCGAGTACGTCGATCAATTGCGCGACGACGGCCGCGGCGGGATCTTCATCTCGGCCCATCTCGGCAACTGGGAGATCGCGTCCCTCGGCGCGACCCAGAGGGGCGTGCCGCTCACGCACATCTACCGGAGCGCCAACAACCCTTACGTCGAGCGCCTTTTGCGGCGGCTGCGCGCGCCCATCGGCGGCGTCCACTTCCCCAAGGGCGCGGTCGGCGCGAAGGAACTGATCCGCGCCCTGCGCAAAGGCGAGCACCTCGGCATGCTGGTCGACCAGAAGCTCAACGACGGCATCCCGGTGCCCTTCTTCGGGCGCGACGCGATGACCGCGCCGGCGGTGGCCGAGCTCGCGCTTCTCTTCCGATGCCCGGTGGTGCCCGCCCGGGTCGAGCGCCTGGCCGGCGCGCGCTTTCGCCTCACGATCTATCCGCCGCTGGAGCTCCCTGAGACCGGCGACCGCCGGGCCGACGTGGCCGAGGCCATGCGCCGGATCAACGCCTTGTTCGAGGACTGGATTCGCGCCCGGCCCGAGCAGTGGCTCTGGGTCCACCGCCGCTGGCCCGACGAGGGGTGATCCCCGCTCAATGCCGGGCCGAGGCGGTGTCCCCGAGGCCGATCAGAAGCGCCGGATCGAGCCGGGTCTTGAACAGATTGACGCCCCAGTGGAGATGCGGCCCCGTGACCCGCCCGGTCGCGCCGACGCGCCCGATCACGTCGCCCTTGCGCACGCGCTGGCCGACCCGGACGGCGACCGCGCTCATATGGGCGTAGATCGTCGTCAGCCCGTAACCGTGGTCGAGCATCACCGTGCCGCCGGTGTAATAGAGGTTCTTCTCGGCCAAGGCGACGATGCCATCGGCGGGGGCGCGGATCGGCGCGCCCGCAGGGGCCGCGATGTCGAGCCCGGAGTGCGGGCTGCGCGGCTGGCCGTTGAGAACCCGTTGGCTGCCGAAGACGCCCGAGATCGGCCCGTCGACCGGGCGGGCGAAGCCGGTCATGAACAAGGGTTCGGGCGTGTTGCGCGCGCGCACGGCGGCGATCGACGCGGCCTCGCGCTCGATCCGGGCGAGCGTCTTGGCGTCGGGGGTGACCATCTTGGGCGGCAGGCCGTCGATGCGCTGGATCTTGTAGCGGCGCTTCTTCGGGCTCAGGCTCTTGCGGGTGACGCTGCCGTCGGGATGGCGAACCTCGAGCGCGAAGGGGCCGACGTCGTCGCGGCCGAAGCCGATCAGGAACACGCCGTCAGGGGTTACCGCCACCGGCGCGCCCTTGAAGCGCACGGTCGCGCCGGGCTCGGTCCGGCCGCGCAGAAGCCCGCCTTGGATCAGCGGGCCGTCGAGAACCAGCTCGTGCGCCCGCGCCGGGAGGGCCGCGAGCAACAGGCCAATCGCGATCAACAGATTTCGCCGCATCGGTGCTCCTTCCCGCCGATGGTTTTCCGCCGGACCTAGTCGAACAGGCGGCCTTGGCCCGAAGGCGGGGGCCGGCCGCGAGCGCTCTTCGCGGGTCGGGACGCGCCGTCGATGGTCGCCGGCCGCTCGCCGTCGTGGAAGGTGAGCGCGACCGCGAGCCCCGGCCGCGCGGCGGCCGCGCTGGTGACCGGCCGGCCGGCGCGGTCGCGGACCAGCACGAAGCCGCGGGCCAGCACCTGCTGGTAGCCGCAGCTTTCGAGGAGACGGGCCTGGCCTTCGAGCCGGCGGCGCGCGTCCGCGAGCGCGCGCAAGGCCGCCTGGCGGAGGCGCGCGCCGGTCTCGGCGAGGCGCGCGGCGCGCGCGGCCGCCTCGCGGGCGATGGCGGCGGGCCTGAGTCCGGCGGCGGCCGCGGCGAGCCGGGTGCGCCGGCGCTCGATCCCGATGGAGAGCGCGCTTGAGAGCCGCTCGGCGGCCTGGTCGAGCCGTTGGGTCGCAAGGTCGAGCAGGCTGCGCGGATCGGAAAGGGCGCGCGCGGCGCTCTGGATCTCGCGCCGCAACCCCTCGATCCGCCGCGCCATCGCGCCCACCAGCCGGCCTTCGAGGTCGAGCACCCGGGCGACGAGCTCGGCCCGGACCGGCACCGCGATCTCGGCCGCGGCGGTGGGCGTCGGCGCGCGCCGGTCGGCGGCGTGGTCGATCAGGGTCACGTCGGTCTCGTGCCCCACCGCCGAGATCAAGGGGATCGCCGATTCGGCGGCCGCCCGAACCACGATCTCCTCGTTGAAGGCCCAAAGATCTTCGAGGCTGCCGCCGCCGCGGGCGACAATGATCAGATCGGGCCTGGGCGGCGCGCCGCCGGGGGCGAGCCGGTTGAAGCCGCGGATCGCGGCCGCCACCTCCTCGGCCGCGCCCTCGCCCTGGACCCGGGCCGGCCACAGAAGGACGCGGCGCGGGAAGCGCGCGGCGAGCCGGTGCAGAATGTCGCGGATGACCGCGCCGGTCGGCGAGGTGACCACCCCGATCACCTCGGGCAGATAGGGCAGCGGTCGCTTGCGCGCCTCGTCGAACAATCCCTCGGCGGCGAGCCGGCGGCGGCGGTCCTCGAGCAGCTTGAGAAGCGCGCCCTCACCGGCGGGCTCGATCGCCTCGACCACGATCTGGTACTGCGAGCGCCCAGGATAGGTGGTGAGCCGCCCGGTGCATATGACCTCGAGGCCGTCCTCGGGCTGGTGGCGCAGCCGCGCCGCCATGCCGCGCCAGCAGACCGCCGACAGGACCGCATTGTCGTCCTTGAGCACGAAGTAAACATGGCCCGAGCCGTGCCGCTTGAGCCCCGAGATCTCGCCGCGCACGCGCACCCGGGCGAAGCCGGCCTCGATCGTGCGCTTGACCGCGAACGAAAGCTCGCTGACCGTGAACTCGGGGATGTTGTCGACGGCCGGGGTCTCTACGGAAGGGGCCACGCTGACGGCTCGATTTGGTTCATTCCCGCCTTATGGTACAAGAGGCGCCGGCGAAACGACACGGCCAAGACGCCGTCGGGCGTCGGGGAGTCTCATTCTCATGAAGATACTGGTGGTGGGCGGCGGGGGGCGCGAACACGCGCTGTGCCACGCGCTGGCGCGCTCTCGGCGGGTCAGCGCGCTCTATTGCGCGCCGGGCAACGCGGGCATCGCGACGGTCGCGCGCTGTCTCGCGCCGGCGGCCGGCGACGTCGAGGCCCTGGTCGAGACGGCGCGCGAACACGCGATCGACCTCGTCGTCGTCGGCCCCGAAGGGCCGCTGGTCGCGGGCCTCGTCGACCGGCTCGAAGCCGAAGGCGTCCCCGCTTTCGGGCCGAGCGCGGCGGCGGCGGCGCTCGAGGGCTCGAAAGGCTTCGCCAAGGATCTCTGCGCCAAGTATGGGATTCCGACCGCGGCCTACGCGCGCTTCGCCGATCCGGTCGAGGCCAAGGCCCATATCCGCCGCCGCGGCGCGCCGGTCGTGGTCAAGGCCGACGGGCTCGCCGCCGGCAAGGGCGTGGTCGTCGCCGACGACGTCGAGACCGCGCTCGCCGCCGTCGACCGGCTTTCCGAATCGCTCGGCCGGGCGGCGGCCGAGATCGTGGTCGAGGACCGCCTCGAAGGCGAGGAGGCGAGCTTCTTCGCCCTCGTCGACGGCGAACGCGCGCTGCCGCTCGCCGCCGCCCAGGACCACAAGCGGGTCGGCGAAGGCGACACCGGACCCAACACCGGCGGCATGGGCGCGTACTCGCCCGCGCCCGCGGTCGGGGACGCGCTCTGCGCCGAGATCATGGCCCGGATCGTGACCCCGACGGTCCGCGCCATGGCCGCCGAGGGCCGGCCCTTCAAGGGCGTGCTCTACTGCGGGCTGATGCTGACCGAGGACGGCCCGCAGGTGCTCGAGTACAACGTGCGTTTCGGCGACCCCGAGGCGCAGGTGCTCTTGCCCCGGCTCGAATCGGACCTGGTGGATGCGCTCCTCGCGGCGCGCGAAGGCGCGCTCGACCGAATCGCGCTTCGCTGGCGAGACGAGGCCGCGCTCTGCGTCGTGATGGCGAGCCGGGGCTATCCGGGGTCTTACGAGAAGGGCTCGGAGATCCGCGGGATCGAGGCGGCCGAGGCGCTCGACGGGGTGACCGTCTTCCACGCCGGCACCCGGCGCGAGAACGGCCGCCTGATCGCCGCCGGGGGCCGGGTTCTCGGCGTCACGGCGCTCGGCCCGACCATTGCGGAGGCGCGCGCGCGGGCCTACGCGGCGGTCGACGCCATCGACTGGCCCGAAGGCTTCTGCCGGCGCGATATCGGCTGGCGCGCGCTCGCGCGCCAGCGGGAATAGGACGCGAACGCTTCGAGCCGCGCCTTATCGACGGGCGCGAAAGAACGCGGTGAGCAGGTCGGCGGCGCGGCGCTCGTCGATGCCGCCATAGACCTCGGGCCGGTGGTGGCAGGTCGGCTGGGAGAAGATGCGCGGGCCGTGCTCGACCCCGCCGCCCTTGGGATCGGCCGCCCCGTAGTAGAGCCGGCGGATGCGGAAGAACGACGCCGCCTGGGCGCACATCGGGCAGGGCTCGAGCGTGACGTAGAGATCGCAGCCCACAAGCCGGGGGCCGCCGCGCGCCCGCGCCGCCGCCCTGAGCGCGAGCAACTCGGCGTGCGCGCTTGCATCCCGATCGGCCTCGACCCGGTTTCCGGCGGCGGCGAGCACCGCCCCCGTGGCCCCGTCGACCACCACCGCGCCCACCGGCACCTCGCCGCGCGCGGCCGCCAAGCGCGCCTCGGCGAGCGCGCGGGCCATGGGGCGGACAGCGTCGTCCTTTTCGTCGAACCCGGTCACGGACCCACCTTCGCCGGGCCGCAACCCGGGGTCAAGCGCCGTTCCGCCCGGCCCGCGCTTTGTGCGGCGCACAGCCCGCATCGCCGATTTAGCTGACGAAAACTTAAGGTTTTCGGCGAAAAACTTGCCTTGTAGCCCCTGACCGTCCAAGATACTATTGCATCGCACAATGGCATACAGGGGCAAGGGCGAGCATGAGCAGCGTCTCTCAGGAACCGGTGAACGGCAGCGTCGCGAGCGAGATCGAAGAGCTCGACGGCTATGCGCTCGAAGAGCTGCGCGTCGGCATGACGGCGGTCTATTCGAAAACGGTCACCGAATCGGACATCAACCTTTTCTGCGCGATTTCGGGCGACACCAACCCGTTGCACCTCGACTACGAGTACGCCAAGTCGACCATGTTCGGCGGGCCGATCGCGCACGGCATGCTGTCGGCGAGCTTCATCTCGACCGTAATCGGGACCAAGCTGCCGGGCCCCGGTTGCGTCTACATCAGCCAGAACTGCCGCTTCCGCGCTCCGGTCCGGGCCGGCGACACGGTGCGCGCCCGGGCGACGATCGAGGAGATCATGCCCGAGCGCCGGCGCGTGCTTCTGAAGACCGTCTGCACGGTGGGCGAGACCGTGGTGGTCGACGGCGACGCGCTCGTGATGCTGCCCGAGCGCAAGGGCAACGGTCGGGCGAACGGAGGCTAAAGGCCCGCCGAGCCGCGCGGGCGGCGGCGAGCCCGGTTGAGTTCATGCGCCATTTGGGTTAAACGCCCCCAATGCGCATCGTCAGGCACTTCACGGGCGTCGATCCCGCGGCGCGCGGCGCGGTCGTCGCGCTTGGCAACTTCGACGGGCTGCATCGGGGGCACGCCGCCGTGCTCGGCGAAGCGCGGCGGATCGCCCGCGAGCGCGGCGCGCC
>CAYYWV010000062.1:0-14942 GCA_964475385.1 uncultured Alphaproteobacteria bacterium | reverse complement strand
CCCAGCAGCCGAGCAACTTCAACGCGCCCGCGGCGGTGTGCAAGGCGGCGGTGCTCTACGTTTTCCGCACCCTGGTGGACGACGACATTCCGATGAACGCGGGCTGCCTCAAGCCGATCGAGATCGTGCTGCCCGAGGGCTCGATGCTCAACCCGCGCTACCCGGCCGCCGTGGTCGCGGGCAATGTCGAGACCTCGCAATGCATCGTGGACGCGCTTTACGGCGCGCTCGGCGCGCTCGCCGCCTCGCAGGGCACCATGAACAACTTCACCTTCGGCGACGACCGCTGGCAGTACTACGAGACCGTCTGCGGCGGGTCCGGCGCAGGCCCCGACTTCGACGGGACCGACGCGGTGCACACCCACATGACCAACTCGCGCATGACCGATCCCGAGGTTCTCGAATGGCGCTTCCCGGTGATCCTCGAAGCCTTCGCCATCCGGCGCGGCTCGGGCGGGGCGGGGCGGCATCGCGGCGGCGACGGAGTGGTCCGGCGCATCCGCTTCCGCAGGGCCATGACCGCGGCGATTCTCTCGGGCCACCGCCGAGTCGCCCCCTTCGGGCTTGCGGGCGGACGGCCGGGGGCGCTGGGCCGCAACCGGGTCGAGCGCGTCGACGGCGCGACGGTCGAGCTCGGCGGCTGCGACCAGATCGAGATGGGCGTGGGCGACGTGTTCGTGATCGAGACCCCAGGCGGCGGCGGCTTCGGCCCGCCCGACGACGGCCAGCCGTAGCCATGCCCGCGCGCGGGGTCGAAGGCCGATGCTGAGCGTTCTGCCGACGATCGCCGCGCTGCTTTCCGGGATCGCCATCCTCGGGCTCGCCAACGGGCTGATGTTCACGCTGCTCGGCATTCGGATGTCGCTCGACGGCGTCTCAGGGGGGGTGATCGGGCTCGTCGGCGCGACCTATTACGCCGGCATGCTCGCGGGTGCGCTCTGGTGCGGGCGCATCATCCGCCGGGTGGGCCATATCCGCGCGTTTACGGTGTTCGCCGCGGTGGCTTCGATCGCGGCGCTTCTCCACACCCTGATCGGCGCGGCCTGGGTCTGGGCGGGCCTGCGCGCGGCGATGGGGATCTCGAGCGCGGGGCTCTACATGATCGCCGAGTCCTGGCTTCAGTACGAGGCGAGCAACGAGAACCGCGGGCGGGTCTACGCCTTTTACGCGATCGCCAGCTCGGCCGGGGTCGGCGCGGGCCCGTTGCTCGTCAACCTCGGGGATCCTGCGGGGCACGCTCTGTTCGTGGTTGCGGCGATCCTTTTGTCGCTGTCTCTGCTGCCGGTGGCGCTCACCCGGGCCGGCAACCCCGAGCTCGGCGAGCCCGGCCGGTTCGGGCTCGGGGCGCTGATCGCGCTCTCGCCGGTGGCGGTCTCGGGCGCGCTCGCCGCCGGGCTGGTCTCGGGCGCGGTGTCTGCGCTCGGCGCCGTGTTCGGCCAGCGCATCGGGCTGACCGCCGGCGCGATCGGGCTCTTGATGCTGTCGTTGAGACTCGGCGGCTTCGTGATGCAGTACCCGTTCGGCGCGATCTCCGACCGCTTCGACCGCCGCCGGGTGATGGTCTTCGCCTGCCTGGGCGTCGCTCTGGCCGCTCTCGGATTCGCGGCCTTCCACGATGCCGCGTTGCCGGTTCTCCTGGTGTTCGGCATCGCTTTCGGCGGCTTCAACCAGCCGATCTATGGGCTTGCGGTCTCGCACGCTTACGACTACCTCGACGCCTCCGACTTCGTGGCGGCGAGCGCGGGGCTCCTGTTCGCCTTCGGGATCGGCGCGAGCCTCGGGCCGCTTCTGGCGATACCGGCGATGGCCGCCTTCGGGCCGGCGGGGCTGTTTTTCTACGCCCTCGCGGTGCTGCTCGCGCTCGCCGCCTTCGTCGTTTACCGTATGGGCCGGCGCGCCCCGCTGCCGGCCGAGGAACAGGCCGACTACGTGGCCGTGCCCCCCACCATCCCGGCGACCATTGCCACATTGGACCCGCGAGCGAGCGAGTCGGCCGCAGAACCGGGGCCGGAGCCCTCCGACGAAACGCCGTTAACGAACCGCTAACCGTCACTACCTAGACTGGCGCAACCTTGGATCGGGCATACAGGAGCGCCACATGGGGCGGCCGTTGTTTGGGGCCAGAAAGCAGCCGATCGTCGCCGAGGGCGAGAGCAAGGGCAAGGAAACCGCCCCTGCCGTCGAGGCGACGGGCGAAGAAAGGAACGCCCCCGATCTGTCGAGTCTCAAGAAAACGGGTTCGATCCGCATTCACAAACTGGTTGAGGACAACGATCTCGAGGCGCTCCCCGACGACCGCGACCTTGCCGACCGAATCCTGCGCGCCTGCAACGAGCTGCAGGAGGCGATGGACACTGCGGTGCTCGCTGGGCTCATCATCGAGCCGAGCTTCGCGCGTATCGAGGGCCGGCTGACCCGCGCCGGCGTCAAGGTCGATTCCTTCGCCTGCTCGGTCAAGGTGTTTCGGAAGCTCGCCTGACCGCGCTCTTCGCAGCCATCGAACCGACGGTCCCCGGCGGCCCGTTTAGCGGGTGACGCCGGTGGTTTCCGAAAGCATGGTGAGCCGTCCCTTGCGGACCAGAGCTTCGGTCCTCTCGCGATGGCGACGCCCGATGGCCTCGACATGGGCGACGAGCTCGCGCCGGTCGAAAGGCTTGGTCAGATAGACCTCGGCCCCCGCGCTGATCCCTTTGACCCGATGATCGGGATCGCCGAGGCCGGAGAGTATCAGCACCGGCGTGTCCACGTGACGGGCGCGCAGGCGTTCGAGCACCTCGTAGCCGTCGATGTCGGGCAGCATGAGGTCGAGCACGATCAGGTCGTAGGCGTAGCTCTCGCCGAACGCGAGGCCGTCGGCGCCGAACTCGGTCGTGTCCACCGTATAGCCCTCGGCGCGCAACGTCAGCGCAAGGCTATCGGCCACCGCCGAATCGTCTTCGACCACCAATATCCACATGATGCGCCGCCTTCCGTCGCCGGCCGCGGGGTTCCAAGCCTGCGGTTACATGTATCCGCATAGCGTAAACGTTCCATGAATCCGAAAGCGAACGCCTTTGCGGATCGCGCCGCCGCGTTCGGCCCTGAGCGCCGCTTTGAGCCGGGCGGGCGAGCGCGTATCATGGCCGCGCGGTCCATCGTTTTTCATCCCGGAAAGGTCAAGGCCATGACCGAAAAGCCCACGGTGCTCGTCACCCGTAAGCTGCCCGAGGCGGTCGAAGCCCGGCTCGCGCGCGACTACGACGCCCGGCTCAACCCCGATGACCGGCTTTACACGGCCGACGAGATCGTCGAGCGCGCCGAAGGCGCGGTCGCGATCCTGCCTTGCCACACCGAGCGCTTCACCGCCGCGCTGATCGCGCGGCTGCCGGAAAGCGTGCGCGCCATCGTCAACTTCTCGGTCGGGGTCGATCACGTCGATCTCGAAGCGGCGGCGGCGCGGGGGCTGATCGTCACCAACACGCCGGACGTGCTCTCGGACGCCACCGCCGAGATCGCGATTTTGCTCATGCTCGGCGCGGCGCGTCGCGCGAGCGAGGGCGAGCGCCTGGTCCGCAGCGCCCAGTGGCGCGACTGGAGCCCGGCCTTCATGGTCGGCCGCCAGATCACCGGCAAGCGGTTCGGCGTGATCGGCATGGGGCGCGTGGGCCAGGTCGCCGCCCGCCGCGCCCGCGGCTTCGACATGGAGATTCACTATCACAACCGCCGCCGGCTCGCGCCCGAGGCCGAGGCGGGGGCGATCTATCACGACGCGATCGAAGACCTGCTCCCCTGCTGCGATGTTCTTTCGCTGCATTGCCCGGCGACGCCCGAGACCACGGGTCTTCTGGACGCGCGGCGGATCGCGCTTTTGCCCGAAGGCGCGATCGTGGTCAACACGGCGCGCGGCGCCATCGTCGACGACGAGGCGCTGATCGCGGCGTTGCGCTCGGGCCACCTGTTCGCCGCCGGTCTCGACGTCTACAACAACGAGCCCGAGATTCATCCCGGCTACCGCGCGCTCGACAACGTTTTTCTGTTGCCGCATATCGGCAGCGCCACCCGCGAGACTCGCGACGCGATGGGCTTTCGGGCGCTCGACAACCTCGATGCGATCGTGGCCGGGCGCGCGCCGCGCGACCGGGTGGCGTGACCGGAATGCGCGTTCCGATGATCGACAAGGCGCGGAAGATCCCGCGCCGGAAAAAGGGTTGCGGGAACCCCGAAAATGTTGGAGTTTTAGGGGCCGCTGGCCCGTCGCAGCGATGTGGCCAGGGGGAATTAAAGACCGTGGGGCGCATGCCCCGACCGGCGCGGCAGGGAGGCGCAGGCTCGGGAAATCGAGAAATCGCCAGGCGAGAGTGCGTTCGCCGGTGAGCACGCGCCTTTTGGGCCGCGCACGGGCTGGTCTCCGGTTTCGGCGCGCTGCGCGCAATCCTTACGCAGGGAGGACCACGTCATGAGTACCAAAGTTACCGTCAACGGGAGCATCAAGGCCAAGGCCAAGGCCGCAAGCCGGCGCCGGTTCCTCAAGAGTGCGGCGGCGACCGCGGCCGGCGCGACGGCGGCGATCGCATTCCCGCAGGTCTCGCGCGCCCAGACCGTGACGCTGAAGATGCAGGGCGCCTGGGGCGCCAAGGACATCTTCAACGACATGGCTATGCAATACGTAGACCGCGTCAATGCGATGTCCGGCGGCCGCCTCAAGATCAATTACTTGGTGTCCGGCGCGGTGGTGAAGTCGTTCCAGGTTCAGGACGCGGTGCACAAGGGCGTGCTCGACGCCGGGCACATGGTCGCCGCCTACTGGTACGGCAAGAACAAGGCCGCTTCGCTGTTCGGCACCGGCCCGGTGTTCGGCCAGAACGCCCACCACGGCCTTGCCTGGATCTACAACGGCGGCGGGCACGAGCTTTATCTCGAACTCGTCCAGAAGATCCTCGGCCTCAACCTGGTCGGCTTCTTCGCGATGCCGATGCCGACCCAGCCGCTCGGCTGGTTCAAGGAGCGGATCACGAGCGTCGATCAGCTCAAGGGCCTGAAGTACCGGACCGTGGGGCTCGCCACCGACATCATGTCGGCGATGGGCGTCAAGGTGACCCAGCTTCCCGGCGGCGAGATCATCCCGGCGCTGGAGCGCGGCGTGATCGAGGCCTTCGAGTACAACAACCCGACCTCCGACAGCCGCTTCGGCGCCCAGGACGTCTCCAAGGTCTACATGATGGGCAGCTACCATCAGGCCGCGGAGTTCTTCGAGATCATCTTCAACAAGACCAAGTACGAGTCGCTGCCCAAGGAGCACCAGGCGATCCTGAAGCACGCGGCCGAGGCGGCGAGCACCGCGAACTTCAACCTCGCCATGGACCAGTACTCCAAGGATCTCCAGTGGCTGATCAAGGAGAAGGGGGTCAAGGTCTATCGCACGCCGCAGTCCGTCATGGACGCGCAGCTCGACGCCTGGGACAAGGTGATGGCCAACCTGATGAAGGATCCGTTCTTCAAGAAGGTGGTCGATTCGCAGAAGGCCTTCGCGCATCGCGTGGCGTTCTACAACCTGATGAACTCGGCGGACTACAAGCTCGCGTTCGATCACTACTTCCCGGGCGAGCTGGGCTTCTAGGCGAAACGGCCCGGTTCCCTACATGGGATGCCCGATGGGCGGGGCGGCGTCGTCGGCTGGCGCCGCCCCGTCGTCACCCACCTCAGTCGCTTCATAAGCCATGCAAAGCAAGGTCAACGGCTTTCTTTATGCGATCGACAGCCTCAGCACTTGGATCGGCAAAGCCTTCGCCTGGGGCATTCTGATCCTGTCGATCAGCGTGACCTACGACGTTGGGATGCGCTACCTGTTCAACGATCCCACCGACTGGGCCTTCGATATCAGCTACACGATGTACGGGACGCTGTTCATGATGGCCGGCGCCTACACGCTCTCGCGCGGGGGCCATGTGCGCGGCGACGTCATTTACCGGCTGTGGCCGCCGCGGGTGCAGGCGGTCATCGAGCTGGTCCTGTACTTGGCGTTCTTCTTCCCCGGGATGGCCGCGCTGGTCTACGCAGGCGTCGATTACGCTGGAGAATCCTGGAGCTACATGCCCTTTGGCCCGGCCGGGCCGCGCGGCGAGATCAGCATCAACTCGCCGGCCGGGGTGCCCGTCTTTCCGTTGAAAACGATCCTTCCCATTGCGGCCGGGCTGCTTTTCCTCCAGGGGTTCGCCGAGATCGCGCGTTGCATCATCTGCTTGCGCGAGGGCGCGTGGCCCGAGCGCATGCAGGACGTCGAGGAAATGGAGCAGGCCTTGCTCTCCGAGCAGCGCAAAGCAATCGAAGAACGCGAGCGCGAGCTCGAGCACGTCCTCGGGCTCGACCGGAAGAACGGGACCGAACAGGATACCGGTCCGGGCAAGGGTAACGCGTCATGACCGACCCGCAAGTCGCCATGCTCCAGATGGGGGGGCTGATTTTCGCCATCATGCTCGGCTTCCCCATCTCCTTCACTCTGATCGCGATGGGGGTGGGCTTCGGCTTTTACGCCTACTACAACGACGCGCTGCCCTGGTACGACAACAACATCTTCGACCTGCTCGTCAATCAGACCTACTCGGTGATGTCGAACGACGTGCTGGTCGCCGTGCCCCTGTTCCTGTTCATGGGCTATATCCTTGAACGGGCCAACATCGTCGATCGGCTGTTCTTTTCGTTGAACCTCGCCGCTCGTCGGGTGCCGGCCTCGATGGCGGTCGCCGCGCTCGCCACCTGCGCGCTGTTCTCGACCGCGGTCGGGATCATCGGCGCGGTGGTCACTCTGATGGGCCTGCTCGCCTACCCGGCGCTGCTCAAGGCGGGATACAATGTTCGGTTCGCCTCGGGCGTCATCGTCGCCGGCGGGTGCCTTGGGATTTTGATCCCGCCCAGCATCATGCTGATCGTGTACTCGGCCACCGCCGGGGTCTCCGTGGTCCAGGCTTATGCCGCGGCGATGATTCCGGGGCTGATGCTCGCGGGCCTGTACATGGTCTACGTTGTCGGGCGCGCGATCATCAATCCTTCGATCGCGCCCAAGCCGCCGAAGAGCGACATGCCGATGAGCCAGCTCCTGTGGATGCTGGTGACCAGCTTCCTGCCGCTCGCCCTTCTGATCATGGCGGTGCTCGGCGCGATCCTGTTCGGGCTGGCCACGCCGACCGAGGCGGCTTCTCTGGGGGCCACCGGCAGCCTGATTCTCGCCGCCGCCTATCGGGCGCTCTCCTGGCAGATGCTCAAGGAATCGGTGTATCTCACGGTGCGGACTTCGGCGATGGTGTGTTGGCTGTTCGTCGGCTCGTGGACCTTCTCGTCGGTGTTCTCCTATCTCGGCGGGCAGCAGCTCATCGAGGAGTTCGTGCTCGGGCTCAACCTCCACCCGGTCACCTTCTTGATCCTCGCCCAGGTGATCATCTTCCTGCTCGGCTGGCCGCTCGAGTGGAGCGAGATCATCATCATCTTCGTGCCGATCTTCTTGCCGTTGCTCGACAATTTCGGCGTCGATCCGCTGTTCTTCGGGATTCTGGTGGCGCTCAACCTCCAGACCTCGTTCATGACCCCGCCGATGGCGATGGCGGCCTACTATCTCAAAGGGGTGGCGCCGCCGCATGTCGAGCTGATGGATATCTTCCGGGGCAGCTTCCCGTTCCTGGCGGTTGTGTTCCTGTCGATGGTTCTGCTTTACAACTTCCAGGGTCTGGCGCTGTGGCTGCCCGGCCTGATCTACGGGCGCTGAGATGAGCGAGATCGCTCCTTGGCAGCTCGGCGCTTGTGCGGCCGCGGAAGCGATCGCCGAGGGCAGCCTGTCGGCCGTGGAGCTCGCCGAGAGCTGCCTCGAGCGGATCGACGAGCGCGAGCCCGAGGTGCAGGCCTGGGCGCATCTCGACCGCGAGCACCTGCTCGAACAGGCCCGCGCCGCCGACGAGGCGCGGGCCGCCGGGGCGCCGCTCGGCCCCCTGCACGGCCTGCCGGTCGGGGTCAAGGACATCTTCGACACCCGGGACTATCCGACCGAGGACGGCACGCCGTTGCACGCCGGGCGCACGCCGGTCGAGGACGCGGCCGCCGTGGCGCGTCTGCGCGAGGCCGGAGGGCTGGTCGCGGGCAAGACCGCGACCACCGAGCTCGCGGTCTACACACCGGGGCCGACCCGCAACCCGCACGATCCCACGCGCACGCCCGGGGGCTCGTCGAGCGGCTCGGCCGCGGCGGTCGCCGCAGGCATGGTTCCGCTCGCCATCGGCACCCAGACCAACGGCTCGGTCATCCGGCCCGCGGCCTTCTGCGGCGTGGTTGGCTACAAGCCGAGCTTCGGTCTGATCTCGCGCCACCGGATTCTGCAGCAGTCGCGCTGGCTCGACCAAGTGGGGGTCTTCGCGCGCGACGTCGAGGACGCGGCGCTCATCGCCGAGGCGCTGATCGGCTACGATCCGTTGGACCCCGACACCCGCCCGCGGGCGCGCCCGCGACTGCTCGCCATCGCCCGCAGCGAGCCGCCGCTGCCGCCCCAACTGGGGCTGGCCCGCACCCCGATCTGGGATCAGGCCGACGAGGAGACCCATGAGGCTTTCGCCGAGCTTGCCGAGGTTCTCGGCGAGAGCATCGAGGACGTCACCTTGCCCCCCCACTTCGCGCAGGCGCATGCCTGGCATCAGACGATCTTGGAAGCGGATCTCGCGCGCAGCTTCGAGCGCGAGTACCGCCAAGGCGGGCTGAGCGCGCAACTCGTCGAGATGATCGAGCGCGGCCTTAAGGTTCGCGCGGTCGATTACAACGAAGCGCTCGGTGAGATCGCCGCCCTGCGCGCTTTGCTCGAGGAAACCTTTGATCGGTACGACGCTTTGGTCACCCCGGCGACCCCGGGGGTCGCTCCAGTGGGGCTGGAGAGCACCGGAAGCCCCGCCTTCTGCACCATCTGGACGCTATGCGGGCTGCCTGCGATCACGCTGCCGCTGATGGAAGGGACGGCGGGCATGCCGCTCGGCGTGCAGCTCGTCGCCCCGCTCGGCGACGACGCGCGTCTTTTGCGCACCGCGCGCTGGCTGGTGCGGCGGCTCGCCGCAGAGGACGCCGATCCCGAGGACGACGGGGGCGAGCGCCTCGAGGCGACCGGGTAGCACGGGCGACGAAGGAGACAGGCCATGATCAATATCGTCACCGGCGTCATCGCGATCGCTGCCATGATCGTCTTTCTGTCCTTTTATCTTTTGCGGATTCCCTCGGTGGCGTTCTGGCTGATCGCCATCGCGGTGGTCGCGCTTGCGGTGACCGACGTCGTCAAGGCGGTGCGGAGCGAGCGACGCACGAACGCGATGAACCAACCCGACCATCGCTAAAGTCGATCGCGGGGCTCGCCGGCCTGCGGGAGGCCTATGAAGGACGATTCGTTCCGCCGCCACGCCCACGCCTTCGTCGACTGGATGGCCGACTACCTCGAGGGCGTCGAGCGATTCCCGGTCCGGTCGCGGACCCGCCCCGGCGAGATCTCCGCCCGGTTGCCCGCCGCGCCGCCCGAGGCGGGCGAGCCGATCGAGGCCATCTTCCGAGACTTTGAAGACATCATCCTGCCCGGGATCACCCACTGGCAGCATCCGGGCTTTCACGCTTTCTTTCCGGCCAACTCGAGCCCGCCCTCGGTGCTCGCCGAGATGCTGACCGCAACGCTCGGCGTCCAGGGCATGATCTGGCAGACTTCGCCGGCGGCGACCGAGCTCGAGATCCGGGTTCTCGACTGGTTGCGCCAGATGATCGGCCTGCCGCAGGGCTTCGCGGGCGTGATTCAGGATACGGCCTCGGCCGCGACGCTCTGCGCGCTCTTGGCCGCGCGCGAACGCGCGACCGGGGGGCTCGGCAACGCCCAGGGGCTCGCGGACCAAGGCCGTTTCGCGGTCTATTGCTCGGCCGAGGCCCACTCGTCGGTGGACAAGGCGGTGCGGATCGCCGGGCTCGGCGACGAGGCTTTGCGCAAGATCCCGGCGGATGCCGCCTTCGCCATGCGCGCCGATGCGCTCGCCCGCGCCATCGCCGCCGACCGCGCGGCGGGCGCGCGCCCGCTTTGCGTGATCGCAACCCTCGGCACCACCGCCGCGGGGGGCTTCGATCCCTTGCCGGAGATCGCCCCGATCTGCGCCCGCGAAGGGCTGTGGCTGCATGTGGATGCCGCCTGGGCGGGCAGCGCGCTGGTGCTGCCCGAGGCGCGCTGGATGATCGCCGGGGTCGACGCCGCCGACAGCTTCGTGTTCAACCCGCACAAGTGGCTGTTCACCAACTTCGACTGTTCGGCCTGCTTCGTCCGCGACGCGGAAGCCTGGGTGCGGACCTTCGCGATCGCGCCCGAGTACCTCAAGACCGCCGAGGACGCCGAGGTCGTCAACTTCCGCGATTGGGGGATCGCGCTCGGGCGGCGGTTCCGGGCGCTCAAGCTCTGGTTCGTGATCCGAAACTTCGGGGTCGAAGGGCTCAGGGCGCGCATCCGCGCCCATATCGCGCTGGCCCGGGATCTCGCCGAACGAATCGCCGCCGCGCCCGATTTCGAGATCTTGGCCCCGGCCCGGCTCGCGCTGTTCTGCTTCCGCTATCGGCCCCAAGGCATGGCCGAGGGCGCGGCGCTCGATGCGCTGAACGCGCGGCTCCTCGACGTCTTGAACGATTCGGGGCGGGTCTATCTGACCCACGCCCGGCTCAACGGGGCCTACGCCATCCGCTTCTGCGTCGGTCAGACCGCGACCGAGCGCCGCCACATCGAGGCCGCCTGGAGCCTGATTCAAGAGACCGCCCGCGGCCTCGCCCGCCCATAGCCTTTGAGGCGGCGCGCCCCTGTCGGGATTCTTTACACTGCGGAATCGGGCTAACCCGTTGAACTAAAAAAATCTCTTGAAAATACGCTTGAAAAGCGGCGGCCAGGGTGTCGGCGCGCTTTACAGAATCCCGAAGTCGCTTCTGGCCTTAAAGTGACCAACCCGGCGGAATCGCTAGGGTTCGCCCCTGTGGCACGAAACTTGCAGGCTTTAAGAGGAAGAGAAATTAGAACATTGTTGGTAGGGAATCATGGGACAAGATCGGAATGGATGGGCAGCGCGATTTTCACGAGCTTTCGCTGTGGGGATCGCGGGGATCATGCGACGCGCCGCTCTGGGCCTTGGCTTGGCGCTCGGAATAGCATTCGTTGGCGCGCCCGCCAAGGCGACGCCGGTCACGGTGAATGGCCTCACCTTTACCGAGGTGGGGGCGAACGTAACCATTACTGGCGGCAGCGGAACGGGAACGGCCGCCGATCCGATCGTCCTTTTGGAGAACGTAACCGGTCTCGACCTTACGTTGAGCATCTCTGGCCTGCCCGATTTCGCCAACCAAAATGGCAATTTAGCCGGAACGAATCATAAAACCGGCTTTTATCTTAAGAAGATTGTCACGAACCTGACGGGTCAAACCTGGACTTCCTACGATCACGAGCTCCAAGAGATCCTCGGCACGCCCAGCTCGAACGGCGATGGGCTCTCGTTCGCCCAGGGAGCGGCCAGCGTCCGGCCATTTACCTCGGATGTGTTCACGATCGTCAACGAGATCATCGATCCGCGTGATTTCATCAACTATTCGGGGGGGGCGGTCGCGCCCGGCGGAACAGTGAGCTTCACGTTCGTAATCACCGACTCTACGCCGACCGATCCGGTTTACCTCCGGCAGCGGCCGAATTTCCGCGTCGGCAAAGTGCCCGAGCCGGCGACGCTCGCGCTCTTCGGCGCCGGCCTCGTCGGGCTTGGAATCGCGCGCCGCCGTCGCCGCAAGGCCTGAAGCGGAAAGGAACGCGCAAGGCGGGGAGAGCGCCATCGAACGCGGGACGGCCCCGGGAGATGGCGAAGCGGCGGTCCCTCGGGCCGCCGCCGGCCCGCGCGCGCAGCGGCTTCTATTCGCTCTCGACGATAAAGCCCTCGGGGCGAGCGCCGCATCGGGGCAAGCGTCAGGCGCTCGCTCGAGATTCCGCGCAAGTCCTGCGGAGAACTGTCCAGGTCGGCGATGCGCGCCGTAATCGCGGCTGCCGCGCCCTCGAGGGGGCGTTCGCGGCCGCTCGCTCCGCTGAGCTGCGCCATGCCCGGAGACGCGGCCTCGCCCGCCCATAGCCTTTGAGGCGGCGCGCCCCTGTCGGGATTCTTTACACCGCGAAATTTATAACTTATTGAAACAGAAGCTTTCTCCGTAACGGGCTGTCGGAAGGCGGCGACCGGCCGTCGGAAATTTTTACAGTTTCGCAACGGGGCGCAGCCATCCGGCAAAATTTATTAACATATTGATATATATGGGAAATAATATCTCCCCCAGCGGGAAGGAGAGCGAATCGGGCATTAACCCCCAATATTCTTCTGTCGGAAAATTTTACAATCTGGCGGCCCTCGCAAAACGTCGAAATCCGGGATCTACTCAACACATTGGTATATAACAATATTTTTGCGCCGCTATCGATTGGCATCCGGTTTGCATAGAGCGTTAAAAACTTGTCGTCTCAGCGCCGCAGGGGCGACGTGTAACAGCGGAACGGCAGTAAGTGGCGAAAGGAACCATGTTCAAGGTTGTGCGACGCGCCATGCTCAGCCTCGGCCTGGCGTTGGGAATGGCCTTCTTTGGCGCGCCCGCCAAAGCGGTGCCGGTCGGCTTGAAATTGATGCTTTTGGCCGATGTATCGGGGAGCGTTAGCAATTCTGAGTACCAGCTTCAGAAGCAGGGCTATGTCAGCGCCTTTCAGGACTCCGCGGTCCAGGCGGCCATTGCGGCCATTCCAGGCGGCATCGTCGTCGCTTACGGAGAATGGAGTCATTACCAAAGCATCCGCGTGTATTGGACGCATGTCACCGACGCCGCCTCGGCGAACGCCTTCGCCGCGGCCATGAACAGCATGCCGCGGGTGGGCACGGGCTTTACGGCCCCTGGCGATGCGATTCGGTGGGGAAGGGGCATGATCAAGCTCGCCGACGCCATGGGATTTGAAGGAACGCGAAAGGTCATCGACATCGCGGGGGACGGGCAAGACAACGTAGGGGGCTCTACGTTGGCCGCAGCAACCGAGGTCCATTCTGCGGGCATCACGATCAACGGCTTGGCGGTTCTGGGAGAGCCGGGGCTTCAGGCATGGTACCAGGATAATATCGTGACGCCCGGCGGCGGCTTCCTTCAGGTGGCGAACGGCTATAACGACTTCGGACCCGCGATTAAGGCCAAGATCCTGCGCGAGTTGACGAGCGTGCCCATTTCCGTTCCCGAGCCCGCGACGCTCGCGTTGCTTGGGGTCGGCTTGATCGGCCTTGGCGTCTTGCGCCGCCGTCGCGCAGCGTGATCGGCGATCGCCCGTCGAGCGCGCCAACGACGGCTCTTCCCAAGCCGCCGTTTGTCGGGATTTTTTACACAGCGAGAGCAACCTAACCCGTTGGAATGAAAGAAAACACATGAAAATACGCGCAGCGGGGGGCGGTTGAGGTGTCGGTGCGCTTTACACATTTCCGAAAAGGCTTTTGCCTTTAACCAGCTAGCCCGGCGGAATCCGTGATATTTTCTCCGGTGGCACGAGACTTGCATCGTTTTCGATATCTTAAGCGGTGGAGAAAACACGGGCATTGGTGGATACGAGAACATGACCAAACGTCGGAAAGAGCGGCCGATCCTCCTTTCGCGGGTCTTCGCCGTAGCAATCGCGGGGCTCCTCGGCGCCGCCGCCTTCGCCCCGGCCGCCCGGGCGGTGGTGATCGACTTCGGCGCGCTCGCCGTCGGCAACGAAGGCTCGTGGGAGTCGCGGACGGGCGTCGGCGCTCTTCCGAACCCGGGGGCGTCCTTCGGATCGATCACGCTTCCTTCGGGAACGAAGAATGCGCTGACGGTCGGCGATTTGCGCATCGTCGCGGAAGGTCTGGATATTTTCGATACGCCTTCCTTTTCCGCTTATCTCGACGGCCCGGCCGGCGGCAAGCGGGCGGGCCTCGGCGTCTGCAAAGCGCTTACGCAGGACAACCAGTGCACCCCGTCGTCCGACGACAACGTCACCATGGGCGAGGTGCTCAAGCTCTCGTTCTACGACCTCGCCGACAACCCCGTCGACGTCGTCTTCTCGCAGGCGACGTTCCGCAACGCGACCCACGACCCGAGCTTCGCCCAAGACGCCGCCGTTGGCATGAGCATAACGACGCAGGGGGGCGACGTCTCTTTCATCTTGCAGGCGCTTGCGGGGACGGTCGATTTCACCCCGGCGCTTGTCGGGCAGACGTTTGAGTTCGCCTATAGGAACGCCCAGTTCTATCTCAACGGGATCACGGTGGCGCAAAAGGTGCCCGAGCCGGCGACGCTCGCGCTCTTCGGCGCCGGCCTCGTCGGGCTTGGAATCGCGCGCCGCCGTCGCCGCAAGGCCTGAAGCGGAAGGGAAAGACGCGCAGGCAGGGAGAAAACCACAGAACGCGGGGCGACGCCCCGGCAGGGAGGCGAAACGGCGGTCCTTCGAGACCGCCGTTTTTTCGTCCCGCGCCGGAGTAATGCCCGTTCGCCCATGAAGAGACCCGGGCCTCGCCCTTCGACAGGCCCCGCTTTCGCGGGGGCGCGCTCAGGGTGAGGCCCTCATCCTGAGCACGGTCGAAGGATGAGGGCCTCGGTCCCATGGAGTCGTTCAAGGGCGAAACGGTCTCACCCTCCCCCTGCCCCCTCCCATCGAGGGAGGGGGAATTGCCGTGCGGCCCCAACGATCGAGCCCTCCCCCTCGATGGGGGAGGGTTGGGTGGGGGTGATAAGCGGCGGCCCCGATGGCTGCGCCCCCTTGCGCCCGCCGCCGAGCGGCCGCGCCCGGTTGCGGTCTCTCGCCCGTTCGCCCATGAAGAGACTCGGGCCTCGCCCTTCGACAGGCCCGCGCTTTCGCGGGGCGCTCAGGGTGAGGCCCTCGGTCCCAAGGGGCCGTTCAAGGGCGAAACGGCATT
>CAYYWV010000061.1:0-15866 GCA_964475385.1 uncultured Alphaproteobacteria bacterium | reverse complement strand
CTGTGAGGACGGCCGAGAGCGCGGGCCGCGCTCGTGTGGGCGCGTCCTCGCCAGGGCTTCTTGACAGAGCGCGGGCGCGGTCGATTAGTATGTATACAAACAATTTAAGGGCCGGGGGAGGCTCGGCCATGGGCCAGGATCGGATTGCGGAAGACGAGACCTTGTCGGACGACGGGGCGACTGCGCCCTATCGCCTCGACGATCAGGTGGGTTACCTTCTGCGGCGGGCGCACCAGAGGGCGTCGGCCATCTTCCTCGCCGCTTTCGGCGACGTCCAGATCACGCCGACGCAATGGGCGGCGCTGGTTCGGCTCGCCGACGAAGGCGCGCTGTCGCAAAACCATCTCGGCCGGTTGACCGCCATGGACCCGGCGACCGTGCAAGGGGTGATCCGCCGGCTCGTCGCTCGCGGCCTGATCGAGCGCCGCGCCGATTCCGCCGACCGCCGGCGCACGGTGCTCACCCTGTCGGAGGACGGCCGCCGCGCGGTCGCCGCGCTGACCGGCCGCGCCGAAAGGGTCAGCGAGGCCATCCTCGCGCCCTTGGACGCGCGCGATCGCCGCCGTCTGCTCGCTCTCCTGCGCCGCCTGGGCTGAGCGCGCGCTATCCGCTCCATGGCTCTTGACAGGGGGGCGGCGTTGTCGTGAAATTCATATGTACACAAACAATAAAATCGCGAAGGGAGACGCAGCGATGGGGCGCTACCTGCGGCCGGCCGCATTGGCCGAAGCGCTGGACGCTCTGGCCCGGGATCGTCCGCTCGTCCTCGCCGGAGGGACCGATTTCTACCCGGCGCGCGTTGGCCGCGCGGTCGTCGAGGACGTGCTCGACATCACGGCGATCCCGGCCTTGCGCGGCATCGAGGAGCGCGAGGACCACTGGCGGATCGGCGCGCTCGCGACCTGGCGCGATCTTCTCGACGCCGCGCTGCCGCCGCTGTTCGACGGGCTCAAGGCGGCCGCGCGCGAGGTCGGCGGGCCGCAGGTGCAGAACGCGGGCACGCTCTGCGGCAACCTCTGCAATGCTTCGCCCGCCGCCGACGGACCGCCCAATCTTCAGGCCATGGGCGCTTCGGTCGAGCTCGCTTCGCGGGACGGCGTGCGGCGGCTGCCGGTCGAGGACTTCATCACCGGCAACCGCGCCACGCTTCGCCGCGACGACGAGCTGATGACCGCGATTTTGGTGCCCAAGCCCCGGCGTCCGGCGCTGAGCGCGTTTCTCAAGCTCGGCGCCCGGCGCTATCTCGTAATCTCGATCGTCATGGTGGCCGCGGTGATCGAGCGCGACGGCGATCGCGTCGCCGCGGCGCGGGTCTCGGTCGGGGCGGCGGCGCCGACCGCCAGGCGGCTTCCCGCGCTCGAAGAGGCGCTGATCGGGCGGCCGCTCGGCGACGGGCTTGGGGCCGTGGCCGCGCCCGAGCATCTCGCGCCCTTGAGCCCCATCGACGACGTGCGCGCGACCGCCGCCTACCGGCGCGACGCGGCGCTGACGCTCGTGCGGCGCGCGCTCGACCGGCTGGCGACAGGCGGGGAAGGAGCGACGCCATGACCGAGTCGGCCGCGATCGCCTTCACCCTCAACGGCCGCGCGGTCGCGCTCGAGGCTCCGCCCGCCGAGCGGCTCACGGTCGCTCTCCGCCGCCGGCTCGGGCTGACCGGAACCAAGGTCGGCTGCGATGCGGGCGACTGCGGGGCCTGCACCGTGCTGATCGACGGCCGCCAGGTCTGCGCCTGCCTGACGCCGCTGGCCCAGGTCGCGGGCCGCCGGGTGGAGACGGTCGAAGGGCTCGCCCGCGACGGCGCGCTCGATGCGCTGCAACGCGCCTTCCACGTCCACGGCGCGGCCCAGTGCGGGATCTGCACGCCCGGGATGCTGATGGCGGCGGCCGATCTGTTGCGCCGCAATCCGAAGCCCGCGCCGGCCGAGGTCGCCGACGCGCTCGCCGGCGTCCTGTGCCGCTGCACGGGCTATCGCAAGATCGTCGAGGCGGTGATCGCCGCCGCGGACGGCGTGGAAGACGGTCCGGCCCCGCCGCCGGCGGGCGCGGCGGTGGGCGCGCGCGCGCCCAAGGTCGACGGAATCGCGCGCCTCACCGGGACCGCGGTCTATGGCGACGACGCCGCGCCCGCGGACGCGCTGTGGCTGCGCGTGGCGCGCTCGCCCCACGCGCACGCCCGCTTCGCGCTCGGCGACTTCGATCCCCTCTACCGCCGTTATCCGGGGCTCGCGCGGGTGCTGACCGCCGCCGACGTGCCGGGGCGCAACGGCTTCGGCATCTACCCGGACATCAAGGACCAGCCGGTGCTCGCCGACGGCTACGCGCGTTACCGCGGCGAGGCGGTGCTCGCGCTCGTCGGCGACGCCGAGACGCTCGCCGCGATCGGCGACGACGCCCTTCCGATCGACTGGGAGCCGCTGCCCGCGATCGAAACCCTCGACGACGCCTGCGCCCCGGACGCCCCCCGGCTGCACGAGGACCGGCCCGGCAATCTGCTGACCCGGGGCCGGGTCGTCAAGGGCGATGCCGAGGCCGCGATCGAGGCCGCCGAGATCGTCGCCGAGGCGGCGTGCGAAACGAGCTTCGTCGAGCACGCCTATATCGAGCCCGAGGCCGGCTTCGCGCGGCGCGTCGGCGACCGGATCGAGGTCTCCGCGACCACCCAGACCCCTTATATGGACCGGGCCGAGGTCGCCGGCGTGCTCGGCATTCCCGAAGCGCGCGTGCGCATCCTGCCGACCGCCTGCGGCGGCGGCTTCGGCGGCAAGCTCGACCAGTCGGTCCAGCCCCTCCTTGCGGTCGCCGCCTGGGTGCTGGAGCGGCCGGTCCGCTGCGTCTACGCGCGTCCCGAATCGATGGCCGCGAGCACCAAGCGCCATCCGGCGCGCATGACCGGGCGCGCCGGCTGCACCCGCGACGGCCGGCTCGTGGGCCTGGTCTTCCACGGCGACTTCAACACCGGGGCCTATGCGTCCTGGGGACCGACGGTCGCCAACCGGGTTCCGGTCCACGCCAGCGGCCCTTACCGGGCGCCGGCGGTCAAGGCGACGACCCGGGCGCTGTTCACCAACGCGCCGCCGGCCGGGGCCTTCCGCGGCTTCGGCGTGCCCCAGGCGGCGATCGTGCACGAGGCGCTGATGGACGCGCTCGCCGACAAGGCGGGAATCGACCCGCTCGAGTTCCGGCACCTGAACGCGCTTCGCGTCGGCGACGCGACCGCGACCGGCCAGGTGCTCGAGGCGAGCGCCGGGCTCGTCCGCTGCCTGGAGGCCCTGCGCCCGCACTGGAAGGCGGCGCTGGCCCGGGCCGAGGCGCACAACGCGCGCAACCCTGCCCATCGGCGCGGGGTCGGGATCGGGTGCATGTGGTACGGGATCGGCAACACCTCGATGTCGAACCCGTCGACCATCCGGGTCGGGCTTTCGCGCGAAGGCCGGATCACGCTTTACAACGGCGCGGTCGACATCGGCCAGGGATCGAACACGGTCCTCACCCAGATCTGCGCCGACGCGCTCGGTGTGCCGATGGCCGCGCTCGACCTGGTCGCGGGCGACACCGACCGGACGGCGGACGCGGGCAAGACCTCGGCCTCGCGCCAGACCTTCATCTCGGGCAAGGCCGCCGAGCGCGCGGGGCTCGACCTTCGCCGCCAGATCCTGAGGCTCGCCAATGCGGGCGAGGGGGCGACGATCGAGGCCGCCGACGGGGGCATCGTCGTCCACGACGCGGGCGAGGCGCGGCCGCTCGCGCTCGACAACCTTCCGGCCGACGACAACGGCGACGTGCTCGTCGGCGAAGGTTATTTCGACCCCCCGACCAGTCCCTTGGACGCCGACGGCCAGGGCGCGCCTTACGCCTGCTATGGCTTCGCCGCCCAGATGGCCGAGGTCGAGGTCGACATGGCGCTGGGCGCGGTCAAGCCCTTGCGCATCGTCGCCGCCCACGACGTCGGCCGGGCGATCAACCCGACCCAGGTCGAAGGCCAGATCCACGGCGGGATCGCCCAGGGCCTCGGGCTCGCGCTGATGGAGGAGTACCTCCCCGGCCGGACCGAGAACCTGCACGACTACCTGATCCCGACCGTGGGCGACGTGCCCGAGATCGTCTGCATCCTGATCGAGGAGCCCGAGCCGCTCGGCCCCTCGGGCGCCAAGGGGATCGGCGAGCCCGCCTTGATCCCGACCGCGCCCGCGATCCTGGGCGCGATCCGCCGCGCGGCGGGCGTGCGCATCGACCGGGTGCCGGCGACCCCCGACCGGGTGCGGGCGGCGATCCTGGCGGCGCGGGCGGAAGGCGGCGATGACCGCGGCTGAAAAGCGCCCGCGCGACGAGGGCATCGTCGTCTGCGACGCCTGCCCGGTGCTGTGCCGCATCCGTCCCGGCCGGACCGGGGCCTGCGACCGCTACGGCAACCGCGACGGCGCGCTCTACCGGGTCGATCCGGTGGTGCTCGCCCAGAAGACCGTGGACGAGAAAGGGCGCATGGTGCCTTTCCTCGCCGCCGACTGGGATGGCGGCCTCGTTCCCGGCGCGCCGACCTTCGTGACCGGCATCGGCTCGGGCACGACCTACCCCGATTACAAGCCCGCGCCTTTCATCGTCGCCAGCGAGTGCGACGGCGTGGACATGATCACCGTGGTGACCGAAGGGATCTTCAGCTATTGCGGGCTCAAGCTGAAGATCGACACCGACCGCTATATCGGTCCCGAGCAGGCCGCGGTGCGCTGCGAGGGCGAGCAGGTCGGCCACGTGACGACCGCCGAGTACGGCTCGCAGATGCTCGCGCTCGGCGGGGTGCGGCACCTCACCGGCGGCTCGAAGAAGGAAGGCGCGGTCACCTGCCGCGCCATGCTCGCGCTGTGCAACTGCGAGCCGATCGAGCTTGCGGTCGACGGCGGGGCGCGGCTGACCGTGCAGGCGGGCGCGCCGCCGGTGATCGACGGCGTGCGCGAGGAGCGGATGCGGGTGGGCTGCGGCTCGGCCGCCATCGGGATGTTCGCGCGCCAGTGGTTCGGCCTCGCCGACGAGGTCATCGTGGTCGACGACCACATCACCGGGGTGCTGACCGAGCATCAGGCCGGGCGCTTCCTCGGCATGCCGCCGTCGGGAATCCGCGTCCGCGGGCGGCGGTCGACCCCGGGGCGCTACTTTCAGGTCGCGGCCCCCGGCAGCGGCTGGGGCGGCACCGACATCGACGACCCGCTGACGATCATCGAGCGCATCGATCCCGCGGTCGCCAAGCCGGGCCTGAGATTGCTCATGGTCAGCACCACCGGCGAGGACGCGGCCTTCTACGTGCTCGACGACGATCTCCATCCGAGGCCCGCGCCGATGCCCGAGGCGCTCGCCCGCGTGGTCGCGCGGATCGGCGAGAACTGCGAGCCCGCGCTGGTCTCGGTCTTGTTCATGGCGGGCGCCGGCGGCAGCCTCCGCGCGGGCGTGACCGAGAACCCGGTCCGGCTCACCCGCTCGGTGCGCGAGGCTCTGACCCGGGTCACCGCGGGCGGCGCGCCGGTCTACGTCTGGCCCGGCGGCGGGATCACCTTCATGGTCGACGTGACCCGGATGCCCGAAGGCGCGTTCGGCTCGGTGCCGACGCCGGCGCTGGTCGCGCCGATCGAGTTCACCTTGAGGCGCGAGGATTACGCGGCGCTCGGCGGCCATATGGACCACGTGCGCCGGCTCGACGACGTGGTCGCCGCCCGCAAGGACGGCCTGCGCGTCACCCCCTGGCGCGCCGACAACCCCTGGCCCATCGCGCCGCCGCCTCGGGACGACGACGGACGCTGACCATTCGGCGCGGATTCAGGCGCCAAGGGGCCTGCGCGCCGCGCGCTTTGTGCTATGCTGCGCCGCCAAACAGGCTGAGACGCAAGACTTCCATGATTCCAAGGTACTCGCGGCCCGCGATGGCCGCCGTCTGGGCGCCCGAGACGCGCTATCGGATCTGGTTCGAGATCGAGGCCCACGCCTGCGACGCGATGGCCGAGATCGGCGTCATCCCGAAAGACGCCGCCCGCGCGATCTGGAAACGCGGCCGGCCGGCGGTCGACAACATCGACATCGCCCGGATCGACGCGATCGAGCGCGAGGTGCGCCACGACGTCATCGCCTTTCTGACCTATCTCGCCGAGCATATCGGCGAGCCCGCGCGCTTCCTCCACCAGGGGATGACGTCGTCGGACGTGCTCGATACCTGCCTCGCGGTGCAGCTCAGCCGGGCGGCCGAGATCCTGCTCGACGACCTCGACCGGCTGCTCGGCGTGATCGAGCGCCGCGCCTTCGAGCACAAGCATACGCTCTGCATCGGCCGCAGCCACGGCATCCACGCCGAGCCCACGACCTTCGGCCTCAAGCTCGCCGCGGCCTACGCCGAGTTCTCCCGCGCCCGCGAACGGATCGAGCGCGCGCGCTGGGAGGTCGCGACCTGCGCGATCTCGGGCGCGGTGGGCACCTTCGCCAACGTCGATCCGCGGGTCGAGCGCTATGTGGCCGAGCGCCTCGGGCTTGCGGTCGAGCCGATCTCGACCCAGGTCATTCCGCGCGACCGACACGCGGCCTACTTCGCGGCGCTTGCCGTGACCGCGTCCTCGATCGAGCGGTTGGCCACCGAGATCCGCCACCTCCAGAGGACCGAGGTGCGCGAGGCCGAAGAGTACTTCGCGCCCGGCCAGAAAGGCTCGTCGGCGATGCCGCACAAGCGCAACCCGATCTTGAGCGAGAACCTGACCGGGCTCGCCCGGATCGTGCGTTCGGCGGCGATCCCGGCGCTCGAGAACGTCGCGCTCTGGCACGAACGCGACATCTCGCACTCGTCGGTCGAGCGCATGATCGGCCCCGACGCCACCGTGACCCTCGACTTCGCGCTCGATCGGCTCACGGGCGTAATCGACGGCCTCGTCGTTCACGAGGACGCGATGGCCCGCAACCTCGAGCTGCTCGGCGGGCTGATCTACTCGCAGCGGGTGCTGCTGGCCCTCACCCAGGCCGGTCTGTCGCGCGAGGCGGCCTACGCCGCGGTCCAGCGCAACGCCGCCCGGGTCTGGGACGAGGGCGCGCGTTTCCTCGACCTTCTCAAGGCCGACGCCGAGGTGATGGGCGCGCTGTCTGCGGACACGCTCGAATCGCTGTTCGATCCCGCCTGGCACGCGCGCGAGGTCGACACCATCTTCATGCGGGTGTTCGGCCGCGCCTGAACCCGCCGAGGCGGGAAAGGGCTACTCGCTCGCCACCTGCTCGCGGGCGATTTCCATGAACCGATCGAGCTCCTTGCGCAGACGATGCGCCGTAATGTCGACGTTTGCGCGTTCGAGATCCTGTTGAGCCTTCTCGATGACGTCCTCATCGCCCGGGCGGTCGAAGTCGGCCTCGACCATCGTCTTCGCGTAAGACTCCGCCGAGGCGCCGGTGAGGCCCATCTGCTCGGCGACCCAAAGCCCGAACAGCTTGTTGCGCCGCGCGGTCGCCTTGAACTTGAGCTCTTGCTCGTGCTTGAAGCGCGCTTCGGCTTCGTCCTTGCGCTTGTCGAACGTCGTCATGCCCCTGTGCTCCATCTTTTGCCCTGTCGGCCGCCGCCCGGATCGAGGCCGCCGCGGCGAGCCGACGTTATAGCGTCCTGTTTCAAATATGGGTATTGAAACATCGATGTGCACGATCGTCGTCCTTTACCAACCGGGGCGCGCCTGGCCCCTGATCCTGGGAGCCAACCGCGACGAGCGGCTCGACCGGCCCTGGCGTCCGCCGGCGCGGCACTGGCCCGACCGGCCCGGCGTGGTCGCCGGCCTCGATGAGACCGCCGGCGGCACCTGGCTCGGGATCAACGACGAAGGCGTGGTCGCGGCGGTCGCCAACCGGCGCGGCGCCTTGGGGCCTGCGCCGGGGATGCGGAGCCGGGGCGAGCTGCCTTTGCGCGCGCTCGATCATAGCAAGGCGATCGCGGCGGCCCGCGCGATCGCAGCCCTCGACGGCGCGCTCTGGCGGCCGTTCAACATGGTGATCGCCGACGCCCGCGCCGCATTCTGGCTGCGCCGGGCCGAGAGGTCTTCTTCGATTGTCTGCGAGGCCCTTCCCGCAGGGATCTCGATGGTGACGGCGGGCGAGCGCAATGATCCTGCAAGCCCGCGTATCCGCGTCCATCTCGACCGGTTTCGCGCCGCGCCGCCGCCCGATCCCGAGGCTGGCGACTGGCGGGCTTGGGAAAGGCTTCTCGCGAGCCGCGAGACGGGCGCTGAGGCCACGCCGCAGGCGGCGATGACCCTCGAGGCGGACGACGGGTTCGGCACCGTCTCGAGCGCCCTGATCGCGCTCTCGGCCGATGGACGCGTGGTCTGGCGCTTCGCTTCAGGCCCTCCCGACCGGGCGGCTTTTGAACCAGTAACTATTTGAATAAAAAGTATTTCCTATAAAGGATGGCGGGATTGAGCGGCCCGAGAAGGCGAAGACTTGCAGGTTTGTCTTGGCATCTCATATAGGATATGGTCGGCGACGCGAAGAGGCCGTTTCTCGCCTCGCCGCAGATGCTTGCGCCGATTCCCGACGCGGGCCTCTTTTCCTAATGGAATCAAGACTATGGCTCGTCGCAAGAAGGTTTACGAAGGGAAGGTGAAGGTTCTGTTCGAAGGACCAGAACCCGGCACGCTCGTCCAGTACTTCAAGGACGACGCCACCGCGTTCAACAACCGCAAGCGCGGAATTATCACCGGCAAGGGCGTTCTCAACAACCGGATCTCCGAGTACATCATGACCCGGCTCAACGAAATCGGGATTCCGACCCATTTCGTGCGCCGGCTCAACATGCGCGAGCAGCTTATCAAAGAGGTCGAGATCATCCCGATCGAGGTGATCGTGCGAAACGTCGCCGCGGGCTCGCTTTCGGCCCGGCTCGGCATTCCCGAGGGAACGCCGCTGCCGCGCTCGATCATCGAGTACCGTTACAAGTCGGCCGAGCTCGACAACCCGTTGGTCTCGGAAGAGCACATCACGGCCTTCGGCTGGGCGAGCACTCAGGATCTCGACGACATGATGTCGCTCGCGCTCAGGGTGAATGACTTCATCTCGGGACTGTTTTTCGGCATCGGCATTCGCCTGGTCGATTTTCGGCTCGAGTTCGGACGGCTCTACATGGGCGACGAAATGCAGATCATCGTCGCCGACGAGATCAGTCCCGATAACTGCCGGCTGTGGGATATGGCGACCGGCGAGCGCATGGACAAGGATCGCTTCCGCCGCGACCTCGGCGCCGTCGAAGAGGCCTATCAGGAGGTCGCCCGCCGGCTCGGCATCCTGCCCGAGAGCGGGCCGCGCGACCTCAAAGGACCGAAGGTGATGCAATGAAGGCGCGGGTTCACGTGACCCTGAAGGACGGCGTGCTCGATCCCCAGGGCAAGGCCGTCGCCCAGGCGCTCAGCCGGATGGGGTTCGAAGGCGTGCGCGAGGTGCGCCAGGGCAAGTACCTCGAGCTCGACCTCGACGAGACCGACCCCGCCCGCGCGCGCGAGACCCTGGACGCCATGTGCCGGGGCCTGCTCGCCAACACGGTCATCGAGACCTACGCCATCGACGTCGGCGAGTAGATCCGTTCTTTCGCGGGCGTCCTTGGCGTCGCGCCGCCGGCGGCGCGGGAAGGTCATTGGAATGCGCAGCCGGGCTTTTTCCCCATCGCCTTGAAGATCTTCGCCAGCGGGCAGAAGCCGGTGAACGCGGCCTGCAGCATGTTTGCGCCGACGAAGGCCGTGAACCATAGCCAATAAGGCGAATGGAGCTGGGAAAGGGCGAGACTGATCAGGATGAACGCGCCTGCGAAGGCGAAAACCAGCCGGTCGATCGTCATTGCTCTATGGTCCTCCATGGTTTTCGAAAGCGCTCCGCGCTTGGCGCGCCGGGCATCGAACCCAAGCGGCGCGTCATCGCTCGCGCAAGGGATGGATTTGATTGTCGTCTCGCAGTACATGGGGTTGGCCGGGGAACGGAGCAAGAGCATCGCCCGTCGAAAAAAGGACCCCGCGCGCGTTCGCGGGCGGGGTCGAGTAGGCGGGCTCCCAAACGACCGGGATCGCCATCGGGAGGGGCTGAGACGATCCCGGCCGCTGCAAAATGCAGTGCACTTTGCAGCGGGAGGCGATATGCAGGCCCCGTGGGACGCGGAAAGGGCCGCAGACCGCCCCTGAGCCCTGACACAGCAAGCGGCGTGCCAAGCCGGGAGCGGCATCGCCGAGGCTAGAGTCACGACGGGAGACGAAGGAATGGAGAAGTCCGCGGGCGACAACGCCTTCACCAGGGAAAGCCTTTACGGCACCGTAGCGGAGGCCACCTACGCCGGCGCGCTCAGCTTCATGCGACGCAAGTACACGCGCGAGCTTGCAGGCGTCGACGTAGCGGTCAGCGGCGTTCCCTTCGACCTCGCGACCACCAACCGGCCGGGCGCCCGCTTCGGCCCGGCGGCGGTGCGCCGGGCCTCGGCCCAGCTCGCCTGGGGGCTTCCGTACCCCTGGTCGTTCGACCCGTTCGACCGTCTTGCGGTGATCGATTGGGGCGATTGCGCGTTCGATTTCGGCCGGCCCGAGCGCGTTCCCGATCAGATCGAGGCCCACGCCGCCGCGATTCTCGAAGCGGGCGTGTCGATGCTGACGCTGGGCGGCGACCATTTCATCACTTATCCGCTGCTCAAGGCCCATGCGCGCGTCCACGGCCCGCTCGCGCTCGTCCACTTCGACGCCCATTCCGATACGTGGCGCGAAGACGGCGAGCGCATCGACCACGGGACCATGTTCTTCCACGCCGCCCGGCTCGGCTATGTGGACCCAAGCCGCTCGGTGCAGATCGGCATCCGCACCCACAACGACGAGACCCACGGCTTCACCATTCTCGACGCCCCTTGGGTCCACGCCAACGGCGTCGAGGCGGCGGCGGCCGAGATCCGGCGCGTGGTCGGGGATCGCAAGGCTTATCTCACCTTCGATATCGACTGCCTCGACCCGGCCTTCGCGCCGGGGACCGGCACGCCGGTGGTGGGCGGGCTTTCGACCCACCAGGCGCGCGCCATCCTTCGCGGCCTCGTCGGCATCGACTTCGTCGGCATGGATCTGGTCGAGGTCGCGCCGATGTACGACGTCGGCGACATCACCGCGCTCGCCGGCGCGACGCTGGCTCTCGACTATCTGTGCCTGCGCGCGGCCAAGCGGCCCGACCGGGCGAAGGAAGGCGAAGGAAAGGAGGGACCGAATCGCAGCGGCCGGCTTGCGCCCCCCGCGCAGGCCGAATAGGATCGGCGCGCCGCCGACGCCCGGCGGTCGTTCTGTTTTCCTTGCGGGTATGGCCCGGACGTGAAGGCCGCCGTCATCGTCTTTCCCGGCTCGAACTGCGACCGCGACGTGGCCGTTGCGCTCGCCGCGGCGACCGGCCGCGCGCCCGCCATGATCTGGCACGGCGAGGGCGCGTTGCCGCCGCTCGACCTCATCGTGCTTCCGGGCGGTTTCGCTTATGGCGACTACCTTCGCGCAGGCGCGATGGCGGCGCATTCGCCGGTGATGCGCGAGGTGGTCGCCCGCGCGCGGGCCGGCACCCCGGTGCTCGCGATCTGCAACGGCTTTCAGGTCGCGACCGAGGCCGGGCTGCTTCCCGGCGCGCTGATGCCGAACGCGAACCTCCACTTCGTCTGCCGCGACGTCTATCTCAGGGTCGAGCGCGCCGAAGCGCCCTTCACCGCGCGCTACGAGGCGGGCGCGGTGGTCCGTATTCCCATCGCCCATCACGAAGGCAACTACTACATCGACGACGAGGGGCTCGCGCGGCTTCGCGGCGAAGGCCGGATCGCGTTCCGCTACTGCGAGTCCGACGGACGGGTGACGGACGCCGCCAACCCCAACGGCGCGCGCGACAACATCGCCGGGATCGTCAACGAAGCGGGCAACGTGCTCGGCATGATGCCGCACCCCGAGCGGCTGGCGGACGAGCGCCTGGGCGGCGCCGACGGCCGCGCCCTGTTCGAGTCCCTGGTCGAGGCCCTGTCATGAGCGCGCATGCCGCCGAAACCATCGCCGCCCACGGGCTTACGCCCGAAGAGTACGACCGCATCGTCGCCATCCTCGGCCGCGAGCCCAACATCACCGAGCTCGGCATCTTCTCGGCGATGTGGAGCGAGCATTGCTCGTACAAGTCCTCGCGGCGCTGGCTCGCCAAGCTGCCGACCGAGGCGCCGTGGGTGATCTGCGGGCCGGGCGAGAACGCGGGCGTGGTCGATATCGGCGGCGGGCTCGCGGCGGTGTTCAAGATGGAAAGCCACAACCACCCGTCCTTCATCGAGCCTTATCAGGGCGCGGCGACCGGGGTGGGCGGAATCTTGCGCGACGTGTTCACCATGGGCGCGCGCCCGGTCGCGAACCTCAACGCGCTGCGTTTCGGCGACCCCGCGAACGCGCGCACGCGCTATCTGGTCTCGGGCGTGGTCGCCGGCATCGGCGGCTACGGCAACTGCATCGGGGTGCCGACGGTGGGCGGCGAGTGCACCTTCCATCGCTCGTTCGACGGCAACATCCTGGTCAACGCCATGACCGTGGGTATCGCCGAGAAGGATCGGATCTTCTACTCGGCCGCCGCCGGCGTCGGCAATGCGGTGGTCTATGTCGGCTCCAAGACCGGGCGCGACGGGATTCACGGCGCGACCATGGCCTCGGCCGAGTTCTCCGACGATTCCGAGGCCAAGCGCCCGACGGTTCAGGTCGGCGACCCGTTCACCGAGAAGCTGCTGCTCGAGGCCTGCCTCGAGCTGATGGCGACCGACGCCATCGTCGCGATCCAGGACATGGGGGCGGCGGGGCTCACCTCGTCGTCGTTCGAGATGGCGAGCAAGGGCGGCGTCGGCATCGAGCTCGACCTCGACCGGGTGCCGCTCCGCGAGGCCGGAATGACCCCTTACGAGATCATGCTCTCCGAGAGCCAGGAGCGAATGCTCATGGTCCTGCGCCAGGGGAGCGAGGAGGCCGCACGCCGGGTGTTCGAGAAGTGGGAGCTCGACTTCGCGATCATCGGTAAGATCACCGATACCGGCCATATGGTCATCAAGTGGCGGGACGCGGTGGTCGCCGAGCTTCCGGTCGCGCCGCTCGTCGCTCAGGCGCCTAACTACGCGCGTCCTTACGAAGTCCCGCCCGCGCCCGCGCCGCTTGCGGCCGATTCGGTCCCGGCGCCCGAAAGCCTGGGCGCGGCGCTCGTCCGTCTGCTGGGCGTCCCGGACCTGTGCAGCAAACGCTGGATCTGGGAGCAGTACGACCACATGGTCATGGCGGACACGGTGCTCCGCCCCGGGGGCGACGCCGCGGTGGTCCGCATCCACGGGGCCGAGCGAGGGCTCGCGCTCACCACCGACAGCACGCCGCGCTACTGCGCCGCCGCGCCCGCGGTCGGCGGGGCGCAGGCGGTGGCCGAGGCCTGGCGCAACCTTACGGCCGTGGGCGCGCGGCCGCTTGCGATCACCGACTGCCTCAACTTCGGCAATCCCGAGCGCGCCGACGTGATGGGGCAATTCGTCGGCTGCATCGAAGGCATGGCCGAAGCCTGCCGGGCGCTCGACTTCCCGGTGGTCTCGGGCAACGTCTCCTTCTACAACGAGACCAACGGGCGCGCGATCCAACCGGTTCCGGCGGTGGGCGGGGTCGGATTGGTCGCCGACCTCGACCGCTTGGCGCGGCCCGCCTTTCGCAACGCGGGCGACGCGGTGGTCGTGATCGGCGAGACCCGAGGCCATCTCGGGGCCTCGCTTTACCTGCGCGAGATCGCGGGCTCCGAGGCGGGCGCGCCGCCGCCGGTGGACCTCGCGGCCGAGCGGCGCAACGGCGACTTCGTTCGCGCCCTCATCGAGAGCGGGCGGGTCGCGGTCTGCCACGACGTCTCGGACGGCGGGCTTCTGGTCGCGATCGCCGAGATGGCGCTCGCCGGCGGGATCGGCGCGACCCTCGATGCGCCTGCGCACGGCCTTGCGCCGCACGCCTGGGCCTTCGGCGAGGACCAGGCGCGCTATGTGATCGCGTTGCCCGAGGACGAGGCCGAGGCGGTGCTTCGCGAAGCCGAAGCGGCGGGCGTGCCGGCGGCGCCGATCGGACGCACGGGAGGCGATGCGTTGACAGTCTCCGGCGAGCACCCTATATCGCTCGCATCATTGCAGGCGGCCCATGAATCCTGGCTTCCTGCCTATATGGAAGACGCATGAGGCGCGCCCTGTAGCGATATCGAAGGACGGGAACCGCCATGGCGATGGACGCATCCGAGATCGAGCGCTTGATCCGCGAAGCGATCCCCGACGCGCGGGTGACCGTCGAGGATCTGCGCGGCGACGGCGACCATTACGCCGCGCTCGTCGTCTCGCCCGCGTTCAAGGGCAAGACGCGCGTTCAGCAGCACCAGATGGTCTATCGGGCGCTGCAAGGCCGGATGGGCGGGGCGTTGCACGCGCTCGCCCTTCAGACCGGCGTTCCCGAAGACGCCTAGCGGACCCCGGGCGCCGCGGATTTTTCAACGAGGAGACGGCCACCGATGACCACAAACCCGGTACACGAGCGTATTCGCCAGGACATCACCCAGAACGAGGTGGTCCTTTACATGAAAGGCACGCCCGTTTTCCCGCAGTGCGGGTTCTCGGCCGCCGTGGTCCAGGTTCTTTCCGAGCTCGGGATCAAGTTCAAGGGCATCGACGTGCTGACCGATCCGTCGCTCCGCGAAGGCATCAAGACCTTCAGCGACTGGCCGACGATCCCCCAGCTCTACGTCAAGGGCGAGTTCATCGGCGGCTGCGATATCGTCCGCGAGATGTACGAGACCGGCGAGCTCGCCCAGCTTTTCGACGAAAAGGGCGTCGAGCGGGCGGCCTGAACCCTTGGCCCGCGACCTTGCTGCGATCACGGGCTATCACGCCCACGTCTACTACGACGCCGAGACCCGGGACGCCGCGGCCAAGCTGCGCGAAGAGCTCGCCGCGCGCTTTCCGGTCACGCTCGGGCGCTGGCATGACCGGCCGGTAGGCCCCCATTCGGCGGCCATGTACCAGGTCGCCTTCGCGCCCACCGACGCCGGGCGCATCATTCCCTGGTTGATGCTCAACCACGGCCGGCTCTCGGTCTTCATCCATCCGCTGACCGGCGACGACCGCGCCGATCACGACGAGCACGCGCTGTGGCTCGGCGACAGGCTGCCTCTCGATTTCGACGCCCTCTGACCCCACATTTCCGGGTGGCGCCGGACCTATTCCGGCCCCGGCTGCGAAGGGTGAAAGGGAAAGGAGGAGAGGCATGGCCAGCACGGAACGGACAGTCGAGGTTGCGGGCAATCGCGATCGTGGCGCGCTCGAGGCGCTCAAGGAACGGATCGGCGCGCTGCTCGATGAGATGTGGGAGAAGATCGGCAAGCAACATGTCGGGGTCTCGGGCCGCGTCCTCGACCTCGGTAAGCTCTTGCCCCGCGCCGACGTTTGCGACGACGAGCGAACCTACACCATCGAGGTCGAGCTGCCGGGCGTCGATCCCAAGGACGTCGAGGTTTTTCAACGCGGGGGCGTCATCGTGGTCAGCGGCGAAAAGCGCACGCAGCGCGAGTCCAAGGGGCGCACCTATTACCTTTGCGAGCGTGCGTTCGGGCGGTTCGTTCGCGAGTTTCCCCTTCCCCCCGATGCCAACGCTGCCCGCGCTGAGGCGCGGTTCGCCGACGGCCTCTTGACCATTACGATTCCGGTCAAGTCCGGCGCCCGCAAACCGGCCCGCAGAGTCCCGATCAAGGCCGCGTGAGACACGCAGCGTAACGTGGCGTAACGGAATAAGCCGCCTCGTCTAGAACGACGAATCGGGCTCTTTCAGGAACGCCGCTTCGGTCGGCGTCGTGGGGCG
>CAYYWV010000060.1:0-16186 GCA_964475385.1 uncultured Alphaproteobacteria bacterium | reverse complement strand
CGTCTTTAATGGCCGTTTGACAGCAAGTCGAATTGGCGTATCATCATCCTTCGCCTCCTAGGAACACGATAAAAATACGGAGGGAAGGGAGGAAGTTCCCTCTAGTAAGAGGGTTTATTTTCGGGGCGTTCCTTGTCTGGATCAGGCACGACCAGTGCGCCGTGGCGCGTGGGGGTTTTGTTCTCGAACTCGGGCTTCATGGCCGTGATCGAGGAGACCCAGCTTCGCGGCACGCTGACAGCGATCGACGAGATCAACGAGGCGGGCGGGATCAACGGCCGTCCGCTTGAGCCCGTGATCTACGACCCGGCGTCGGAAGCGGCGGCGTTCGGCCGTTACGCCAAAAAACTGATGGTCGAAGACGGCGTTACGACCATCTTCGGTTGTTACACATCAAGCAGCCGCAAGGCCGTTCTGCCCGTGGTCGAGCGCCTTAACGGTCTTCTCTGGTATCCGACCCTTTATGAGGGTTTCGAGTTCTCTCCCAACGTCATCTACACCGGCGCGGCGCCCAATCAGAACAGCGTCGAGCTCTGCCGATTTCTGATGGAGCGCTACGGCACGCGGTTCTTCTTCGTCGGTTCGGATTACGTCTACCCGCGCGAATCGAACCGGATCATGCGCGAGCTCGTGCGCCACAACGGCGGCCAGGTGGTCGGCGAGTGCTATCTCAGTCTGCGCGCGCGGCGGCGCGACTTCGCGCCGGTCATGAAGCATATCGAGATGGCGAGCCCCGACGTGATCTTTTCGACCGTGGTCGGGAACTCGACGATCTATCTTTATCAGGCCTATGCCGACGCCGGCTTCAACCCCAAGGTCATGCCGATCGCCAGCCTGACGACGACGGAGGCCGAGATCCGGGCCATGGGCTTCGATGTCGGCGAAGGCCACATCACCTCGGCGCCGTACTTCGAAGGACTCGCCAGCGAGACCAGCTCGTCCTTCGCCGCCCGCTATAAGAAGCGCTATGGCGAAGACGAGATGACCAACATGTGCCTTGAGGCGGCCTACTTTCAGGTCCATGTCTTCGCGCGCGCGCTCGAACAGGTCAATTCGCTCGAGACCGATGTCCTTCGGCCGGCGGTCATGGGCACCGAGTTCGAGGCGCCCCAGGGCCGGGTGTCGATCAACCCGCTGTGCAGCCATACCGACCTGTGGACCCGGATCGGGCGCGCGAACAGGGAAGGGCGGTTCGATGTCCTTTATGAATCGTCCTCGCCGGTGAGCGCCGATCCTTATCTGATCGGATATGGCAGGACCATCGCGTTCACCTAGACGGTGCGCGCGATGACGGAATCGACCACGCCGCGTTCCCCATTGCGCAGCGACGGCTCGCTGGGCGAGGCCCCGCCGCTTCTGGGCGGAGAGCGAGGCGCGCGGCCCGACCGCCGTCCGAGCCGCCAGCAGGCGATCTATCGGGAGTTCGGACGGCTCGAAATCGGGGTGGCGACCCATCGCGACGAGCAGGGCGAGCAGCTTATTCGAATGCTCCAGCGAACGCGGGCGCGGGTTCACCACTTGTGGCCGCCGCCTACGCAGTTTTCGACCACGCTCGACGTGATCTACAGCGATCTCCTTCCCGATCTTCCGCAGCGCTTGCCCTGGGTTCCGGGCGAGCCGAGCGCTGCGCTCGTGGTGATCGTGCCGCCCAGCCGCCCCCTCGATTTCGCGATCCTCGAAAACAGCGCTCCCCATGCCGTCATCCATTTGCCGGTCACCATGCAGGCGGTGTTCGCGAGCCTGACCGTGGCCCGAAGCCATTTCTTTTACGAGCGGCGGCTTCGCCAGCGGATCGAAAAACTCGACGACAACCTGCGCACGATGCGGAGCGTCGAGCGCGCCAAGGCGATTCTGATGCAGACGAAAAACATCAGCGAAGAAGAGGCTTACAATCATCTAAGGCGGCAAGCGATGGAGCGCCGGATCACCATCGGCGCGCTCGCGACGGCGATAGTTGACTCGCAGGAGCTTATTGGTTAGCGTAATTTCAGCGTTGGCGGTGGCGTCGACGCGGGTGGCAATGGCGCCGCCCTGAAAAGCGGACAGGCAATGGGGCCTCGATGTTGATCGCGTAAGCGGTCAATGCGAGGTCTGTTTTTTTTTCGCTTTCAGGGTCGGGTCTTGCCTTTGCGGCAACGGGGCCGCGTCGAAATTCCGTGGGCAATGGAGCCCGATGTTTTCCGCACCGGCGGAAGGCATCGGGCTTTTTGTTCGATCAGGGAGGGCATGATGAAGATCGGACGACGGCAATTCCTCAAGGGCACGGTGGCTGCTGGTGCGTTCACGGCCGCTGGGTTCCCTTACATCTGGAGTAAAGACGCTTCTCTCGCCTATGCGGCGGGCGGCGAGATCAAGGTCGGGGTTCTGTTTTCGCTGACCGGGACGACGGCGATCATCGAGGAATCGCTTAACAAGGCGACGATCCTCGCGATCGAAGAGATCAATGCGCAAGGCGGGATCAACGGCATGAAGATCAAGCCAATCGTCGAGGATCCCGCTTCCGACCCGGCGACCTTCGCCGAAAAGGCGCGCAAGCTCGTGCTCGGCGACCGCTGCGTGAGCGTGTTCGGTTCCTACACCTCGGCGAGCCGCAAGGCCGTGCTGCCGGTGTTCGAGAAGCGCAACAATCTTTACTGGTACCCCACCCTTTACGAAGGGCGCGAGTGCTCGAAGAACGTGATCTACACCGGCGCGGTTCCCAATCAGCAGCAGGACGACTTCGTTCCCTGGTTGATCGAGAGGTTCGGCAAGCGCTGGTACCTCATCGGGTCGAACTACATCTACCCCAAGGAAGAGAACAACTACTGCAAGAAGCTTCTCGCCAAATACGGCGCCGAAGTGGTGAACGAAGAGTACGTGCCGCTTGGCCACTCCGAGTTCTCCTCGGTCATCAACAAGTTCCGCACCTTGAAGCCGGACGTGATCTTCTCGACCGTGGTCGGCGATTCGGTGGTCGCGCTGCATCGGCAGTACCGCGCCGCCGGCCTCGATCCCGAGAAGATGCCGATGGCGAGCCTGACCACCTCGGAGAACGAGGTGGCGGCCATGGGCGGCGACGCCGCGGCCGGGCATTTCACCTCGGCGCCCTACTTCATGGTCTGGGATTCGCCCGAGAACCAGAAGTTCGTCGCGGCCTACAAGCGGCGCTGGGGCAAGGACAAGGTGACCCACTTCGTCTCCGAACCGTCCTACTTCCAGGTCTACCTGTTCAAGCAGGCGGTCGAGAAGCTGGCGCCCAGCGATATCAACCCGCCGAACATCCGCGAGGCGGCCAAGGACCAGGAGATGATCGCGCCCCAGGGCAAGGTCCATATCGAGCGCAAGAACCTCCATACCTGGCTGTGGCCGAAGATCGGCCAAGCCCAACCGGACGGCCAGTTCAAGATCCTCAAGCAGTCGGCTACCTGGCTCGAACCGGTGCCTTACAAGGCCTATCCCAACCAGGTTTGCACCGAGGCTGGCCTCAAGGAGATCTAGGCCGAAGGAGGCGGCAAGGACGGAATCGCGGCGGGAGTCTTCATGCTCCCGCCCCTTCCCACCGCAAGAGGCGCTTAGGTCATGGACGAAATTCTCCCGCAGGTCATTACAGGCTTGAGCATCGCATCAATCCTGCTGCTCATCGCGCTCGGGCTTGCGATCATCTACGGCGTCACCGGCGTCATCAACATGGCGCATGGCGAGTTCGTCATGCTGGGGGCCTACAGCGCTTGGGCGCTCCAGACCTTCGTCGGGATCGGGCTCATCGAAAGCCTGGTTCTGATCTTCCTGATCGTGGCGTTGCTCGGTTGGGCCATCGAGCGGGTCGTCATCCGCCATCTCTACCGAAGGCCGCTCGATACGATCCTGGCGACCTGGGGCATCGGGGTCATGGCCCAGCAGGCGATCCGCCTCGCGGTCGGCGGCGAGCTGCGCTACGTCGAAATGCCCAAGTTCCTGAGCCGGGGCGTGCCCATTCTGGGGGTGGAGACCTCGGCCTTCCGAATTTTCATCCTGGTGCTTGCGGTCGCCCTGTTCGGGCTCACCTGGTACCTGATGCGCCGGACCCGCTTCGGCATGAAGCTCCACGCCGTGACCCAGGACCGCGAGGTCGCAAGCTGTTTCGGCATCGACAGCCAGCGCATCTACAGCCTGACCTTCGCTTATGGCGCCGGGCTTGCGGGGCTGGCCGGCGCGCTGGTCTCGCCGCTCAAGAGCGTCTCGCCCGAGATGGGAACGACCTATGTGGTCGACGCCTTCATGGTGGTGGTGCTCGGCGGCGTCGAAAGCCTGGTCGGCACCATCGCGAGCTCGGGCATTCTCGGCGAGCTCACAGGGTTCCTCGCCTTCTACAGCAACGACACCATCGCCAAGGCGTTGGTGCTGCTGGCGATCGTTGTGCTGATCCGGTTCCGGCCCCAGGGGTTGTTTGCGACCCGCATTCGAGGGTGATCGATGGCTCAGGCGATGGAAACACGGTTTGCGAAAGGAGGGCCTTGGAAAGGTGTCTAGACGCACTGTTTTGCAGATCTGCGTTTACGGCTTGATCAGCCTCGCCATCCTTTTGGTGCCGAGCTTCGTGGACAACGCCTTCATCCTCAACAAATACGCGCGCTATCTGGTGCTCGGCATTTTCGCCATGTCGCTCAGCCTCGCCTGGGGGTACACCGGCATTCTTAACCTGGGCCATGCGATCAGTTTCGGGCTTGGCTCCTACAGCATGGCGATGGCGCTCAAGCTGCGCACTGTCCCGATCCATACGGGCAAGGGCGGTCTGCCGGACTTCATGGTCTGGAACAACGTGACCACGTTGCCCTGGTTCTGGGAGCCGTTCTATTCGATGACCTTCGCGATCGTTGCGGGCATTGCGGTGCCCGTGGTTTTCGCGGCCCTGTTGGGTTGGTTCATGTTCAAAGGACGGATCACGGGCGTCTATGTGGCGATTGTCACGCTCGCCGTTCTCGTGGTCGTCAACCTGCTGATCATCGACCTTCAACGCTACACCGGCGGGTTCAACGGCATCACGGACTTGGCCCAGCTCGAGATCTTCGGCCTGACCTTCGACGCCTACGACAGCTCGTCTTACTACCTGATCGCGGTGTTCCTGACGATCAGCCTGTTCTTCGCGCTCGCAGTCACCAAGAGCAAGGCGGGCCTGATCCTGCAAGCGATTCGCGATCACGAGGAGAGGGTCCGCTACTTCGGCTACGACGTGGCGCATTTCAAGATCTTCGCCTTTTCGGTCTCGGCCGGGATCGCCGGGCTTGCGGGCATGCTCTACACGATCGTGATGGAGTTCGCTTCGCCGACGTTCGTCGGCGTGCCGCTCAGCCTGTCGGTCGTGATCTGGTGCGCCGTCGGCGGCCGGCAGAGTCTTCTCGGCGCGATGCTGGGCGCGATCATCGTGACCGGCATGCAGGGCGCGCTGTCCGAATCCGAGACCTTCCTCGACACCTGGATGCTGATCATGGGCTTCGTCTTCGTGGTCGTGGTTCTGTTCATGCCGACCGGGCTCGCCGGCGGGATCGATCTTCTCGTCGAGCGCCTGAGGCGGCGGAAGACGACAGGGGAGGGGGACCGCCCGGCGCCGGTGCGGGTTTCGGGCGCGCTCAGAAGCGAGACCGGAGGCCCCCGATGAGTACGGTGGCGGACAAGCGGCCCTCCGCCCCGGCTTCGGGGAATGGACGCGATCATCTGGTCATGTCCGGAATCGTTGTCAGCTTCAACGGGTTCCGGGCGCTCGACGGCCTCGATTTCAGGGTCGCCCAGGGCGAGCTGCGCTGTCTCATCGGGCCGAACGGAGCCGGCAAGACCACGGCGCTCGACCTGATCTGCGGCAAGATCAAGCCCATCGAAGGCGAGATCCTATTCGGCGGCGTCCGGCTCAACGATCTCGAAGAGCACGAGATCGCGCGGGCCGGCATCGGACGCAAGTTTCAGGTGCCGAGCGTCTTTAAGGAACTGACCGTCCGCGAGAACCTCGAGGTCGCGTATTGCAAGAAGACGGGCGTCTTCGCGAACGCGTTCCGGTTCGGACGGCGCCCGGAGACCGAGGGCCTCGAAAAGCTCGCTCTTCTGGTTGGGCTTCAGGACGAGCTGAAGACCCGGGCCGGACATCTTTCGCACGGGCAGACCCAATGGCTTGAGATCGCGCTTCTTCTCGCCCAGAACCCGGAGCTCATCCTGATGGACGAGCCGACCGCTGGGATGACCGTGCAGGAAACCCGAAAGACCGCCGAGCTGTTCGACCGCCTGAGAGGACGGCACACGCTCATCGTGGTCGAGCACGACATGGGGTTCGTGAAAGAGATCGGCGACCAGATCTCGGTCATGCACCAGGGCAAGCTCTTGGCCGAGGGCACGGCCCGCGAGATCGAGCAGCATCCGGCGGTTCGCGAAGCCTATCTCGGTTCGAAGGGGATCAGCGATGCTTGAGCTCGAGAACGTTGACGCCTTCTACGGCGACAGCCCCGCGCTTCAGGGCGTGAACATGCGCGTCGAAGAGGGCGAGTTCGTCAGCATCCTGGGGCGCAACGGCGTCGGCAAGACCACGCTCATGCGCGCGATCCTCGGGCTCATGGATCGCGTGACCGGCAGCATCCGGCTCGGCGGCGAAGAGATCAACGGCAAGCCGACCCACGAGCGCGCGCTCGCCGGCGTCGGCTACGTGCCTCAGGGACGCGGCATCCTTCCCAAGTTCACCGTTCGCGACAACCTGCTTCTCGGCACGTTTGCGAACCCGAAGGAGACCGGCCGGATCGAGCCGTGGATCTTCGATCTCTTCCCAATCCTGAAAGAACACCTCAACCGGCGGGGCGGAAATCTCTCGGGCGGCCAGCAGCAGCAGCTCGCGATCGCGCGCGCGTTGCTCACCGACCCCAAGGTGATCCTGCTCGACGAGCCGACGGAAGGCATTCAGCCCAACATCGTCGAGCAGATCGAGGAGGTGCTCGTTGCGCTTAACCGCGAGCGCGGGATCACGATCGTGCTCGTCGAGCAGAACGTCGATTTCGCGCGCCGCGCCTCGCAGCGCTTCGTGATCCTCGACCGCGGCACGGTCGCGGAGCAGGGCGACATCGGCGATCTGACCGACGCATTGGTTCAACGACACATGGCGGTGTAGCCGAGAAAACCGGGTTTCGACAGCGAGCACGGAAATTCAAATTAAACGAGGAGGAAAGCATGTATCACGGCGATATCTCCAGCAGTAACGACACGGTCGGCGTTGCCGTGGTGAATTACAAAATGCCTCGTCTTCACACCAAGGACGAGGTGATCGCCAACGCGAACCGGATCGCGGACATGGTCCAGGGGATGAAAGTCGGCCTTCCTGGCATGGATCTCGTGATCTTCCCGGAGTACAGCACCCACGGGATCATGTACGACGAGAAGGAGATGTACGAGACCGCCTCCGCGATTCCGGGCGAAGAAACGGAGATCTTCGCCAAGGCCTGTCGGGCGGCGAAGGTGTGGGGCGTCTTCTCATTGACGGGCGAACGGCACGAGGACCATCCCAATAAGGCGCCGTACAACACGCTGATTCTCATGAACGACAAGGGCGAGATCGTCCAGAAGTACCGAAAGATCATGCCCTGGGTGCCGATCGAAGGCTGGTATCCGGGCGAGTGCACCTACGTCAACGACGGACCGAAGGGGCTCAAGGTCAGCCTCATCATCTGCGATGACGGCAACTATCCCGAGATCTGGCGCGACTGCGCCGTCAAAGGGGCCGAGCTGATCGTGCGCTGCCAGGGCTACATGTATCCCGCCAAGGACCAGCAGGTGATCATGGCCAAGGCCATGGCCTGGGCGAACAACGTCTATGTGGCGGTGGCCAACGCTTCCGGGTTCGACGGCGTCTACTCCTATTTCGGCCATTCGGCCATCATCGGCTTCGACGGCCGCACGCTGGGCGAATGCGGCGAGGAGGAGAACGGCATTCAGTACGCCCAGCTTTCGGTCTCGGCGATTCGCGATGCGCGGCGCAACCTGCAATCGCAGAACCATCTGTTCAAGCTTCTGCACCGGGGCTACACCGGCAAGATCAATTCGGGCGAGGGAGACCGGGGCGTCGCCGTCTGTCCATACGACTTTTATAAAAAGTGGGTCACCGATCCCGAGGGAACCCGCGAGATGATCGAAGCGATCACGCGTTCCACCGTCGGCACCGACGAGTGCCCGATGGAAGGGATCCCCAACCAGAAGACGGCGGCGCACCGCTGATGCTTCCGGGGCGGGGCGCGTCCTGCGGCGCGCCCCGTTCCCGCGACTTCCAGCGAATCCGGAAGCCATCGGTTTCGCGTGGTTCGGGCGCCTGCCGCCCACTCCTGATTTTACGGCGCTCCTATTGAGGTCACGGACAAGGCATGCAGCTCGACGACTACCGGATCGCTGAAGAGCCCTACTACCGCTCGATCGACAACGAGATCCCGCGCTTCGAGGCGGCCTACGCCTATCGCATGCCGGTCATGCTCAAGGGGCCGACGGGGTCCGGCAAGACCCGCTTCATCGAGCATATGGCTTGGCGCCTGAGCAAACCGCTGATCACGGTTTCCTGTCACGAGGACATGACCGCGTCCGACGTGGTGGGGCGTTTCCTTCTCGATGCCGAGGGGACGGTCTGGCACGATGGTCCGCTCACGCAGGCGGTGCGTCATGGCGCCATCTGCTATCTCGACGAAATCGTCGAGGCCCGACAGGACACGACGGTGATTATCCACTCCCTGACCGACGACCGTCGGATTCTGCCGATCGAAAAAAGGAACGAGGTGGTCAAGGCGCACCCCGACTTCCAGCTCGTCATCTCGTACAACCCCGGCTATCAGAGCGTGCTCAAGGATCTCAAGGAATCGACCAAGCAGCGGTTCGGCGCCATCGACTTTTCCTATCCCCCGGCCGAGGTGGAGCGGGAGATCGTCGCCCACGAGGCGGGGGTTTCGCTCGAGGTCGCCGCCCGCCTCGTCGGGGTCGCCGAACGGTCCCGCAACCTGAAAGGCCACGGGCTGAACGAAGGCGCCTCGACGCGGATGCTCGTTCACACGGGCCAGTTGATCGCGAAGGGGGTGCCGTTCGACGAGGCCTGCGAAATGGCGCTCGTCTTGCCGATCACCGACGATCCCGACATGCGCGACGCCCTGAAGGCGGCCATCGCCGCCTGCGGCTGATGCGCGCCCCGGTCGCTATGGGCCGCTCGTTCGTCAATTCCATGGCGGCGCCGGCCGTCATTCGGCGGTGTGTCCTGCAATGATGGACGCCGCCGTCCCGTTTCTGAGCGAAGACGCCCGGCGCAGCTTTCCCGGCGACGCGCTCGCGCGCTGGGGGGCGGCATGTCGCAGGCTCGACCAAGCGGGCTATGGGCGCGCGGTCGTTCTCTCCTATGCCCGGCATGCCCCGGCGATTGCCCAGACTCTTGGCGCGGCCTCGGCGATCGCGCTCGCCGAGACGGTCTCGCTGGTCGCCGTCAAGGCGGGGCGCGCCGCCGCCGAGGCGTTGCCCGCCGCCGCTGTCTTTGCGGCCGAACGGCTTGCGGACGAGAAGGCGTTCTCCTCCTGGGCCGCGATCATCCGCCGGTTCGCGGCGATGGCGCCCGAGTCGGTTCGTCCGGTCCTTGAGCGCACCGACCGGCTTCTGAGCAGTCTCGACGGTCCCGGCCTCGAATCCTGGCTTCTCACGGGCGTTCGTTTGGCCGCGGGCGACGCGGCCCGCCGCCACGCGTTCTTCACCTTCGCTCTGCCCGAGGCCGAGCGCTGGCTGCAACGCGAGGCCGGAGACATCGTGTTCGCCGATGTCGAGCGTCGCCTCAAGGCGTATCTCATAGCGTTGTGGCGGCTCCATGCGCCGATCCGCGAGCCCTTCGCCGGCGAAGAGGGAAGGGCCGGCCTCCGCGCGCGCCTGGATCGCGGGCTTTTCCGCATTCCGCCGACCTTTCCCGGCGTCGAGGGGGATGAGGCCGTGCGGCTTTTTCGCGCCTGCCTCGCGCATCTCGGCGCCCATCTCCGCTTCACGCGGACGCGTTTTCCGGTCGGGCGCCTGAAACCCATGCAGATCGCCCTGGTCTCATTGATCGAGGATGCGCGGGTCGAACAGCTCGCCATGCGGGAGTTTCCGGGCCTCTCGCGCCTTTGGCGGCCGTTTCACACCGCCGCGCCGGACGGTCCGCCGACCGCCGAGAACCTGTTCGCCCGTCTCGCTCGCGCCCTGATCGATCCCGATTACGAAGACCCCAACGGTTGGGTGCGGAAGGGCCGCGCCCTGTTTCACGAGAAGGAGCCCGAATGGGGCGATCCTGCGATCAGCCGGGAGATCGGGGGACGGCTCGGAAACGACCTCGGTCAGATGCGGGTTCAGTTCAATCCGCGCGCCTATCTGGTCGAGCCCGCTTATCGCGACGACAACCTCGGCCTGTGGGACTTCGGCGACGATCGGACGCCCGAGCTCGCCGAGGCCGAGCTCCTGTTCGAATCGGTCCGGATCACGCCGCGCGATGAAGCCGACGCCAAAGAGCCCGACCGCGAACGCGACGAAGCGGAGACCGACGATAACGCTCCGTCCGGCGCGGCGATCGTTCGCGAGGTCGCCGAGGACGGCGGCGCGCCGGTCGCGCGCTACCCCGAGTACGACTACGCCACCGGGCGTACGCGCCCCGACTGGACGACCATCGTCGAGTATGCGCCGCCCGTAGGCGACGAAAGCAGGGTTCGCCGTATTCTCGAAGCCCGGCATGACGTGTTCAATCGGCTTTCCGCGCTGGTCCGCTCGGCCCGGGTCAGCCGCCCGGAGCGCCGCCGCCGCCAGGCCGAAGGCGATCGTCTGGATATCGATTCCTGCATCGACGCGGTCATCAGCCGACGACGGGGCGAGCCGCCGGACCCGCGAATCTTCACCTCCAGCGAGCGCCGCCAGCGGGATCTTTCGGCGCTCGTGCTTCTTGACGTCTCCGAATCGACCAACGACCGGCTGCGCGACGGCGAGACGACCGTAATCGCGCTCGAACGCCAAGCGGTGGCGTTGCTTGCGGAAGTTCTGTCAGACCTTGGCGATCCCTTCGCCATCGCGGCCTTCTGCTCCAACCGCCGCGACGACGTCCATTACTATCGCGTCAAGGACTTCGGCGCGCCCTACGGGGCCGCCTCGCGCGCGGCGCTGGCCGGCCTCGCGGGGCGGCTTTCGACCCGGATCGGAGCCGCCATACGGCACGCCGCCGAGGATCTCGCCCGTCAATCGACCTACCGGCGGCTGCTTCTGGTCATCACCGACGGCGAGCCTTCCGACGTCGACGTGAACGATCGCAGGTATCTGGTCGAGGACGCGCGCAAAGCGGTGATCGCCGCGATGCGGAAGGGGATCGACGTGTTCTGCGTCGGCCTCGATTCGGGCGGCGACAGTTACCTCGGCCGCATGTTCGGGCGCAATGTCCTCATGATCGACCGGATCGAGCGCCTGCCCGAACGGCTTCCGATGCTTTACTTCCGGCTTACGGCGTGAGGGGGACGCGATGGCCGCCGACGACTGGCGCAAGTACGCCTGCGAGTTCATCGGAACCTTCGCGCTCGTCTTCTTCGCCGCCGGCGCGGTGATCGTCGATGCGCTCAGCGGCGGGCTGGGGCCGATCGGCGCCGGGCTGATTTCGGGGCTCGTCATCGCCGTCGTGATCTACGCCTTCGGCCATATCTCGGGGGCCCATGTCAACCCGGCGATCTCGATCGCCGCAGCCTATCTCGGCAAGCTCGAGCGCCGGTTGCTCCCCGGCTATGTGGCGGCCCAGATGGCGGGCTCGGCGGCGGCGGGGCTCGCGTTGCTGTGGCTGCTCGGCCGCCACGGGGACATGGGCGCTAACCTGCCGAACGCGGCGCTCGGGGTCACGGACGGGATCGCGTTCGCGATCGAGCTGTTCCTGTCGTTCTTGCTCATGTGGGTGATCTGCGGGACCGCCTTCGACGGCAAGGCGCACGGCGAGCTCGCCGGGGTTGCGATCGGGGCGACCGTGGCCATCGAGGTCATGCTCATGGGGCCCTACGCCGGGGCGGCGATGAACCCGGCGCGCGCGTTCGGTCCCTTTCTCGCCAACGGCGACTTCACCCATTTCTGGATCTATGTGCTGGGGCCGGTGCTCGGGATGCTCGCCGGCGCGGCCGTCTATCGCTTCACCCATGCGGGAATGGACGCAGAGGCGCGGCGTGGGGCCTGACGCCTGACGCCTGATGTCCGCTTGGGGCGCGCGAAAGGCGATCCTTACAATTCTTACGACGTCGGCGGATTACCCCCTTCTCCTGCGTACAGGGCCTGATATTTCTTGGCGACGGCCTCGGTCGTAAACTCGTTTTGAATACGCGCGCGCGCGGCGGCGCCGAGCTCGGCGCGCGCCTCTGGACCGACGGCGATCAACCGCGCCCAGGCTTGAACGAGCGCCTCGACGTCCGACGGCGGGACGACGAGCCCGCAGTCGCCGACGATCCGGCGCGAATCCCCGACATCGGTGACCACGCAAGGAACCGCGCAGGCCATCGCCTCGCCGACGAAGTTCGGGAACCCCTCGCCGAAGGCCGAGCTGAGCGTTGCGATGTCTAACGCCGCGATCAGACGGGGCGCATCGCGCCGCTCGCCGAGAAGGTGCATGCGCGCGCCCAGGGCCGCCGCACCGGCGAGGATCGGGTTGTCCGCGCTGACTCCGGTGCCCGCGAGCAGGAAATGGGCCTCGGGCCGTTGCGCGCTGAGCCGAGCGGCGGCGGCGAGAAAGCCGCCGTGATCCTTGCTCGGATCGATTCGGGCGAGCATGCCGATAAGCGGCGCTTCGGGCGGGATCCCGAGCTCGCTCCGGACCGCGGCGCGGGCCTCTGGGTCGGGACGGAACCGCGCGGTATCGAAGCCGTTCGGGATATACACCCAGCGGCGGGGGCGATAGCCGAGGCGCTGGTGCCAGGCTTGGCCGGCGCGCGAGTTGACGACTATGGCCTCGGGCTGGCGCGAGAGCCGCGCCAGAAGACGCACCACCCGACGAGACATGCGCGGATAAGCGCTCATATCCATGTTCGAGCACCGCACATTCCATAGGATTCGCGGAACGCGCATGAGCCGGCCGGCGATCAGCCCGAGAAGGTCGGCGTGGTACATCCAGCTTTGCAGGATCTCGGGGCGATAACGGCGCAACAGACCGATCAGGCGAAACAAGCCGCTAAGGTCGATGCGGCTGCGGCGCATGTCGAGGCTGTGGAGGCTCACGCCTTCGGCCTCGATTGCGTCGCCAAGCGCCCCCCGTCCGGTCATCGACACCACCACGGGCGTATACGGGGCGTGGCGATGCGCGGCGAGCAGCTTGACCAGAGCGGTCTCTGCGCCGCCGAGTTCGAGATCGGTGATGAGGTGCACGATAACGGGCATGCGAAGCGCCGGTTCGGAACAAGTGGCCCGAGCGATCGGTCAAGGGCGTTCTGGTGGAACGCCGCGTTCCAAAGCGGATTCGCTCGCGCCCGCGCCAAGCAGGAGCCCTCGTCTCGCAATCCTTGAAATCCGTGGCACCGTTCGCGTCCTTTTTCGTCGAGGCCTGTGGTTCCCGTCGGCTCGTGCGGCAATCCCGATCCGGTCTTCGGCGCGGTCAAAGCCCATTTGGCTATCACATCTCACATATGGCCTTCCGCTTCCAGCTTCCCTTTCGACGGCGGACCCATATCCTCAAAGGTCGCCATCACCACCGTCAGGAGAAAGCTCCTCCTCCTCGCCAACGCGCTCCTCGGAGATGGCAGGAAACGAAGCCCTAATTTCCCTTGATCAAATCGGATATTCTAAGCGATGGACGAAATCATCGATCGTCATGTTCGCTGACCGTACGCTCGCCGCAAGGGCGCGGATTTCGTCGGTCGCGCGTCTGAGCATCTCTTCGGCGGCGGCGAGATCGGCCTTCGGTGGAGAGCGGCGCGCGCGTTCCGCGCGACGCGCCTGCTTCGCTCTCATTCCTGTTCCTGTTCAGTCATCCGATCGATCCGAAACATGCAGTCAATTCCGCTTGAAGCCACAGCGGGCGTAGGCGGCGACGAGGCGGACTATGGCGTCCCCGCAATGCCTGTTAGACTTGCGGTCGAACACAACGAAGGAGAACGGGGAGATGGAGCGGGACCTCCCGACTCGCCGCTGGCGGGATCGCCCGGCCGCAATCGGCGCTTTTGTCGTCGTAACGATCCTCGCGTTAACAGGACCGGTCGCCGCCGGCGCAGCGTTCGCCCAGATCGACCCCGCCCAGGCTTATCGCTGCGAACGCGCCTATGCCAATCGCGACTTCGCCTCGGCGCGCGCGCTCTGCCGCCCGCTCGCCGACGCCGGGCTCGCCGACGCCCAGTTCGTGCTCGGCCAGATGTATCAGAACGGCGAGGGGGTCGCGCGCGATGCGGGCCGGGCCGCCCCCTGGTACCGCCGCGCCGCTCTTCAGGGCCATGCCGGCGCGGCTTTCGCCCTCGGCATGCTCTATCGCTACGGGATCGGCGTGGCCCGCGACCCGGTCGAGGCTTACGCTTGGTTCACGCGGGCCGCCGAGGCGGGAAACGGCGAGGCCGCGCAGGCGCGCGAGCTCGTCGCCCGCGACCTCTCTCCCGCCCAGGTCGCCGATGCCCGGACTCGGGCCAGCCGCTATGCCGCCTCGACCCGGTCCGCATCTGAACCGCCTACGACGTCCGCCTCCAAGCCCGGCTGGGCGCCGCCGCCGGGCCCCGAGTTGGTCGCCGACGTTCAGCGCGGACTCGCCCGGTTGGGCTACGACCCGGGCCCCCCCGATGGGGTCGCCGGCGAGAAGACGCGGCGCGCGATCCGTCGTTTTCAGGCCCAGGCCGGGCTTCCGGTCGATGGCAAGGTCACGCAGGCTCTCAAGACCGCGATCGACCGGGCGATTCTGGCCGCAACCGAGACTTCGACTCCAGCCCCGCATCCCTCGTCATCGGCCTTCGGGCGCCCCGCCGATTCGCGCGCCCAGGCGTTGGTGGATGCGCTGCGCGGAATCATCGACCGGGCCGAGCGGACGCGCGCCGCCGATCCGGCGATCATCGACTCGCTGCGCGCCCTCGTTCGCCAGTACGACTGGCCATGGCGAACTACCGTGTTCGACGACGACTTCGGCGACGGCGATTTCACCCGCGATCCGACCTGGCGAACGGCCGGCGGCCAGTTCCGCGCCTACGCCGGCCGCGGTTTGAGGACGCGCTATATTCCGCCGGCCCGGCGATCGCAGAGCAAAGCTCAGGCGGACCCCGCGGCCGAGATCCTGGGCGCGATCCTCGGTCAGATCGCCGGCGCGCAGGGCCGCTCGGGCGAACGCGAAAGCGCGCCCGCGGGCGAAGGGGTCGCCTTTGTCGAGACCCCGATCTCGAACGCCTTCGCCGTGGTGTTCGACCTTACCGTCCTCGAGCCGCGCGCAGACGGCGGGCTTCGTTTGGGGCCTTATCGCGGAACCGGGCGCGCGGCGGGCTACCGGCTTGCGCTCGTTCCAGGGGCGCAGTCGGTGGTCGAGCTCCTACGGGTCGCGCCCGGCCGCTCGGCGGTGATCGAGCGGCGCGCGCTTTCGACCCGCCTCGACGATGGGCGGCGCCATCGGATCGAATGGCGGCGGGGGCGTGACGGCGAGATGGTGGTGCTGATCGACCAGACCGAGGTGTTGCGAGCGGTCGACCGCCGTTACGCCGACCGCTTTGCGGGCTTTACGGTGGTCAACCGGGGCGGCGATTACATGATCGGGCGAGTCGCGGTCTACGGCGCGGGCTCGTAAGAAACGCGCTGGCGGCTCAGTCTGCGCTTGAAGGCCAAGCGCGGAGCCGGGCCTCGGCTTCGGCGCGTTGTGCGGGCGTCATAGCCCGAGCGAGCGCGGCGGCCGCCTCGGCCGCGAAGCGGTCGCCCTGGCGCGCCGCGAGCGCATACCAGAAGTAGGCGGCGACAGGGTCGCGGCGAACGCCTTCGCCGCGGGCGTAGAGGTAGCCCAGCATCGCCTGGGCCTCGACCTCGCCGGCGCGGGCGAGGGGAAGCGACTGCGCGAAGGCGGTTGCGTAATCGCCTTGGTCATAAGCCTCGACCGCCTCGGCGAAGCCGGCCGCGGCAGGCGCAGCCCCGCCGGCGAACGCTATGGCCGCGAAGACGATTGCGACGGCGACGAGCGGCGGCGGAAGACGCGGAGGGTTCATGGCGAACAAGATAGCCCGGACCCAGGGAACGGCCAGTCCGAACTCTGGATTATTAG
>CAYYWV010000059.1:0-16529 GCA_964475385.1 uncultured Alphaproteobacteria bacterium | reverse complement strand
CGTCGCGCTCCGCTACCCCGACTACGAAGCGGGCCTCAGGGCGATCTTGGAGGGGGAGGGGAACCGTTAGCCTTCCACCTCGGCCCAAAGCGCCTTGAGGGTGCGGCGGAGTCGGGCGAGGTCGGGCTCTGTGGACAGGCGATGGTCGCCCGCTTTGACCAGCGTCACCTCGACGTCGTCCGATTCCAGGCGGTCGGCGAGCGCGAGCGCGGTCCGCCAGGGCACGTCGCGGTCGCGCATCCCCTGGATCAGCCGCACCGGGCAATGGACCGGGATCGGCGCGCCGAGCAGAAGCCGCCGCCGCCCGTCCTCGATCAGCGCGCGGGTGATGGGGTAGGGCGTCTCGTCGTAGTCCGACGGCACCTCGACCAACCCGTCGCGCATGAGGGCGGCGCGGGTCGCGGCGTCGAACTCCTCGTTCACCAGGCGCTCGGTGAAGTCGGGCGCGGCGGCGAGCCCGACGAGGGCCGCGACGCGCTCGGGCCGGGCGAGCGCGACGTGCAGCATGATCCAGCCCCCCATGCTCGAGCCCACCAGCGCGACCGGGCCTTCGGTGAGGCCGTCGAGAACGGCGAGCGCGTCCTCGACCCAGGCCCCGATGGTGCCGTCGGTGAACGCGCCTTCGGAGGCCCCGTGGCCGCGGTAGTCGAAGCGCAGAAACGCGCGCCCCTCGGCCCGGCAGAAGGCCTCGAGCGCGGTCGCCTTGGTCCCGGTCATGTCCGACATGAAGCCGCCCAGGAACACCGTCCAAGGGGGCTCGCCCGGGCTTCGGCGATAGGCGAGCGCGGGCGCGCCTTCGCGGACGAGGCGCGCGGGTTCGGCGGCGTTGGAACCGGGATCGGTCATGGGATATCCTCGAACGTTCTATGACGGACGGGATCGATCCTATCAACCGCGCGCGCGCGACGGAACGGCCGAGACCCACCGTGCTTCAGGTTCTGCCGGCGCTCGAGACCGGCGGAGTCGAGCGCGGCGCGGTCGACATCGCGCGCGCGCTGGCCGAGGCGGGCTGGCGCGCGCTGGTGGCCTCGGCGGGCGGGGCCATGGTCCGCGAGATCGAGCGCGCGGGCGCCGAACACATCGCGCTTCCGCTCGACGCCAAGGGGCCGCTCGCGATTCGCGCCAACATCGCCCGCATCATTCGGCTCATCGAGGCCGAGGGCGTCGATCTGGTGCACGCGCGCTCGCGGGCGCCCGCCTGGAGCGCGCTCGCCGCCGCCCGGCGGACGGGCCGGCCTTTCGTGACCACCTTTCACGGCGCTTATTCGGCCGGCAACCCGCTCAAGCGGCTCTATAACGCGGTGATGACCCGCGGCGACCGGGTGATCGCGATCTCGGAGTTCATCGCCGGCCACATCCGCGAGACCTACCGCATCGACGAGGCGAAGCTGCGCATCATCCCCCGCGGGATCGACTTCTCGCTGTTCGACCCCGCGCGCGTCGGCGCCGAGCGCCTGGTCGCGCTCGCCCGACGCTGGCGGCTCGACGACGGGGTTCCGGTGGCGATGCTGCCCGGTCGGCTCACCCGCTGGAAAGGGCATGGGGTGATGATCGACGCGCTGGCCAGGCTCGGCCGCGACGATATCCGCTGCTTGTTCGTGGGCTCGGACCAGGGGCGGACGGGCTATCGGCGCGAGCTCGAGGAGCGGGCGCGGCGTCGCGGCGTCGCCGGGGTGGTGCAGATCGTCGGCGACTGCCGCGACATGCCGGCGGCTTACATGCTAGCCGATGCGGTGGTCTCGGCCTCGCTCGACCCCGAAGCCTTCGGCCGGGTCGCGGTCGAGGCCCAGGCGATGGGCCGGCCGACGATCGCGACCGACCACGGCGGCGCCCGCGAGACCCTCGCCGACGGCGAGACCGGATGGCTGGTGCCGCCGGGCGATCCGGACGCGCTCGCCGCCGCGCTCGGGCGCGCGCTCTCTCTGTCGACCGAGGCGCGCGAGGCGCTCGCTGGGCGCGCCATCGCCCGGGCGCGCGAGCGCTACTCCCGCGAGGCGATGTGCGCGCGCACGCTCGACGTCTACCGCGAGCTCATCGCCGGACCGGAAACGGTCCGCGCCGTGCGCGCCGCCCAGTAGCGGTCCCACGCCCCGTGGACCGGGTTCTGGTCATCAAGCACGGCGCGCTCGGCGACTTCCTGCTCGCGACCGGCGCGTTCCAGGCCATCCGCCGCCATCACGCCGACGCCTGGCTCGCGCTGCTCACCACCGCGCCGTTCGCCGATCTCGCCCGCGCGACCGGCTGGTTCGACGAAGTCTGGGTCGATCCCAAGCCGCGCCCCTGGCAGCTCGGGCTCTGGCTCGCGCAGGTCAGGCGGCTGCGGCGCGCGGGGTTTGCGCGGATCTACGATCTCCAGCACTCGGACCGCACGCGGCTTTACTTCCACGCCCTGGGGCGACGGCGGCCCGAATGGTCGGGCATCGCGCCCGGCTGCTCGCACCCCCACGCCAACCCGGACCGCGATTCGATGCACACGGTCGAACGCGAGGCCGAGCAGCTCGCCATGGCGGGGATCGAGACGACGCCGCCGCCCGACGTCTCCTGGCTCGACGCGGACGTCTCGCGCTTCCGCCTCGACGGGGGCTTCGCGCTCTTGGCGCCTGGGGGCTCGGCGCACCGGCCCGAGAAGCGCTGGCCGGCCGAGCGCTACGCCGCGCTCGCCCGCTGGCTCGCGGGGCGCGGGGTCGCGCCGGTCCTGATCGGGGCCGAGGCCGAGCGCGACGCGCTCGCCGAGATCGCCGGGGCTTGCCCGGAGGCGCGCGATCTTTGCGGCCGCACCAGCCTGGCCGAGATCGCGGCGCTCGCCCGGCGGGCGGCGTTCGCGGTCGGCAACGACACCGGGCCCGTGCACCTGATCGCGCTCGCCGGCGCGCCGACGGTGGTTCTGTACTCGCGGGCGTCCGATCCGGCGCTGACCGCGCCGCGGGGGCCGCGCGTCACCGTGCTCAGGCGTCCCGATCTCGCCGATCTCGACGTCGAGACGGTGATCGCGGCGCTTCCGTTTCCGCGCCCGTGACCGCGACCATCAGCGCCGCGGCCGCGACGCCGGCGCCGATCCACCAGTTCTGCCAGACCCCGAAGCTCACGTTGCCGATCGCGAGATAGGCGACGGCGAGCCCGGCCGCGGCGGCGCGCGCGGGCGAAGCGGAGAGGGAGGCCGCGGCGGCGAGCGCCCGCCAGGCGAGCCAGGCCCCGAGCGCGAGCCCGACCGCGCCGGTCTCGAGCCAGAGCTGGGCCCAGAGATTGTGGGGGTGAAGGGGAATCGCGGCCTGTCCGTACAGAGGGTCGGTCGCCGCGCGGCCGAGAGCGCGCGCGGTGTCCAGCCCCCAGCCGATCGCCGGATGCTCGGCGATGCGCGCGAGCGTGAAGTCGAGGATATAGAGCCGCTCGATCCAGCTCGGGCCGAGGTCCGGCGCAAGTTCGCCTGCGGTGATGCGGGCGACGAGCGCGGGCGCGGCGACGAACAGCGCGAGGTTGACGAGCCCGAGCCCGACGAGGACGAGCGCCGCCCCGCGACGGCCCCAGCGTCCCACGACGCCGGCCGCGGCGAGACCCGCGGCGAAGGCGACCGCAGAGGCGAGCATGGTCTGCCCGGCGAGCGCCGCGGCGCTCGCGGCGAGGAAGGCCGCCGTGGCCCACCGGCTGCGTCGGGCGAGAACCAAGGCCGCGGGCCAGACGAGGAGGACGAAGACGCTCGACGCCTGGCCGAGAAGGTTCCACGGCTGGGGCGCGGCGGCGACCCAGGGGGTGAAGCGGTTCCAGGCCGCGACCGCGGACAAGGTGATCGCGCCCCCGGTCGCGAGCTCGACCGCGAAGAAGGCGGCGAAGGCGACGCCGCCCCAGGCGACGATCCGGCTTGCGCGCGCCCGCTCGCGAGGAGCGAGGACAAGCGCGCCCGCGAGCAGGGCAGTCCCGAGCGCGGCCATGACCGCGAGGCTCAGCCACAGCCGCAGGGCCTCGGTCGGCGCGGGCGCCCAGAGCGACGCGGCGAAGAGCCAGAGAAGCCCGAGCCCGACCGCCGCCGCGCACCCGCGCGTCGGCCGGGCGATCCCCGCCCGCAGCCGGGCGCGAACCCGGGGATCGAACAGGGCCGCCGCGCCGCCGACGAGAAACAGGGGCGCGAGTCCCTTGGGCGCGAACGCGCCGAGAACGGGAAAGAAGACGGCGACGAGGCCGACCGCCGCGCCCGCGATCCGCGCTTCCCGCGTCTCCTCGCGCGCCGTGGGCTCAGCCATCGCCCTTGCGTCCCGCCGCTTGCGCTTTGCACAGCGCATCGGCGATCAGCCGTCCGGCGAGCGCGTGGCCGGCGGCGTTCCAGTGCCCGATCCCGGGCGCGGTGTTCGAATAACCGTGGAGAAAGACGCCCGTACGCTCGGCGTAGGCGCGCATCATGGGCGCAAGCGTGATCGCGCCCGCCCCGAGGCGGCGGGCAAGCGCGGCGAGGCGCTTGTCCGCGTAATCGAGGCTCTCGACCCCGAGGCGCTTGCGAAACCGCGCCCGCAAGGCGGCGTCGGGGTGGTCCTGGATCGGGTTGGCGAGGGTCGCGATCCAGAACGCCGCGCCTTGGGCGCGGACCTCCCGCGCCATCAGGGTGAGCGCCGCCTCGGTGGCGCGCCAGGCCTCGCGCCAGGGCTCGGTCTCGGGCGGCTTGTAGATCGCGTCCATCGGCCCCGGCCGGTCGAGCGCGGCGGCGGCGCGCGCGCTCTTGGTCGAGAGCAGCCGCTTGGCCCGGATGTAGGCTTCCTTGGCGAGCTGAAGGATGCGCAGGCGGTTGATCAGCCCGTGCTTGAGGCCCTGCCAGGCGAGCTTGGAGCGGAAGCGCGCGCTGTCGCGAAAGCTCATGTCGAGGACCGGCCGGTCATCGCGGAACACGAGATAAGGCCGGTCGGGGTGGCCGTCGAGCGCGCGGCTGTTGTTCCAGATGTCGTTGCCCGTGAACACCGCGAGCAGCACGAGGTCGGGCCGGTACTTGAGCGCGTGGCGGCGGAGCGTGATCAGCTCCTGCGCCGTGCCGTAGCCCGAGACGCCGAAGTTCATCACCTCGATCTTGCGCCCCGCGAAGGCGGGGCAGGCGGCGAGCCTTTCGCTCATCACCGACCAGAAGGTCTTTTCCTTGGGCACGGCGCGGGCCTCGGTGAAGGAATCGCCGAGCACCGCGATCCGAAAGACGCCTTCGGGCTTGGCGAGCGGGTGGGGATCGTCGCGGAAGCCCTCGGCGTTGATCGAAAGCTCGGCCCGGCCCTCGACCGTCCACAGCCCTTTCATGCCGGGGCGCGGCGACCAGCCCACGGTCTCGTCGAGGCGGTGGAACTCGGGATACGAGACCCCGGCGAGCCGCAGCCCCGCCTCGGCGAGCGCGAGCCCGACGACAACGGTCGCGCCCAAGAGAATGAGATTGTGGCGTCTGGCCAATCGCGGGAACCTTCGGAAAGATCGGACGCGCGGCCGGGCGATCGCGTCGCGCGGGCCGGCAGAGGCGCTAACAAGCCCGACCGGGCCGAAGCTGTCAAGGCGACCCGTGGGCGGGGCGCTGCGCCGCGTCCTCGCCTTGACAGCGGGCGGAAACGGCCTACATTGCGCGCGCCTTTCACGACTCTTTAACGATATTGGGGTGAAAAGCGCGCCGATGGTGGCGATTACTCTTCCCGACGGCAGCGTGCGCCGGTTCGACCGTCCGGTGACGGGCGCCGAGATCGCCGCTGCGATCGGCCCCGGGCTCGCCAAGGCGGCGCTCGCGGTCCGTATCGACGGCGAGCTCCGCGACCTTTCGACCGAAATCGACCGCGACGCGCGGGTCGAGATCGTCACCCGCAAGGACGAGGACGCGCTCGAGCTCTTGCGTCACGACGCCGCCCATGTCATGGCCGAGGCGGTCAAGGAGCTCTACCCCGAGACCCAGGTCACCATCGGGCCGGCGATCGCCGACGGCTTCTACTACGACTTCGCGCGACCGACCCCGTTCACGCCCGAGGACATGGCGCGCATCGAGGAGCGGATGCGTGAGATCGTCGCCCGCGACGAGCCCATCGAGCGCGAGGTCTGGGACCGTGACGAGGCGATCGCCTTCTTCAAGAAGCAGGGCGAGACCTACAAGGCTGAGATCATCGCCGGCATCCCCGAGGGCGAGCCGATCACGCTCTATCGCCAGGGCGGCTTCATCGACCTCTGCCGGGGGCCGCATCTGCCGTCGACCGGCAAGCTCGGCACCGCGTTCAAGCTGATGAAGCTCGCCGGCGCCTACTGGCGCGGCGACAGCCGCAACGAGATGCTTCAGCGCATCTACGGCACCGCCTGGGCCGACGACAAGCAGCTCGCCGCCTATCTCCACCGCCTCGAAGAGGCCGAGAGGCGCGACCACCGCCGCATCGGCCGCGAGATGGAGCTGTTCCATCTCCAAGACGAGGCGATCGGCATGGTGTTCTGGCACCCCAACGGCTGGACGCTCTACCGCCTGCTCACCGACTACATGCGCAAGCGCCTGCGCGCGGCGGGCTACGTCGAGGTCAACACGCCCGAGCTCGTCGACCGTTCGTTATGGGAGGCCTCGGGGCACTGGGAGAAGTTCCGCGAGCACATGTTCACCGCCGAGTCCGACGACCGGACGCTCGCGCTCAAGCCGATGAACTGCCCCTGCCACGTCCAGATCTTCCGCCAGGGGCTCAAGAGCTATCGCGACCTGCCCTTGCGCATGGCCGAGTTCGGCACCTGCCACCGCTACGAGCCTTCGGGCGCGTTGCACGGGCTGATGCGGGTGCGCGGCTTCACCCAGGACGACGCGCACATCTTCTGCACCGAGGACCAGATCACCTCCGAGAGCCTCGCCTTTTGCGACCTCGCGCTCGACGTCTACCGCGACTTCGGCTTCGAGGACGTGACCATCAAGTTCGCCGACCGGCCCGCGGTCCGCGCCGGCGACGACGCGGTCTGGGACCGGGCCGAGGCGGCGCTCAAGAACGCGGTCGAGGCCGCCGGGCTCAGCTACACGCTCAACCCGGGCGAGGGCGCGTTCTATGGGCCGAAGCTCGAGTTCGTGCTGCGCGACGCGATCGGCCGCGAGTGGCAGTGCGGCACGCTTCAGGTCGATTTCGTCCTGCCCGAGCGGCTCGACGCCTCCTATATCGGCGAGGACGGCCAGCGCCATCGTCCGGTCATGCTGCACCGGGCGATCCTGGGTTCGATCGAGCGCTTCATCGGGATTCTGATCGAGCAGTACGCGGGGCGCTTCCCGCTCTGGCTCGCGCCGATCCAGGTGGTGGTCGCGACCATCACCCGCGACGGCGACGCCTACGCCGCCGAGGTCGCCCGCCGTCTCGATGCGGCCGGGCTCCGGGTCGAGCTCGATACGAGCAACGACAAGATCAGCTACAAGGTCCGCCATCACAGCCTGCGCAAGACGCCGGTGATCATCGCCATCGGCCAGCGCGAGGCCGCCGAGGGTACGGTTTCGATTCGCCGATTGGGCTCGAAGGCGCAAGAAACGCTTGCGCTCGATGAGGCCGTGGCTATCCTTGTCGACGATGCGAAATCGCCCCTGGAACGGCGTGTGGAGAGCAATGCGGACACGACAGGTACTCGGCCGGTTCCGGCCGCGCCAAGGTTGAAGGAGCAGCAGGCATAGCGCGACACTACACGCCGGTACCGCCGGTCCGCGAGGGGCCACGGGTCAATAAGGAAATCGATGCACCGCGGGTCCGCCTGATCGATCACGACGGCGGTCAGCTTGGCATCGTGCCCATCGCCGACGCGCTGCGCGTGGCGGAAGAGTCGGGGTACGACCTCGTCGAGGTCTCGCCCAACGCCGATCCGCCCGTCTGCAAGCTCCTCGATTACGGCAAGTTCAAGTACGAAGCGCAGAAGAAGGCGAGCGAGGCGCGCAAGCGTCAGAAGACCTTCGACATCAAGGAAATCAAGATGCGGCCCGGCATCGACCAGCACGACTACGCGGTCAAGATGCGGAGCATCGAGCGGTTTCTCGCCGACGGCGACAAGGTCAAGGTGACGCTGCGCTTCCGCGGCCGCGAGATGGTCCACCAGGAGATCGGGCTCCGCGTCCTTCAACGGGTGCAGGAAGACCTCGGCGACAAGGTCAAGATCGAGCAGACGCCCAGGCTCGAAGGTCGCCAGATGACGATGGTGATGTCGCCGAAGTAGGCGGCCCGGGCGCTTTTCGCCGTTCTCAGCTCGGTTGGTCCGTCGCCCGCGCCCGCCGCCAAAGCGCGAAGGCGAGCGCGCCGAGCAAAAGACCGCCCGCGTTCAACGCGGCGTCGGCGACCTGGGTGGTCCGGGTGACGAGGAAGCTCTGGATCACCTCGCTCGCCCCCGCAGCGACCAGCAGATAGACGAGAAGAGGCCCGCGGCCGATCTCGGGAAAGGCCGCGAAGGCGAGAAACGCGAAGACGGCGAAGGCCAGGAAATGGCCGATGTCCTGCGGGCCGAGGCCGCCGAGGCGGAGGTTGGCGAGCGCGCGCACCCCGCCCGTCACCGGCCCTGACCCGCGCGCGGCGCCCTCCGGCCTGCCGGCGCTCGCGGACGCGGGCGAGGAGCCGGCCGCCGATGGAGCTGCGGTTGAGCCGCGCGGGGCCTGGGTCCGCGCTGCGTTCGGGCGTGCGGTCTCGGAGGCGGCGGTGGGCGCGGCCGGGATTTCCCCGGCCGCCCAGGCGATGGCCCGGTCGGCGCCGCCGCTCAACCCCTTGATCGCGTTGGCGAGCTCGGGCTGGGGCGTCAGCACGAGGATGAGGATCGCCGCGCCGGTGGCGATCATGGCGCGGCCGGCGGGCCGCCGGGACGCGCGCGCAAGCGCAGGCGCGGCCGCCCACAACCCAATCGCGATCCAGAGCCCCACGAGAGCCCAGCGCGCCGCCTTCGCGAGCGGCCGCTCCGCCACCGCCTCGACCGCGAGGCCGCGCAACAGAAGGCGTCCCGAAAGCCCGGCGTTGTAAAGAAGCAGCCTGAGCCGCGCCGCCTTGGCGTGGACCGGGATCACGGCCTCGTACCGGCGCCACGGCGTGGTCCCGTCGAGGGCGAGAACGGCGGACGGCCAGTAAGGGTCGAACCGCGGCCCCGGCAGCACGGCGCGGAGCGACACGCCCGCCCGTTGCCAGCTTTCCGCCCCCGGCGCGACGCCGTCGACGCGCGCCTCGAGCGCCACGCGGACATACCGGAACCGCTGGGGCGCAGCGATCTCGCGCATGAGCACCCCCGCCCGTCCGAGCGCGGTTGGAGTGATGGCCACAACGCCGGTCCGGGGCTCGAAGAAGACCGCGCCCGGGGTGCGCGGCCATCCCGCAAGGCCCGCGGTGAACGCGAGATCGGGCGCGATCCGGGGCGCGGAGGCGACGAAGCGGTCGTCGCTCGCAAAAAAGCCGAGCGTCACCGCCGACAGCAGCGCAACCGCGCTGACGCGACGCCACGCCGCGCGCCGCCTTGCCCATCGCCGCCGCGAGCCGCCGCCGGCGGCCGCTGTGGCTTGGTCGGCCCTTTCCATCGTACGACCCCGCCGTTATGCCCGCTCCCGGGCATGCCCGCCGGCCCCGGAGCCCGGTGTCCGCTATAGGACAGGCCCGGCCGCGCTGCGGTCAAGCGCCGGGGCATTTTTTTTGAAAAAAGGGCGCGATTCTTAACCTGGATCAAGGCAGGCGGGCGTCCCTCCCCTTAGGGTACGGGCACTTACCTCGCCTTACCCGGACAACTCGCCCCGCGCGGCATCTAAGTCGGCGCGGGGTTTTTTTTACCCGAGCAAGGGCCGGCGCGTCCATTCGGGCGCCCGGGGCCGAAGGCGGGGCGGGCCTTGCATTTCCCCCTATGGGTCGCTATAACCCGGTCTCCCAAAAGGGCGGCCCGGCCCACGGCATGCCTCGTCGCCCAGATCGCGCAACGACCGCCGCCCGGTCTCCGGGTCCGGCCCAATCAAGGACAGCGAAATGCCGAAGCTCAAGACCAAGAGCAGCGCCAAGAAGCGCTTCTCCTTCACCGCCACGGGCAAGGTTCGCAAGAACCCGGCGTGCAAGCGCCACGGCATGCGCAAGCGGCCCCAGAAGATGATCCGCAAGGCGCGCGGCACCGACATCATGGCCGACTGCGACGCCAAGATCGTCAAGAAGTACATGCCCTATCGCTAGGGGGTTGAACCATGGCTCGTGTCAAAAGGGGCGTCACCGCGCGCGCCCGCCACAAGAAGGTCATCGCGAAGGCCAAGGGCTACCGCGGCCGCAGCAAGAACTGCTACCGCCTCGCCCTTCAGCGCGTCGAAAAGGCGTTGCAGTACGCCTATCGCGACCGCCGCAACCGCAAGCGCAGCTTCCGCAGCCTGTGGATTCAGCGCATCAACGCCGCCGCCCGCGCCGAGGGCCTGACCTACGCCCAGTTCATGCATGGGCTCGACCGGGCCGAGGTGCGGATCGACCGCAAGGTTCTCGCCGATCTTGCGGTGCGCGAGCCCGACGCCTTCAAGACCCTGGTCGAGAAGGCGCGCGCCGCGCTCGCCGAGGCGGCCTGAGCGCGCCCGCCGAATCGGCTTTGCGCCCGCGGGCCGGCGAACGCGTCGTCCCGGGCGCGAGACCGCGAGACAACCGCCGCCCATGTCGGACATCGAGCGCCTGCGCGAATCCCTTCTGAGCGCGATCGAGGCCGCGACCGACCTCGACGCGCTCGAGGCCGCGCGCGTCAAGGCGCTGGGGCGCAAGGGGGCGCTCACCGCGGCGATGAAGGGCCTGCGCGCGCTGGCCCCCGAGGAGCGCCAGGCCGCGGGCCGGGCGCTGAACGCGCTCAAAGGCGAGATCACGGCTGCGATCGAGACGCGCCGGGCCGCGCTCGCCGAGGCCGCGCTCGAAGCGCGCCTCGCCGCCGAGCGCCTCGACGTCACCCTGCCGGCCCGGCCCGAGCCGGAAGGGCGCATCCACCCGGTAAGCCAGGTTCTCGACGAGATCGTGGCGATCTTCGGCGACATGGGCTTCACGATCGCCGAAGGCCCCGACATCGAGGACGACTTCCACAACTTCACCGCGCTCAACATTCCGCCCGAGCACCCGGCGCGCCAAGAGCACGACACCTTCTACTTCGTCCCCGACGCGCGCGGCGAACGCAAGCTTCTGCGCACCCACACCTCGCCCGTGCAGGTGCGCTCCATGCAGGCGACCAAGCCGCCGCTCCGCCTGATCGCGCCCGGGCGGACGTATCGCTGCGATTCGGACATGACGCACACGCCCATGTTCCACCAGGTCGAAGGGCTGGTCGTCGACCGTTCGACCCATATGGGCCATCTCAAGGGCTGCTTGATCGACTTCGTGCGCGCCTTCTTCGAGATCGACGACGTGCCGGTGCGCTTCCGGCCGAGCTACTTCCCGTTCACCTCGCCGTCGGCCGAGATGGACATCGGCTGCACCCGCAAGGACGGCGAGCTCGCCATCGGCGCCGGCGACGACTGGCTCGAGATTCTGGGCTGCGGGATGGTGCACCCCAAGGTGCTCGCCAACTGCGGGATCGACCCCGACGCGTACCAGGGCTTCGCCTTCGGCATGGGGATCGACCGCATCGCCATGCTGAAGTACGGGATCGGCGATTTGCGCAGCTTCTTCGACGCCGATCTGCGCTGGCTGCGCCATTACGGTTTCGGCGCGCTCGACGTGCCTACGCTGCCCACGGGGCTCACGCGATGAAGGGCGGGCGATGAAGTTCACCTTCGGCTGGCTCAAGGACCATCTCGAGACCGACGCGGCCCTCGACGCGGTGACCGAGAGGCTGACCGCGCTCGGCCTCGAGGTCGAGGACGTGATCGACCGCGGCGCGGCGCTCGGACCCTTCGTCGTCGGCCATGTGGTCTCGGCCGAGCCCCACCCCGACGCCGACCGTCTGCGCGTCTGCCGGGTCGACACCGGCAACGACGTCGTCCAGGTGATTTGCGGCGCGCCCAACGCGCGGGCCGGGATGAAAGGCGTGTTCGCCCGCGCCGGGCTTACGATCCCGGGCACCGGGCTCCGCCTCAAGGCGGCGAAGATCCGCGGCGTCGAGAGCAACGGCATGCTGTGCTCCGAGCGCGAGATGGGGCTCGGCGACGACCACGACGGCATCATCGAGCTGCCCGAGGACGCTCCCGTAGGCGCGCCGGTGGTCTCGGTGCTCGGCCTCGACGATCCGGTGATCGACGTCGCCGTCACCCCCGACCGGGCCGATTGCCTGGGCGTGCGCGGGATCGCGCGCGATCTCGCCGCGGCCGGGATGGGAACGCTCAAGCCGCTCGACGCCACGCCGGTGCCGGGCGCGTTCGAAAGCCCGATCCGGGTCCGTCTCGACTTCGACGCCGACCACGCCGACGCCTGCCCGTTGTTCGTCGGCCGCCTGATCCGGGGCGTGCGAAACGGCGAAAGCCCGGAGTGGCTGCGCCGGAGGCTTTCGGCCATCGGGCTCAGGCCGATCTCGGCGTTGGTCGATCTCACCAACTGGCTGACCTTCGACCTCGGCCGCCCGGCCCATGTCTTCGACGCCGCCAAGATCCGCGGCGATCTGCGCTTGCGCATGGGGCGCAAGGGCGACCGTTTCGTGGCGCTGGATGGGCGCGAGTACGCGATCGACGAGACCATGACCGCGATCTGCGACGACAGCGGGCTGATCAGCCTCGCCGGCGTGATCGGCGGCGAGAGCACCGGCTGCGACGAGAACACGACCGACGTGTTTCTCGAAATCGCGCTGTTCGACCCGCGCCGCATCGCCGCCACCGGGCGCGCGCTCGGGATCGAGACCGACGCCCGCTACCGTTTCGAGCGCGGGGTCGATCCGGCCTTCGCGATTCCCGCGGCCGAGATCGCGACCCGGTTGATCCTCGATCTGTGCGGCGGCGAGCCGAGCGAGCTCGTCATCGCCGGCGCGCCGCCCGAGGCGCGGCGCCGGCTCTCCTTCCGGCCCGGCCGCCTCGAAAGCCTGTGCGGGGTCGCGGTCGATCCCGCCGAGGCCCGGACGACGCTCGAGCGCCTCGGTTTCGAGATCGCGGACGCGGAGACCGAGCGCTGGACCGTGACCGCGCCGAGCTGGCGTCACGACATCGAGGTCGAGCCCGACGTGGTCGAGGAGGTCTTGCGCGTTCACGGCTACGACCGGATTCCCCCGGTCTCGATGCCGCGCATCCACGGCGTGGCGCGGCCCATCCTGACCCTGACCCAGCGCCGGGCGCGCTGGGCCAAACGTCGGCTCGCCGCCCGCGGGCTGGCCGAGGCGGTGACCTGGTCGTTCCTGCCCCGGGCGCAGGCCGAGATGTTCGGCGGCGGGGCGGACGCGCTCAGGCTTGCGAACCCGATCAGCGCCGAGCTCACCGACATGCGGCCGAGCCTGATCCCCAACCTTCTCGCCGCCGCCGGACGCAACCTCGCCCGCGGCGTCCCCGAGGTCGGGCTGTTCGAGGTCGCCCACGTCTATCGCGACGACACGCCCGAAGGCCAAAGGCTCGCCGCCGGGGCGCTGCGGCGCGGGCGGACCGGCCCGCGGCATTGGGCGGCGCAGCCGCGCGACGTCGACGCCTTCGACGCCAAGGCCGACGCGCTCGCCGTGATCGCGGCTTGCGGCGGCCCGGCCGCGAGCGTGCAGGTCGAGGCCCCGGGGCCGGCCTGGTATCACCCCGGCCAATCGGGCGTCTTGCGCCTCGGTCCCAAGGTTCTCGGCCATTTCGGCGCGGTGCACCCGCGCGTGCTCGCCGCCTTCGACGTCAAGGGGCCGGTGGTCGCCGCCGAAGTCTTCCTCGACGAGATCCCCGCACCGCGCGCCCGCAAGGGAACGGCGCGGCCGCCGCTCAAGCTCTCGCCCTTCCACCCGGTGGTCCGCGACTTCGCCTTCGTGGTCGACGCCGATGTCGCCGCCGCCGATCTGGCGCGCGCCGCGCGCGGGGCCGACAAGGCGCTGATCGCCGATGTCGCGGTGTTCGACGCGTACGAAGGGCCCGAGCTTGGGGCCGGCAAACGCTCGCTCGCCATCGCGGTGACGCTTCAGCCGAGAGAGCGCACGCTCACCGACGAGGAGATCGAGGCCGTCGCCCAACGCATCGTCGCCGCCGTCGAGAAGGCGACCGGCGGGGTCTTGCGCGGGTGAGCCTTTCGCGCCCGCGGCGGACGGGGCCATGACCGACATCGCGCATATCCGCAACTTCGCGATCATCGCCCATATCGACCACGGCAAATCGACCCTTGCCGACCGCCTGATCGAGATTTGCGGCGGGCTCAGCGCGCGCGAGATGCAGGAGCAGGTGCTCGATTCGATGCCGATCGAACGCGAGCGCGGCATCACCATCAAGGCCCAGACCGTGCGCTTGGAATGGCGGGCGAAGGACGGCGAGATCTATGTGCTCAACCTGATCGACACCCCGGGCCATGTGGATTTCACTTACGAGGTGAGCCGTTCGCTCGCCGCCTGCGAGGGCTCGCTCCTGGTGGTCGACGCGAGCCAAGGGGTCGAGGCCCAGACGCTCGCCAACGCCTATCTCGCGATCGAGAACGACCACGAGATCATCCCGGTCCTCAACAAGATCGACCTGCCGGCGGCCGAACCCGAGCGGGTCCGCCGCCAGATCGAAGAGGTGGTCGGCCTCGACGCTGCGGACGCGATCGAGATCTCGGCCAAGACCGGCGCGGGCGTGGCGGACGTGCTCGAGGCGCTGGTCGCGCGCCTGCCGCCGCCCGCGGGCGATGCGGAAGCGCCCTTGAAGGCGCTTCTCGTCGATAGTTGGTACGACGCCTATCTCGGCGTCATCGTCCTGGTCCGCGTGGTCGACGGCCGGCTCGAACGCGGCATGAAGATCCGCATGATGCAGACCGGCGCGGTCTATCAGGTGGACAGCGTGGGCGTGTTCACGCCCAAGCGCGAGCGGGTCGACGCCCTGTCCGCCGGCGAGGTCGGCTTCATCACCGCCTCCATCAAGGCGGTCTCCGACTGCGCGGTGGGCGACACCATCACCGAGGACCGCCGCCCTTGCGCCCGGCCGCTGCCCGGGTTCAAACCCTCGGTCCCGGTGGTGTTCTGCGGCCTGTTCCCGGCCGATTCGGCCGACTACGAGCATTTGCGCGACAGCCTCGCCAAGCTCCGGCTCAACGATTCGAGCTTCCACTACGAGCCCGAGACCTCGGCCGCGCTCGGTTTCGGCTTCCGCTGCGGGTTCCTCGGCCTTCTGCATCTCGAGATCGTGCGCGAACGCCTGATGCGCGAGTTCGACCTCGACCTCGTGACCACCGCGCCGAGCGTGATCTATCACGTCTACCTCACCGACGGCGCGAGGATCGAGTTGCACAACCCGGTCGACATGCCTGATCCGGTGCGCATCGATCGCATCGAGGAGCCCTGGATTCGCGCCACTATCCTGGTGCCCGACGAGCATCTCGGCGGCGTGCTCGCGCTTTGCACCGAGAAGCGCGGGGTGCAGGTCGATCTGACTTACGCCGGCAGCCGGGCGATGCTGGTCTACCGTTTGCCGCTCGCCGAGGTGGTCTACGACTTCTACGACCGGCTCAAGTCGGTGAGCCGAGGCTACGCCAGCTTCGACTATCAGATGGACGGCTACGAACCCGGAGACCTGGTGAAGCTCTCGATCCTGATCAACGGCGATCCGGTGGACGCGCTGGCGCTGATCGTCCATCGCTCGGCGGCCGAGTCGCGCGGCCGCGCGTTGTGCCAGCGGCTCAAGGAGCTGATCCCGCGCCAGCTCTTCCAGGTCGCCATCCAGGCCGCGATCGGCGGGCGGATCATCGCCCGCGAGACGGTGCGCGCGCTGCGCAAGGACGTGACCGCCAAGTGCTACGGCGGCGACGTGAGCCGCAAGCGCAAGCTCCTCGAGAAGCAGAAGGAAGGCAAGAAGCGGATGCGCCGCGTAGGCAAGGTCGACATTCCCCAGGACGCCTTCCTCGCCGCCCTCAAGACGCCCGAAAAAACATAGGATTGTTTTGGCTCAGCCGCGCCGGAAACGCCGCCGCGGCCGCCGCCGGCACAGATAGACGAGCGCCCCGCCGACGACGGCGAGATAGCCCCAGAGCGGCAGCGCCAGCGCCGGAACCAGAACCTTCGACCACAGGGCGGGCGAAAGCGACTTCTCGACGAAGGCGCCGAAGCCGACCAGGCTGTTGGCGTCGATCGCGGCCCAGGCCTCGCCGAGAGCGAAGACCTCCCACGCCCCGTCGCGCAACGCGCGCAACAGCTCGACCACTGCCGCCGCCATTGCGGCGACGAGCATCAGCCAGCCGAGAACCCGGCCCACGACCATCGCGGCTTCCTTGTCGTTCCGCCCGCCCGCGTCGGAGGGGCAAGCTTAACGCCTTGGCGCGTTCGCGCAATGCTTGGGTTGTCGGCCCCGCGCGGGGCGCGTTTGCAACGCGGGGCGGCTGCGCTATATATGGGCCGCGCGCAGCAGATGCGGAGGGGTGGCCGAGTGGCTTAAGGCGCACGCCTGGAAAGCGTGTTCACCGAAAGGTGTCCCGGGTTCGAATCCCGGTCCCTCCGCCATTATCCGCTTACCCTTTCGGGCGGCGTGTCCCGTCCTCAAGCCTTTCCGCCACTTCGCGGGC
>CAYYWV010000058.1:0-16810 GCA_964475385.1 uncultured Alphaproteobacteria bacterium | reverse complement strand
CGGGCGACGGCGCGCAGCTTTTTCTGGAGCTCACGGGCCGAAAAAGGCTTGAGAATGTAGCCGGTCACGCCATTCGCCTTGGCCTCTTTGACCGCTTCGAGATCGGCCGCTCCGGTCACCATGATGAAGGGAAAGCCGGGATCGACCGAGCGGACCTGGCGCAGGAGCTCGATCCCGGTAAGCCTTGGCATATTCCAGTCGCAAAGGATCACGTTCACGAGGTCGTCGCAAGCGCCGAGAAAGTCGAGCGCGTCTTTGCCGTCTTTGGAGATGAAGACCTGGTTGAGGCCGAGCTCTTGGAGCATGGCGCGGATCAGGTTCACGGCCTCGACCGAATCGTCGACGACCAGAACACGGAGATCACGGATGTCGTTTTGCAGCATGGTCGCCCTCTACCGCGAAGAGGTCGTCTTGCCGTGGTCGAGCGCTGCGCGCAGACAGCGGGCAAGCCGATCGGCATCGAAGGGTTTTTGCAGGAACGGGGCGTCGACCGGCACGTCGACCTTCTTGAGACGGCCGCGCGCAGGGTACCCCGACATGTAAACCACCTTGATGCCGGGCCGCGACTCCCGGATCGCGCGGGCGAGCTCGAAACCGCCGAGCCCGGGCATGACCACATCGGTGAGCAGAAGGTCGATCCCGCCCTCGTGGTCGTCCTCGGCCTCGAGGGCGGAAAGTCCGTCCTCGGCCGCAATCACCCGGTAACCGAGACCCTCCAGCGTCTCGTAGGTGAGCATGCGCAGCGCATCGTCGTCCTCGACCAGAAGCACGGTTTCGCCTCGCGCCCTGCACGCGGCGCGCTCGGTTTCCGAAACCGCGGCCGGAGTGCGGTCGGTCAGCGGCAGAAAGATTGAGAATACCGCGCCCTCGCCCGGCCGACTCGTGGCTTCGACCACTCCGCCCGACTGCTTAACGAAGCCGTAAACCATGGCGAGGCCGAGGCCGGTGCCCTTGCCTTGCTCCTTGGTGGTGAAGAAGGGCTCGAATACTCGGACAAGGGTCTCCTCGTCCATGCCAACGCCGTTGTCCTCGACCGCGATACGGGCATAGCGCCCGGGCCGCGCCGTGGGATGGCGGTTGCAAAACCCGGCGTCCGCCTCGATCGCGTCAACCGCGATCCAGATCCGTCCGCCGCCCGGCATAGCGTCGCGGGCGTTGAGGGCGAGGTTGACGATCGCCTGATGGAGCTGACCGGGGTCGGTCTCGACGCAAAGGTTCTCCTCGCCTCGCTCGACGACAAGCTCGATTGTCTCGCCGAGCAACGACCGCAAAAGCGATTCGATCTCGTCGATCTGGTCGGCGAGGCGCAGGATGCGGCGATCGAGCACATCGCGCCGCCCGAACAGGAGAAGTTGGCGCGTTAAGGTCGCCGCCTTGTCGGTCGAACTGATCACCTGAGCCAGGCTGTCCCGAACGCGCGCCGCGTCATCGAGATTGGCGAGCGCGCGCCGCGTATAGCCGTTAATGATCATGAGAAGATTGTTGAAGTCGTGGGCGACCCCGCCGGCGAGCTGTCCCAACGCCTCGAGCTTCTGGGATTCGCGCAGGCGCGTCTCGACCTGCTTGCGTTCGGTGATATCGTTGACGATCGTGAAGGTGCCGCCGTCGGCGGTGCGGTGCTCGCGAATCAGAAGCCAGCGATCCCCGTGTCGGGTTTCAAAGGGCTCGTCGGGCCGATTGTGGCGCGTAAGCCGGGCGCGCAGCCAGGCCTCCTTGCGGCCGGCGTCGTCGGGGACCGCGCCCCGCGCGACCAGGGCGCGCGCCATCGCCTCGAAGGTGACGCCCGGCTCGATCAGGTCGGCGATTTCCGAGAACAGCTCGCGATAACGCTCGTTGGCGACCAACAGCCGATCGTCGGCGTCGAACAGCGCGATGCCGACAGGCACGCTTTCGATCGCGTCGATGAACTGGGCCTCGGCGCGCCGCGCCCGGTTGCGGGCTTCGACCTCCTTCGTGACGTCGCGAATCGCGACCACCGAAAATTTTCGCCTGGCCCGTCGTATGACGCCGACGGCAAGCTCGACCAGAAAGGACGTTCCGTCGCGGCGATGGGCGGTCACCTGTCTGGCGGCGACCGCGGCCGGGGCGCAGGGCTCGACGTGGTCCAAACGATTGGCGGCGGCGCCGACGAGCTCGGTGAAAGGAAGGCCGGCGAGCTCCGCCGAAGATGCGCCGAACATCCGGCAGGCGGCGGCGTTGGCGGTGACAACGCGGTTATCTTCGTCGACCGTGACGATCCCTTCGGCGAGGTTGTCGAGGATCGCGTGCAGAAAGCTTTCCTGATCGACGACCGCAAGCGCCGCCCGCTTGAGGTCCGAGACATCGCGGGCGACGACGACGACCCCTTGGGCCTCATCGCCGCCGGTCGGGACCGCCATCGCTTCGACGTCGGCGAAGCTGCCGTCGAGACGTCGTAAGCGCAACGGCAGAGGCGCGCCCTCGGCGAGCCAGTCGGCCATGCCGTTGTCGAGGATAGGCAGAAACGCGGGCGCGATCAGCTCGGCGAAAGGCCGGCCGAGCACGAGGCTCTCGTCGCCCGCGGACAGAAGATCGAGCCCCGCCGGGTTAATCGAAACGATACGGCCCTCGCGCAGCTCGCAGACGAGATTCGGCAGCCGCTCGACGAGGTGCCGATACCGATCCCATGCCTTTTCCGGCCCGCGCCCGCTTTGGACCCGGTTTTGAAGGGAGGCGTGCATCCGGTCGCCAAACCATCGTTCGGCGTCCCACGACGAATCTTTGGCGGCCCGCGCCGATTTACTCGCTTATCTTTGGCCTCGGCCCAATGGCAAGGCGGGAGAACAATGCCAGCTAACGGTTAATATTCCGCTTACCGGACAGGGCCGGTTCCGATCACCGCTGGGGCTGCCCGGCCTCTTGCTTGCGGCTACGGCGGGAAGGAACCGCGTATGGATCGGCCGCATCGGGCCGCGGGGCGCGCCCGCGCCGGCGTTCGCGGTGGGCGATGTAGAGCGTGCTCGCGATGATGACGGCGGCCCCTGCAAGCGCATTGCGGTTCGGAACCTCGGCGAACAGCGCATAACCCGCCGCCGCCGCGAGCACGATCCGCGTGTACTGGAACGGCGCGACGAAGCTCGCCTCGCCGGTGGCGTAGCCGCGGATATCGAAATAGGTGCGAAAGGTGCCGATCGCCCCGACCAACGCCATCAGACCGAGCTCGTAGGCGCCGGGCGGCCGCCACACCACAAGCGCCGGCGGCAAAGTGCCGATGGTCATGATCGTGCTCGCGTAAAGCATCATGGTGTAAGGCGACTCGGTGGTCGACAGCTTCTTGCCGATGATCAGGATAAGCGCGAACATCACCGAGCTTGCGGCCGCAACCAACATCGCCGGTTCGAAGGCGGGCGTTCCCGGCCCCATCACGACAAGCGTGCCGAGAAAGCCGATCCCGGTCGCCGACCAGCGCCGCCAGCCGACCCGCTCGCCGAGAAGAGGGCCGGCGAAGATGGTGACGAACAGAGGCGCGGTGAAGAAGATCACGGTGACGGTCGCAAGCGGCAGCGTCGAGACCGCGTAGAAACCGGCGTTGATCGCGCCGACCCCGAGAAGCCCGCGCAGGAGGTGGAGTTTCCAGCGTTTGAAGGACAGCGGCCACGCGCCCCGTCCGAGCGCGATGGGCAGAATCAATGCAAGCCCCACGGCGCTGCGCGCAAACGCGGTCTGCATCGAAGCGATATCGGCCTCGGCGAGCGCGCGCACGCCTATGGTCATCGCGGTGGCCGCGGCGCTTGACAGGAGAATCCACCCTGCGCCGCGCAGGTTGTCGGTCATGAACGGCTCATGGACGGCCCGCTTCGCCTGCGGGCGAACGCCTCGGCCCGCCCGCGATCAATCGAACAAGGGCCTTACGATAGCACGCTTTTCCATCGCCGCACGCCTTGCGGGACCGGGCCGGCGCGATTCAGGGAAGAGGAAAAGCCCTCAAGAAGTCGGCTTGTCCTCTATGAGCGCGTCGCGCGGCCGAGTCAGGCGCTCGACCACATAGCCGGGCAAGCGATAGGCCCAGCCCTTGGTCCGCGCGTTGATCTTGTCGGCCTGCTTCCGCGCGGCCTTGGCATCGCCTTTGCCGGCCACCGGCGGGTCCACCACCCGGGCCGAGACCGTGGCCCAGTCGGCGTCGTCGATCCGGGCGAGCCGCACGCTGATCTCGACCCCGTCGAAGGTGGTGACGCGCGCGGTCTTGGCGTCGGCGGGCCAGGTCAGCTTGTCGACGGGCTTGACGTCGTCGAAATCGACATAGGCGAGCACGCCCGACAGCCGGTCGTCGGTGTCGGGGTTGAGCTTGACGTCCTTCAGGCCTTCAATGCGGAAAGAGGCGTCCGCGTCGTCGCGCGCCGCCGCATAGGCCGGACCTTTGCTGGGCTCGATCGCGACCCGGGCCACGGTCTCGCGGGCGACGTTGACCACTGTCTGGTCGAGCCAGTCGAGAAGCTGGGGCTCGACCTTCGCGCGCCCGCTGGCGAGCCAGGCCTGGGCTTCGCCCGGACGGCGGATGTAGACCCCGTTGGTCGCGCCGCCCGTATAGCGGAAACGCCGCTTGCCGATGATCGCCTCGGCGAGCGCCTTGCCGTCCTTGTCCTCGACGCGGACGAGCCGCGACTTCGACTTGGGCGCGTCCACGTCCTCGACCTCGAGCCGGGGATAGAGCTCGGGCCGCCGGGTCTTGGGCTCGACGAGCTTGAGATCGGCGAGCCCGACCACGAGGTCGCGGACCTTGGTTGCGTCCGCCGGGTAATCGTACTTGTCGGCGACCCGCCAACGGCCATCGGCCCCGCGATGGAGGGCGAAGCTTCCGTCCGCGGTCTTGATGACGATCCGCGCCACCGCCTCGGGCCGGGCATGGAGCGCGGCGAAGACGGGGGCATTGTCGATTTTGACGGTCGCCGTCTCGGGCCGGGCGAGAACCGCCGCCGTCGCCGCGACGATCGCGAGCGCCGCCGCCACCGCCCAGCCTGCGAACACCTTAGGGCTCATCGCGTCACCTCCTTGGCCGAGTCAGGCCTGCGCCGATTCATGGAAGCGGGCCGCGCGCGCGCGCCGCACCAGCGCCAGCGCGATCGCCACGATGGCGACCGCGACCGGAACCGCCCAGATGTCGAGCACCTTGATCCGGGTCTCGAGCCGGGCCACGTCCTTGCGCAGATTGTGCTGAACGTCGCGCAGCTCGCGGCGCATGGCGATCAGCTCGGTGCGGAAGCCGTCGATGGTCTTCTGCTGCTCGGCGGTCAGGATCACCCCGCCTTCTTTCTCTTTCTGTTGGAGCTCGCGGATCTTCTTCTTGGTTTGGTCGATGCGGTCGAGAAGCGCCTTCTCCTTGGCCCGGTACTTGGCCTCGGCCGCGCGGGTCATGTCCTCGATGACGGTGAAGGGCCGAACCGCGAGCCCGCGCCCGCGCATCGCGATCAAGCCGGCGCTGCCGGTCAGATTGTCGAGGGCGTTGACCGCGAAGTCGGCGTTGTTCGAGATCGGCACCTGGAAGGTCTGGCCGAAGGCCTGTTGGGCGCGCAGCCAGCTCCGGTCGGCGAGGAAGTCGGAATCGGCGACCACGACGAGCTGAAGCGGCGCGTCGGCCTTGGCCTTGTGGGCGGCGCGGATCTTCTCGTCCTTGATCGAATCGGGCGGTCCCTTGGGAAACGCGCTCTCGACCGGGCCGGCGACGCGCGCGGCGACGACATAGCGCTTGCCCGAGGGCTTGAAGTCGGACAAGAGGCCGGCCGGGTCGGGCGCGAAGCGCAGCTTCTCGACGTCGATCTCCATGGCGTCCGCGCTCGAGGAAACCAAGGGCTCAAGCTTGGTCGTCGCGCCCTTGCGCAGCCGCACGAAGCCTGCGCTGCGGAAGTCGAGGCGCCGAAGGTCGGCGGTGATCACGTCGTCGGCGGCGAACGCCTTAGGCCCGAGCGCGATCCAGGGCAGGTAGTTCACGATCACCGTCCGACCTTCGCTTTGGGTCTGGACGCGAAGCGCCGAGCCGCGATCGCCGACCACCTTGTCGGCCGGGATCTCGACCCCCCAGGCCTTGAGCAGCGGGGCCAGCGTAACCGCCGCCGTCTTGTTGGGATCGGGGGGCGCGCCGGCGGCGAGCTCCTCGGGCAGCGGATCGATGAACGCGAGCACGCGCCCGCCGCGCATCACGAACTGGTCGATGGCGTAAAGCGTCTTTTCGGCAAGTCCTTGCGGCTGGGCGAGCACCAGAACCTTGACGTCGTCGTCGATGCGCGCGATGTCGCCGCCGAGGAAACGGACGTCGAAGAACTGGTCCATCTGGTCGACCACCGCCCAGCGGCGGAACTGGGTGAACCGGCTGCCCTGAAGGGGCAGATCGCCGATCACCGCCACCACCGGCTTGTCGGGATGGGCGAGGTCGTAGATCAGCCGCGTAAGATCGTACTCGAGGAAGTTGGCCCGCTCGGGCGAGAGCACCGGAAAGGCCTTCACGTCGTCGGTCGAGTTCGAGCCCGCGATGCCGAAATAGGCTTGGGTGCCGTCGGCGTCGACGACCATCGGCTCGATGCCGTCGGCGACGGCCATGTCCTCCTCGGGCGAGAAGGGCTGGGGGTCGAACCACTTGACCACCAGCTTGCCGCCCGCGATCCGGACGTAGGCGTCGAGAAGGTCGCGAAGCCGCCGCAGATAGTTGGCGTAGAACGGTCCCATCCGGTCGAGCGACGACGAGTAGTAGACCCGGAGCTCGATGGGCTCGTCGATCTCGGACAGCGCCGTGCGGGTGCCGTCCGAGATGGTGAACAAGCGATCCTCGGTCAGATCGATTCGCGCCGAGCCCGGCGCGGCGCTCACGAACACGTTGATCGCGACGAAGAACGCCGCCGCGAGCGCGATGGTTCCGATCGCAAGCATGCGCCGGTCGCGAAGCGCCGAACGCCACCCTTTGGTCTCTCCGCTCATGGCCTACGCCCCCTTCTTGAGCTCGACGATCGCCGCGTTGATCGTGAGCCCGACCACGATGAGCGAGCCGAAGAAGACCACCGTGCGGGGGTCGATCACCCCTTGCGCAAGGGCCTGGAAGTTGGTCAGGAAGCTGAAGCCGGCGACCGCGCGGACCACGCCCTCGGGCGCGAGCGCGCGGACGAACGCTTGCACCATCTCGAGCCCGCTCATCAGAAAGACGAAGCCGATCGCCGCCGCGAGCACGAAGGCGACCACCTGGTTGCGGGTCAGCGCCGAGGCGCAGGCGCTGAGCGCGAGAAAGCCGCCCGCCATCAGCCAGCTCCCCAGATAGGCGGCGAAGATGACGCCGTTGTCAGGGTCGCCCAGATAGTTGACCGTGATCCACATCGGAAAGGTGAGCGCCAGCGCGATCCCTGCGAACACCCAAGCGGCGAGGAACTTGCCGACCACCGCCTGGGCGGTCGAGATCGGCAACGTCATCAGGAACTCGATGGTTCCGGACTTGCGCTCCTCGGCCCACAGCCGCATGCCCACCGCGGGCATCAAAAACAGGTACAACCAGGGGTGGAAGTCGAAGAAAGGCTCGAGGTCGGCCTGCCCGCGGTCGAGAAACCCGCCGATGAAGAAGGTCAGCCCGCCCGACAGCGCGAGAAAGATGACGATGAACACATAGGCGAGCGGCGCGGTGAAGTAGGCCGCGAGCTCGCGGCGGCAGATGATGATGGCGTTACGCATGGTCCCCCGGTCCTTGCATGGCCGCGTCAGGCGTTCTGGGTCAGCGCGCGGAAGACGTCGTCGAGCTCGCCGCGTTCGACGTAGATCTCGTCGAGCGCGATCCCCGCCGCGACCACCGCCTCGCGCACAGGGGTCAGGATGTCGGCCCCGTTGACCGCCAGCGCGCGCAGCTCGGCCGCGCCGTCGATGCGGCCGAGCGACTGCACGCCGGCGATGTCCGGCAGGGCCTCGATCAGCGCTTTGGCGCGCTCGGCCGCCTCGGCCGCGATCCTGAGCCCGACCGCGTTGTGCAGAGCCGACCGCGCCTTGAGCGCAAGCGGCGTCTCGTCGGCGACGATCCGGCCGCGGGCGATGATGACCGCGCGGGTGCAGACCGCCTCGACCTCCTCGAGGATATGGGTCGAGACCACGATCGCCTTGCCCGGCGCCATGTCGCGCAAGAGCTCGCGCACCTCGTGCTTCTGGTTGGGATCGAGGCCGTCGGTGGGCTCGTCCAGAATTAAGACGTCGGGGTCCATCAGGATCGCCTGGGCAAGGCCGACGCGGCGTTTGAAACCCTTGGACAGGGTCTCGATCGGCTGACGGACCACCGAGCCCAGCGCGAGCCGCTCGATCACCTCGTCGATGCGCCGTCGCCGCGCTTCGCCCGAAAGGCCGCGGATATCGGCGACGAAGCGAAGCAGTCCCAAGGGCGTCATGTCGCCGTAGGCCGGCGCGCCTTCGGGCAGATATCCGATGCGGCGCTTGACCTCGATCGGCTGGGCGACAACGTCAAACCCGCAGACCGAGACCGCGCCCGCGCTCGGCGGCAAAAACCCGGTGACGATCCGCATGGTGGTCGACTTGCCGGCCCCATTGGGGCCGAGAAAGCCCAAAACCTCGCCGCGCGCAACCTTGAGAGTGATGTTATCGACTGCGGTGATGGGCCCGAACCGCTTGCTCAGCTCGCGGATTTCGACCAGACACTCCATCCTTCCCTGCCCTCGTTCCGACGCGGCGCGTATCCCGCGCGCGCCGCCGCGACATCGGCCAGATCCGACCGCTGGGTGCGCGGTCAGCGCGCGCGTTCGCTTTTTTTCAGCGAGAACCTCGATACGAGGCTTCTTTTCAATGGAACGCCCTGCCCGTCTCCAAGGCGGACGTCCGCAGCGCAATTTAGGAATCGCCACGGACGGTTTCAAGGACGGCCCCTTCCGCGATCTGTCCCCGCCCGTCGTCACGAGGAAGCCCGGCGCCGCGCCGGCATCTCGTGATGGTCCTTCTAACCTGACGCGATGAGGGCTATATGATGAGAACAAAGACGCGTGGAGCCGCATCCTTTCGCCTGGACATGGTCCGCCGGCGGAAAGGTTGACTTGGATCAAGGCGGAGGGGCTTGGTTCCACTATCGTCGATGCGGGCCAAGGCCCGAACCAGTAACGCCCGGGTTGCGGGCGGAAGGGCGTCTGTGAGACGGATCGAGTGGACCGACGCGATGAGTGTAGGCGTCCCCTTGCTGGACGCCGATCACCGTCTGTTCGTCGAAGCGCTCAACGCCCTCATCGAAAACGGCCCGCACCCCGCGCGGCGCGACAAGGTGCGGGCGGCGCTTGGGAGCCTGATTCGTTATGCGCGCTATCACTTCGCGCGCGAAGAAGCGGTGATGGCGGCTTGCGCTTATCCCGCGATCGAAGCCCACCGCCGCGAGCACGCTTATTTCCTCTCTCGAATCGAAGCCGTCCAAAAAGACTATGACGCCAAGCTCGGGGCCGTCCTCGACCCCGGGGCGATCGCCTTTTTAGAGGACTGGCTGACCGACCACATCCTTGCCTGGGACATGGCGTACCGTCCCTATGTCGAAGGCCGCGCCCAAGCGGCCGAGGCGGCGCGCCGCTTCCATCCCCTTTTCGTCGACGCATTGTGAGGCCGCGACCGCATGAAACGGCAGGCTGACGGAACCGCGCAGCAGATCCGAAAGATCTACGTAGACGAGCGCGAAGACTTCTCCGCGCCCCAGTCCTTCGGGCGCCGGGTGGTGACGCCGGTCCGCTTCTCGACCGATCCGCGCGATATCGGCTGGGTGCGCCAGAACATCCCCTGCCAGACCGCTTGCCCGGCGGACACCAACATCCCGGCCTATATCCAGATGATCGTCGAGAAGCGCTACAGCCGCTCCTACGAGATCAATCGCTTCGCCAACGTGCTGCCGGGCGTGCTGGGCCGCATCTGCTCGCGGCCTTGCGAGGACGTCTGCCGCCACTGCTGGCCGGGCAACGGCGAGGCGGTGAGCATCTGCCATCTCAAGCGGGCCGCCGCCGACCTCAAGCCGATCGACCACCGCATCACCGAGAACCTGTTCACCCCGACCGGCAAGCGCATCGCCATCGTCGGCGCGGGCCCGGCGGGAATCGCCGCCGCCCACGACCTCTCGATGCTGGGCCACGACGTGACCATCTTCGAGCGCGAGCGCGAGCCGGGCGGGATGCTGTACTACGGCATTCCGGCCTTCCGGCTGCCCCGCGACATCCTTTCGCTCGAGATCCGCAATGCGCTCCGCCTCGGCGTGAGCCTGCGCACCGGAACAAGCGTCGGCGTCGGCGAGGGCGAGGTGAGGCTCTCGGCGCTGATCGAGGATTTCGACGCCGTGCTGCTGGCCACCGGCTGCATGGCGGCGATCCCTTTGCCGCTGAAGCCGGCCAAGCACAAGGGGCCCCCGGTCGCCGAGATCGAAAACGTCGAGTACGGGCTCGACTTCCTGATGGCGCTTCACCGGGGAGAGACCCGGACCGTGGGCCGCAACGTCGCGGTGGTCGGCGCCGGCTACACCGCGCTCGACTGCGCGCGCATCGCCCGCAGGCTTGGGGCCGAGACGGTCACCATCCACATCCGCACCACGGAAGAGTACATCCCGGTCACCCGCGAGGAGATCGAGGAGACCCGCCGCGAAGGCGTCAAGATCCGGGGCCTGCGGACCCCGGTCGCGATCCTGACCGACGGGGCGGGCCGGCTCGCCGGGGTCGAGTTCGCCCAGAACCGGCTCGGCGGTTGGCGGGCGAACGGGCGACGCCAGGCGATCCCGATCGAAGGCTCCGAGTTCGTGGAGCCCTGCGACACCCTGCTCATCGCCATCGGCCAGAAGACGGTCAACGACTATCTCGACGTCGCGGTCGACCTCGACCGCTGGGGCAACGTCAAGATCGGCGACGATGGGATGACCTCGGTCAACGGCCTGTTCGCGGCCGGCGACTTCGTCAACGGCGGCTCCAACGTGGTCACCGCGGTCGGCCACGGCCGCGACGTGGCGCTCAAGATGGACACCTGGCTGATGGGCCGGGTGCGCCGCAAGCTGGTGGTCAAGATCGAGCCGGTCGAGCGCCCGTTGCGCGAGCGCGCTTACGACTTCATTCCGCGGCAGAAGATGCCGACCGAGCCGGTGCGCGCGCGGCTCGAGCGGCTCGACGCCGAGGCCGAGCACGGCTTCGACGCCGCGCTCGCCGAGGAGGAGGCCAAGCGCTGCTACCTCTGCCACCACAAGTACGAGATCGACCCCGACAACTGCATCTACTGCCGGGCCTGCATCGAGGTGGCGCCCCGCAATTGCATCAAGCTCGTCCAAGGCGTCGAAATCCGCGAGGACGGCGCCTACGGCGAGCTCTACGAGGCCAACGAGTGGAACCAAGTGGGCGCGATCTGGATCGACAACAACGAGTGCATCCGTTGCGGAGCCTGCTACGAGGTCTGCCCGACCCACTGCATCTCGATCACCAAGAACGAGATCTTCTACCAGAACGTATGACGGACAACGCAACGAAAGCGGCGTGAAGCCAGCGGCAACGACATGACGGACGACGGGCACTTCGTAATCATCGGCAACGGCGTCGCCGGCAACCACGCCGCCGCGGTGCTGCGCGCGCGCGATCCCGATATCCGGATCACCATCGTCTCAATGGGCGCGCTTCTGTTCTACAACCGCTATGAGCTGCCGGCGGTCTTTCGCGGTCGGCGCGACTGGCGCGACTACCTGGTTCATCCCCCGTCCTATTACGAGAAGATGCGAATCACGGTGCGCCGCAACTGCCGGGTCGCGCAGGTCGATCCCGCGCGCCGCGTGCTTGTGCTCAAGCATCGCGAGGAGATGCATTACGACCGCCTGCTGATCGCGAGCGGCGGGCGCGGTTACCTGCCGGTCGCCCTCAGCGAGTACGCCCATCTCCTTCACTCCTTCAACACCTTCCGCGAAGCGATCCGGACCGCGGCGGCGCTGCCCAAAGGCGGCCGGGTCGTGATGCTGGGCGGCGACGTGCTGGGTCTCGACCTCGCCCGGAATCTGGTTTCCACAGGCTATCGGGTCACGTTGCTGCCCGGCGAGCACACCTTCTGGCCCCACGACGTCGCCGCCGAGGACTATCCCCGCTTCCTCGACGCTTTGCGTCGAATGGGGATCGACGTCGAAGAGGACGGAACGGCCGAACGCATCGAGGAGGGCAAAGGCCAAAACGGCCCCGCCCGCCGGGTGATCACCACCGACGGGCGCGTGCTCGCGGGCGACGTGGTCATGGCCTTCTACGGGCTCACGCCGATGCTCGATTTCGTCGCCGGTTCGGGCGTCGATATCGAACGCGGGCTCATGGTCAGCCCCGAGCTCCACACCACCGACGAGAACATCTGGGCCGCCGGCGACGTCTGCCAGATCTGGTCGGCCGAGCAGAACGCCTACCGCTTCTACTACGGCTGGAAGAATGTCAAGGCGATGGGCGAGATCGCGGCTTTGAACATGACCGGCGGCTCCGAATCCTTCCACGGCGCGGTCGACGAAACACTCTCTCTCGACCAGGACGGCACGCTTCATTCGCCGTTCTGGGAATACGGGTAGGACATGGCCAGATGATGAACGGAACCGATATCCAGATCGCGGTCTGCGGCTCGGCCGGCGACGGGACCATCGCCGCCGGCGAAATCCTGCGCCAGGGGATGGCGCTCGCCGGCTACAAGATCATCGCCTTCGACGTCTACCCGCCCGAGATCCGCGGCTTCGGCAAGTGCATCGCGCGCACGCGCATCGCCACCCATCCGGTCTACTCGATCAAGGAGCTCTCGGACGTACTGGTCTCGCTCAACGACGGCCACGCAATCGATCACGTCGCCGAGGTGCGCGAGTACGGCGCCGTGATCTACGACGACGCGCCGGTGACGGTGCTCAAGGAAGGCGCCCATATCTCGGCCCACATCAAACCCGGGCAGATCCCTTACGGCTTTCCGATCCGCGAGATCGCCGAACGCACGACCGGCGCCGCCAAGGCGCGCAACATGGTCGCCGTCGGCTTCGTCGCCGGACTCTACAAGATGCCGCGCGACGCTTTTCACGAGACCATCAAACACAAGTTCCAGACTAAGTCAGAAGCGATCGTCGCCGACAACCTGGCCGCCTTCGACGCCGGTTTCGAGGCGGGCGCTGAGACCTTCCAGCTCGACTTCATCACCCTCGGTCGCCCCCGGCGGACGCGAACCAAAGCGGTGATGATGAACGGCAACGCGGCCATCGCCCAGGGCTGCTTGGACGCCGGGATCGACACCTTCTTCGGCTATCCGATCACGCCCGCGACCACGATCCAGGAGATGCTCGCCGCCGAGATGCCCAAGCGCGGCGGCCGTTTCCTTCAGACCGAGGACGAGATCGCGGCGATCTCGGCCACCATCGGCGCGAGCTTCGCGGGCTCGCGAGCGGCGACGGCGACCTCGGGGCCGGGGCTCGCCCTGATGACCGAGATGCTGGGGCTCGCCACCATGGGCGAGGTGCCGGCGGTGATCTTCGTCTCCCAACGCGGCGGACCGTCGACAGGGATGCCGACCAAGACCGAGCAGGCGGATCTCAACCTCGCGGTCTACGGGGCCTCGGGCGACGCTCCGCGCATCGTGCTCGCGCCGACCAATGTCGAAGGCTGCTACCGCTGCGCCGGCAAGGCGTTCGAGCTTGCCGAGACGTTCCAGGCCCCGGTGATCGTACTTCTCGATCTTTACCTTTCGAACCGGCTGGAGACCGTCTCGCTCCCCGAGAACAATCCATTCGCGTTCAAGGTCGGCAAGGGGCTCGACGCCTTCGACGGCCCCGGGCCGTACCAGCGCTATGCGCTGACCGCCGACGGGATCAGCCCGCGCGCGATCCCCGGCGAGGCCGGCGGCATCCACACGGTCACCGGGCTCGAACACAACGAAGCCGGCCGGCCCCGCGACCTGCCCGAGGTCCATATGGCGATGTCGAAGAAGCGCCACGACAAGCTGGCGCCGGCGGCGCGGTTTCCCGGGCTCACGGTCGCCAAGCGGTTCGGCGATGCGGGCAAGGTCGACGTCGGGGTCATCGCCTGGGGCTCGACCTTCGGCGAGGCGCTCGAGGCCACCTTCGCCGCCCGCGAGGAAGGCATCCGCTGCGCCGCCATGAAGGTGGTCATGCTGTCGCCGCTGCCCTTGGACCGTATTCGCCGCTTCGTCGCCGATTGCCGTAAGGTGGTGGTCTGCGAGCTCAACCACGAAGGCCAGCTCGCGAACCTTCTTTCGTCCGCGCTCGGCCGCCCGTTCGAACGCATCACCCGCGTCCCCGGAGTGCCGATGCCGGCCGGCGTGATCGTCGACGGCATTCGCCGGCTGGCAAAGCAAGCGCGCAAGACGAAGGCCGCCTGAGCCGGAGGCCCGCACCGAACCAGGGAGAGACCGCCATGCCCGATCTTCGCCGGCCCGTCTACCTAGAGGACAAGCTCAAGGAGATCCGCGAGTCCGGCCGTCTGGACTACCGCTCGCGGGCGATGCCGACCTGGTGCCCGGGCTGCGGCTACTACGCGATCACCGAGGGCGTGGCCGGCGCGCTCAACCGGCTCGGCATCGCGAACGAGGACGTGGTGATCGTCTCCGGGATCGGCTGCGCCGCGCGCTTCCCGTTCTTCATGAACACCTACGGCTTCCACGCCTTGCACGGCCGCGCGCTGCCGGTGGCGACCGGGGTCAAGCTCGCCAACGACCGCCTCACCGTGATCGTAGCGGGCGGCGACGGCGACGGCTTCGCGATCGGCGGCGGCCATATTCCGCACGCCGCGCGGCGCAACATCGATATCACCTACATCCTGTTCGACAATGGGATCTACGGTCTGACCAAGGGCCAGATCTCGCCCACGACGACCACCGGATTCACCGCCAAGATCGCGCCTTACGCCAACCGCGACGCCCCGCTCAACCCGCTCATGATGGTGCTCGCCTACCGGGCGAGCTGGGTCGGCCAGGCCTACGCCGGGCGTCCCCATCATCTCGCCGACATGATCGCCGAGGCCATCGCGCATCCGGGGTTCTCGTATGTCCACGTGCTGTCGCCTTGCGTGACCTTCGACAAGACGAGCCGCACCTACCACAACCTCGACCTCGCGGTGCGCATGCTGCCCGAAGAGCACGACCCGAGCGATCTGATCGCGGCGATGAAAGAGGCCGAGGACACCCGTTGCCCGGCGCTCGGCGTGTTCTTCCGCGAGACCCGCCCGACGCTCGCCGACAACATGGACGCGACCATCCGCGCCGCCGGCGGCACGCCCCCGCCCGCGCGCCAAGCCGCCGCGCGCGCCGTCCGCGTCGGGACGTAAGGGGCTCTTTGCCGACCGCTCGCGCCGGTCTATGATCGGCCGGGAATCGAGAGAGGCGCGACAAACCTCGAACCAGCGGAGACGGCTTGGGCGCCGGGCGGAATGCGGAGGCGTCATGCGACAATTCCACGATTGGACATGATCGAAACCGCATGAAACCGCGAAACCCGACCCGCTTCGCCGTCGGCGTTCTCGCCGCCGCCATCGGCATCCTGTGGAAGGGAGGTCTGGCCATGGCGTTCACCCTCACCTCCTCCGCCTTCGCCCACAAGGGCGAGATCCCAAGCGTCTACACCTGCGAAGGCGAGGACGTCTCGCCGCCACTCGCTTGGACCGATCCGCCCGCGGGCGCGAAGAGCCTCGCTCTGATCGTCGACGATCCCGACGCGCCCGACCCGGCCGCGCCTAAGATGACCTGGGTGCATTGGGTGCTCTACAACCTGCCGCCGAAAGCCGGCGCGCTCGCCGAAGCAGCGGCCGCCGACGCCCTGCCTCCAGGCGCGCGCGAGGGCCGCAACGACTGGGGCCGCACGGGCTACGGCGGCCCTTGCCCGCCGATCGGCCGACACCGCTATTTCTTCAAGCTTTATGCGCTGGACACGGTGCTGCCCGATCTCGGCGCGCCGACCAAGGCGGAGCTCGAAACGGCGATGGAGGGCCACGTCCTGGCCAAGGCGGAGCTTATCGGCGTCTACGAGAAGAAAGGCGCGCAGTAACCCGGGCGGCGAACCGAACCGCGCGCGCCGCGCCGTCAACTTACAGGGGTCTCGGGAAAGGCGAGCTCGTGGCGCGAGCGCCACTCGTCCTTGACGTAGTTGACGATGAGCGACTTGCGCACCCCCGGGATCGGGCGGCGGCGGAACCCATGCCAGGTGTTCTCGGCCGGCACGAACATCATGGCCCGGTTGAAACCGGCGGGCGCGGTCTTCACCCAGGCCCCGGTCTCGTCGAAGATATCGGTGCCGAGCGCGGCCATCTCCTCGCCCCGAGAGAGGTAGATCAGCATCGTGAAAAGCTTGGCCCCGATGTCGGTATGGGGCTCGAGCCAGAAGCCGTCGGTGTCCTGGCAGTACTCGATGCGCAGGTACGAGCCCGCAAGGGCGATCCCGCAAGCGCGTTCGATCCGGCGCACGGTCGTTTCGTCCTGGAACGCCTCGGCCACCTCGGCGCAGACCGCGAAGCGTTCCCGGTTTTCGGCCGAGAAGAACTGGCGTAGGTCGTTGTGGGTCTCGCGCCGGCCTTTGGTGTCGGCGATCGGCGGAACCGGAAAGTCGAGCGCGGCGATGGCGTCCCCGGTCTCGTCCGGGAACACGCCCTCGAGCAGCCAGTGCCGGTACGGCGCGGTCTCGACCTGCGCGCGGTCGAGGCTCAGCGCGAAATGTTCGATCAGCCTTGCGGCGTCAGCCATTGGGTCAACCTCGCCATAACCTTATAAACGCTATGTCTTTCTCGGAAAAATCGATTTCTGGTTGGAAACGCGCGGCCGCATTTAATCACGGCCCGCACGCGCTCGGCAACACGTCTCGGGCGGCGCGACAAGGCCGCACCGA
>CAYYWV010000057.1:0-17917 GCA_964475385.1 uncultured Alphaproteobacteria bacterium | reverse complement strand
CAACCGCGAAGATTTAAGGTGTCCGGTGTGCTGACCAATAAGGACCGCCACGCGCTGAATGAAGCGCCCGAACGCTCAGCGAGCAACAAGTCCATGAGCTCCAAAGGCTGCGTTTGGACGACGATCGCCGAAGGCGGGCGCATAGGCCTTCCCGCCGACTTCCTCGAAGCGATCGGGGTTCGCGAAGGCGACCCGGTTCAGCTCGTTCTCGACGGCGACGTGGTGCGAATCCGAAGCCGTCAAGGCGCGTTGCGCGAAATCCAGACGTTTGTCCATCGCCGCGCGCCCGGAGGCGTGAGCCTCGTCGCCGAACTGCTCGACGAAAGGCGGAACAAGGCGACGAAGGACGCATAACCGGGGCCGCGCTTGGTGCTTCGACGCTCTGGTCTTGAACGACGAGCTGGGTCTTCCGGCGCTCGCCGCCGACCGCCAATGGCTGGCCGTCGATGTCGGCGTTGACGTCAGGCTGGTCCGGGGCGTCTGATAAGAAAGGTCTTGTCATTCATTTGTTGAGCGAAACGGGCTCTCTCCCCGGCGCCATGGACAAGGAGGACGGACATGGCTGAGAACGGCGATCCGATCGTCATCGCAGCGGCGGCGCGCACGCCCATGGGGGCGTTCCAGGGCGCGCTTCAGGCGGCGCCTGCGCCTGAGCTCGGCGCGACCGCGATCGCGGCCGCGCTCGATCGCGCGGGCCTTTCCGGCGAAGCGGTCGACGAGGTCTTCATGGGTTGCGTGCTGCCCGCCGGCCTCGGCCAGGCCCCGGCGCGCCAGGCGGCGCTCGGCGCGGGCCTGCCCGAAAGCGCGGGCTGCACCACGGTCAACAAAGTCTGCGGCTCGGGCATGAAGGCGGCGATGCTGGCCCACGACCTGATCGCCGCCGGCAGCGCGGACATCATCGTCGCCGGCGGCATGGAGAGCATGTCGAACGCGCCTTATCTGCTTGACCGGGCGCGCGGCGGCTATCGCCTCGGCCACGGCCAGGTCTACGACCACATGTTTCTCGACGGCCTCGAGGACGCCTACGACCGCGGCCGGCTGATGGGAACATACGCCGAGGACACGGCGGAGGCCTATCAGTTCACCCGCGAGGACCAGGACGGCTTCGCCCTCGAATCGCTCCGTCGGGCGCGGGCGGCGATCGAGGAAGGGCGCTTCGACGCCGAGATCGCGCCGGTCACGGTCAAGGACCGCAAGGGCGCGCGCGAGGTGGCGCAGGACGAATCGCCGCTCAAGGCCGACCCCGAGAAGATCCCCCGCCTGCGCCCGGCCTTTCGCGAAGGCGGCACGGTGACGGCGGCGAACTCGAGCTCGATCTCCGACGGCGCGGCGGCGCTCGTGCTCATGCGCGCGAGCGAGGCCGAGAAGCGCGGGATCGCCCCGCTCGCCGAGATCCGGGGCCATGCGACCCATTCCCAGGCCCCGCGCTGGTTCACGACCGCGCCGGTGGGCGCGATCCGCAAGCTCCTCGACAAGATCGGTTGGCGGACGGGCGAGGTCGATCTCTACGAGATCAACGAGGCCTTCGCCGTGGTGACCATGGCGGCGATGCGCGATCTCGACCTCGATCATGCGCGGGTCAACGTCAACGGCGGGGCCTGCGCGCTCGGCCATCCCATCGGGGCCTCGGGCGCGCGGCTGATCGTCACCCTGCTCGCGGCGATGGAGGCGCGGGGCGCGCGCCGCGGAATCGCCTCGCTTTGCATCGGCGGCGGCGAGGCGACCGCCATCGCTCTGGAGCGCGCGGCGTGAGCGGCCGCAGGCTGATCTCGTCGGGCTCGTCGTTCGAGGCGCTCGCCGGCTACTCGCGCGCGGTGGTCGACGGCGATTGGGTTTTCGTCTCGGGCACCACGGGCTTCGACTACGCCGCCGGGACCATTTCCGACGACGCGGCCGAGCAGACCCGCCAGACCCTTCGCAACATCGAGGCGGCCTTGGAAGAGGCTGGCCTCGGCCTCGCCGACGTGGTGCGGGTGCGTGTCTTTATCGCCGCCCGCGAAGACTTCGATGCGGTCGCGCGCGTGCTCGGGGAACGATTCCGCGATGTGCGCCCCGCCAACACCACAGTGGTCGCGGCCCTGGTGGATGCGCGCATGAAGGTCGAGATCGAGGCCACCGCCCGCAAGAGGACGGCCGGATGACCATGGAGGCCGAAGAAGCGGCCGGGAAGGGCCGGTACAAGCTCCAGGTCGGGCTGCTGTCGGTCTGCTGGGCGCTGGCGACCACCGGCAACGTGCTTCTGGTGAGCGTCTCGTCGCTGGTCGGCGACCAGCTCGCCGACGACAAGTCGCTCGCCACCTTGCCCGCCGCTTTGATGTGGATCGGCACCGCGGCGGCGACCGTGCCGGCGAGCTTTCTCATGCGCGCGGTGGGGCGCAGGCTTGGCTTCGTTATCGGCGCGCTCATCGGGACAACCGGCGCCACCATCGCCGCGCTTGCGGTCTATAACCAGAGCTTTTTCGCTCTGAACGTCGGCATCGCGCTGATCGGGGCCTACAACAGCTTCAACTACTACTACCGCTTCGCCGCCGCCGAGACCGCGCCCGAAGCGTTCCGCAGCCGGGCGATCTCGCTGGTTCTGGCGGGCGGCATCGTGGCCGCCTTCGCCGGTCCGACGCTTGCGGTCTGGGCGCGGGGGCTGTTCGCGCCCATCCTGTTCATGGGACCGTTCGCGGTGATCGCCGGGCTCGCGCTCACGATTGCGGTCCTGGCCTCGTTCACCCGCATTCCGCGCCCGCATCCTAAGACGTTGCGGGCCGGCGGGCGGCCGCTCGCGGTGATCGCGCGCCAGCCCGACTTCATCGTCGCGGTGACCGGCGGCGTGGTCGCCTACGGCATCATGATCCTTCTGATGACCGTGACCCCGCTCGCCATGGTCGCTTGCGACCACGGTTTCGACGACGCCGCTTTCGTCATCCAGTGGCACGTGCTCGGCATGTTCGCGCCGTCCTTCGTCACCGGTCGGCTGATCCGGCGTTTCGGAACCCTGACGATCATGGCCTGGGGCGCGGTCGCGCTTCTCGCCTGTGTCGCGGTGGCGCTTTCGGGCACGGCGGTGGCCAATTTCTGGATCGCGCTCACGCTTCTCGGGGTGGGGTGGAACTTCCTCTATATCGGCGCGACGACGCTTCTGACCGAGACCCATAACGCGGCCGAATGCGCCAAGACCCAGGGCCTCAACGAGTTCCTGGTCTTCGGCGTCGCAGGCGTCGGTTCGTTCGCTTCGGGCAGCCTGCACTACTTCTTCGGCTGGTCCTTGCTCAACCTGGTCGCCCTGGTTCCGGTGATAGGAGTCCTCGGCGCGATCCTCTGGCTCGCCATGCGCCGGCGGGCCGCGGCGCGGCCGGTGGGGGCGGCCGAATAGACGAGACAGGGGGAAGAAACCGATGGCCGAGCCGCTCGACTTCTACTTCGACTTCTCCTCGCCTTACGGCTACTTCGGCAGCCTACGCATCGACGACATCGCCGCCCGCCACGGGCGCGGGGTGCGCTGGCGGCCCTTTCTTCTCGGCGTCGTCTTTAAGACCACGGGCCAAGCGCCGCTGACGAGCCAGCCCCTGCGCGGGGCTTATGCGCTCCGCGACTTCGCGCGCTGCGCCCGGCTCTACCGCGCGCCGTTCTCTTGGCCCGAGCGGTTCCCGATCCCGACCCAGGCCGCGGCGCGGGCCTTCTACTGGCTCGACGACCGCGACCCCGAGCAGGCGCGCCGCTTCGCGAAGGCCGCCTATCACGCCTACTTCGGCGAGGGACGCGATATCTCCCCGCCCGCGGTCGTGGTCGAGATCGCCGAAAGCATCGGCGCCGAGGGCGAGGCGCTCGCCGCCGCGCTCGCCGATCCGGCGATCAAGGCGCGGCTCAAGGCCGAGACCGAGGCCGCGATCGCGCGCGGCGTGTTCGGCTCGCCCTTCGTCTTCGTCGACGGCGAGCCCTTCTGGGGGGCCGACCGGCTCGATCAGGTCGACCGCTGGCTCGCGACCGGCGGCTGGTAAGGCGCGCCTACGTCGATTTCCGCCGACGCCAGAGGACCGGGAACCAGTCCTCGCGCATGCGCTCGCCCGCCGCGAGCCCGATGTCGGGAAACGGCGGCGAGGTCTCGCCCGGCCGCGGGCAGTAACGCACGTCGTCGCCGAGCCAGCGGGTCGAGAACGCACGCCTTCGGGTCTTCACAGTCGCGTCGGTGGTTCCGTGCAGGGTGCGGAAGTCGAACAGCACCGCGTCGCCCGGCTCAAGCGCCCGGTAGACGAGGTCGAAGTCGCCCGCTCGGGCGTCGACGTCGGGCGCGGGCTCGAGCGCGGGGTCGTCGTGGTTGTAGTGCGAACCGTCGAGAAAGGCGCGCGGCAAGAACAGCTTGCCCCAGCGGTGCGAGCCGGCGACGAAGCGCACCGCCACGTCCTCGGGCGTCGGGTCGAGCGCGATGTAGATGCTGACCGTCTGGGTTCCGTCCACGCAGTAGTAGGGAAGGTCTTGGTGCCAAGGCGTCGCGCGCCGGGTGCCGGGCTCCTTGAGAAACGCGTGCTCGTGGAAGATCTGCGCCGTTTCCGAGCCCATGAACTGGCCCGCCATCGAGGCGGCGCAGGAGTGGAGGACGAAGTCGCGGTATTCGGGGATTCGCTGCCAGTTGCAGTAGCTGTCGAAGAAGCGCCCGGGCTCGTCCCGGGTCGTGCTCTCGCAAGGGAAGGCGTAAGCCTCGGGCTCCGCGAGGTTGCGCTCGAGCCCGGCCCGCAGCGCGTCCACCCAGTCCGCGAACGCGCCTTCGAGAAACACGACGCCGTCGCGCCGATAGGTTTCGAGATCGGCCTCGTCGGCGTCGTACTCGGGCATGGCGGCGACCGCGGCGGCGAGCATGTCCGCATCAAGCCCGCCCGGCGCCCGCCAAGGCACGGTCTCGACGTTGCCTCGAACGCCTTCCGAAAGGTCGATCCCGGTCGGTTTCATCGTCTGCCTCCCCGGTGGTTTTGTTTTCGCGAGCTTAGCACGGAGAGGGCCGCCGCCCTACCCCAGCGCCCGCAAATACAACGCGCGGTCGAGGTTGCCGCCCGAAAGGATGACCGCCGCCTTGCGCCCGCGCATGATCGCGCGCTCTTTGATAAGCGCGGCGAGCGCGGCCGCGCCCGCGCCCTCGGCGACGTTGTGGGTGTCGGTGAAGTAATGGCGCATGGCGGCGAGGATCTCGTCTTCGCCGACGGTCACGATGCGCTCGATCCCGCTTTGGATGATGGCGAGCGCGCTCTCGTCGGGGATTCGGACCGCGAGCCCGTCGGCGAGCGTGTCGGCGGACTCGGTCGAGACCGGCTTTCCGGCCGCAAGCGAGAGAGCGTAAGCGTTGGCGCGCTCGGCCACCACGCCGATCACCGCCGTTCGCCGCCCCAGCGCCTCGCGCGCAGCCAGCGTCGCGCAGACGCCCGAGCCCAGCCCGATCGGCACGTACACCGCATCGAGGTCGTCGAGGGCGTCGAACAGCTCGAGCCCGTAGGATGCGACGCCGCGCACCAGAAGCGGGTGGAAGGAGGGCAGCATATGGAGCCCGCGCTCTTCGGCCAGCGCCCGGGCGTGGTCGTAGGCGGCGTTGAAGTCGCGGCCGTGCTCGATTAGCTCGGCGCCGAAGGCGCGCATGGCCCGGTTCTTCTCGGCGCTGTTGCCGTGGGGAACCACGATCACCGCCTTGATCCCGTAAGCGCGGGCGGCGAAGGCCACGCTCTGGCCGTGGTTGCCGCGGGTCGCCGTGATCACGCCCGCGACCCCGGGTCTCGAACGCGCGAGGTCGTCCATGTAGACCAGACCGCCGCGGACCTTGAACGCGCCGATGGGCGTGTGGTTCTCGTGCTTGACCCAGACCTCGCAGCCGCAGCGCTCGGCGAGAAGCGGCCAGGCGATCTGCGGCGTCGGCGGGATGGTTCGGTGGACGAGACGGGCGGCGGCTTCGAGCGCGGCGGGATCGGTCATGGAGGGCTCCGGTCTGATGCAAAGGCCGCTATCGTTGCGCAGCCGCGGGGCGAAGGAAAGGCCGTTTCGCCGCATTGGCGCGAAACCGGCGCGCGTGCGGGGCGCGCCCAGTTTTCCCTTGCCCGCGTTCCGGGGCCGGGGGCATGGTAGCCGGCGACGCGATCAGGCGAAGGATCAGGCGAAGGAGAGGGTTCGGTCGATGTCGGTGATCCGCTCGGCGGTCGATCCGCGCTCGGAATCGTTCCGCGCCAACGCGGCGGCGATGAAGGCGCTGGTCGCCGAGCTTGAGGAGACGGTCGCCCGCATCAGGGAAGGCGGCGGCGAGGCGGCGCGCGCCCGCCATGTCGGGCGCGGCAAGATGCTGGTCCGCGAGCGGATCGAGCGCCTGTGCGATCCGGGCGCGCCTTTTCTCGAGATCGGCCAGCTCGCGGCCTGGCGCGTCTACGACGACGCGGTGCCCGCCGCCGGCCTGGTCGCCGGCGTCGGCCGCATCGAAGGGCGCGAGTGCATGATCGTCGCCAACGACGCGACCGTGAAGGGCGGCGCCTACTACCCCCTGACCGTGAAGAAGCACCTGCGCGCCCAGGAGATCGCGCGCGAGAACCGCCTGCCTTGCGTCTATCTGGTCGATTCGGGCGGCGCGTATCTGCCGCGCCAGGACGAGGTCTTTCCCGACCGCGACCACTTCGGCCGCATCTTCTACAACCAGGCCACCATGTCGGCGATGGGAATCCCCCAGATCGCCGTGGTCATGGGCTCTTGCACCGCGGGCGGGGCCTATGTTCCGGCGATGGCGGACGAGGCGATCATCGTCCGCGGCCAGGGGACGATCTTTCTCGGCGGCCCGCCGCTGGTCAAGGCCGCGACCGGCGAGGAGGTGAGCGCCGAAGAGCTCGGCGGCGCCGAGGTCCACGCCCGCGTCTCGGGCGTCGCCGACCACGAGGCCCGCGACGACGCCCACGCGCTCGCGATCGCGCGCGCCATCGTCGCCAACCTCAACCGGCCCAAGCGGGTCGAGATCGAGGTCCGCGCGCCCGCCGAGCCGGCGCTCGATCCGGACGAGATCTACGGCGTGGTGCCCGACGATCTGCGCAAGCCCTTCGACGTGCGCGAGGTGATCGGCCGCATCGTCGACGAGAGCCGCTTCGACGAGTTCAAGCCGCTTTACGGCCAGACCCTGGTGACCGGCTTCGCCCATCTTTGGGGTTACCCCGTAGGGATCGTCGCCAATAACGGAATTTTGTTTTCTGAATCAGCGCTCAAGGGCGCGCACTTCATCCAGATTTGCAGCCAACGCAAGATTCCTCTGATCTTCCTTCAGAACATCACCGGCTTCATGGTCGGGCGCAAGTACGAGGCCGGCGGCATCGCCAAGGACGGCGCCAAGATGGTCACCGCGGTGGCGTGCGCGCGCGTGCCCAAGCTCACGGTCGTGATCGGCGGCAGCTTCGGCGCGGGCAACTACGCCATGTGCGGGCGCGCCTATGGCCCGCGCTTCCTGTGGACCTGGCCCAACGCGCGGATCTCGGTCATGGGCGGCGAGCAGGCCGCCCGGGTGCTCGCCCAGATCCGGCGCGACCGGCTCGCGGCCGAGGGAGAGCGCTGGTCCGAGGCCGAGGAGGAGGCCTTCATGGCCCCGATCCGCGAGCAGTACGAGACCCAGGGCCATCCCTATTATGCGAGCGCGCGGCTTTGGGACGACGGGGTGATCGACCCGCGCGCGACGCGGACCGTGCTCGGGCTCGGGCTGTCGGCCGCGCTCAACGCCCCGATCGAGGAGACGAAGTTTGGCATTTTCAGGATGTAGACCATGACGGATGCGAGCAACCCGAGCGACGACTGCGTTCTGTTCCACGCCACGCCCGACGGGGTCGCGACCATCACGCTGAACCGGCCCGAGGTCCATAACGCCTTCAACGCCGAGATGATCGAGCGCCTCGCCGACATCCTCGAAGACCTGCACGGGGCCGACGGGATTCGCGCGGTGCTCGTCGAAGGCGCGGGCAAGAGCTTCTCGGCCGGAGCCGACCTCAACTGGATGCGCCATGCGGCCGAGCAGACCTTCGAGGACAACCTCGAAGACGCGCGCGCTCTCGGGATGGTGCTCCACCATCTCGCGACTCTTCCCCAGCCGACGATCGCGCTGGCGCGGGGCGCGGTCTACGGCGGCGGCGTCGGCCTTGTCGCCGCCTGCGACATCGCGATCGCGGTCGCCGATGCGACCTTTTCGCTGAGCGAGGTCCGGCTCGGGCTGGTGCCGGCGGTGATCTCGCCTTATGTGGTCGCCGCCATGGGGGCGCGCGCGGCCCGCCGCTATATGCTGACCGGCATCCGGTTCGGCGCCGACGAGGCGCGGCGCGCCGGCCTTGTCCATGAACTCGTCGAACGCCCCGGCGATCTCGCCGCCGCCGCCAGGCCGATCATCGACGCCTTGTTCGAGGCCGCGCCCGGCGCGGTGACCGAGTGCAAGCGCCTGATCGCCCGCGTCGAGGGCCGCGCGCTCGACGAGCATCTGGTCGACGAGACGGCGAGGCTGATCGCTCATGTCCGCGCCAGCGAAGAAGCGCGCGAAGGCATTGCCGCCTTTTTGGAAAAACGCAGACCCGCCTGGCGCGGCTGAGCGGCGCGCGGTGTTCAAAAGCCTCTTGATCGCCAACCGGGGCGAGATCGCCTGCCGGATCATCGAGACGGCGCGCAGGCTGGGCCTGCGCTGCGTCGCCGTCTACTCCGAGGCCGACGCGCGCGCCCGCCACGTCGCGCTGGCCGATGCGGCGGTCGCGATCGGGCCCGCCCCGGCGGCCGAGAGCTACCTGCGGGCCGAGGCGATCATCGCCGCCGCCAAGGCCGAGGGCGCCGAGGCGGTCCATCCCGGCTATGGCTTTCTCGCCGAGAATGCGGCCTTCGCCGAGGCGTGCGAGGAGGCGGGCCTGGTTTTCGTCGGACCGCCGCCGGCCGCGATCCGCGCCATGGGCGACAAGGGCGCGGCCCGGGCGCTCGCCGAAGGCGCGGGCGTGCCGGTGCTTCCCGGGATCGCGGAAGCGGACGGCGGAGAAGACGATGCGGCGCTCGCCCGCGCCGCCAAGGGGATCGGCTTTCCGCTCGCGGTCAAGCCGGCGGCCGGCGGCGGCGGCAAGGGCCTGCGCGTGGTCGCGGACGAGGCCGGGCTCGCGGACGCGCTCGCCGCCGCGCGGCGCGAGGCGCGCACGGCCTTTGGCGACGCCCGCCTGGTGATCGAACGTTGGCTGGAGCGCCCGCGCCACGTCGAGGTCCAGGTCTTCGCCGACCGGGCCGGCAACGCCGTCCACCTGTTCGAGCGCGATTGCTCGGTCCAGCGCCGTCACCAGAAGGTGATCGAGGAAGCGCCCGCCGTCGGCCCGCGTCTGCGCGCCCGGCTCGCCGAGGCGGCGCTCGCGCTCGCGCGCGCGGTCGATTACGAAGGCGCGGGCACGGTCGAGTTCCTTCTCGGCGAGGACGAGGCGTTCTACTTTCTCGAAATGAACACCCGGCTTCAGGTCGAGCACCGGGTGACCGAGACGATCGCCGGCCTCGACCTCGTCGAATGGCAGCTTCGCGTCGCCGCCGGCGAGCCGCTGCCCTGCGCCCAGAAGGACATCGCGCTCTCGGGCCATGCGATCGAGGCCCGCATCTACGCCGAAGACCCGGCGCGCGGCTTCCTGCCGGCGGCGGGGCGGATCGTCCATCTCGACCTGCCCGAGGGCGCGCCCGACGTCCGGGTCGATACGGGCGTGGCGGAGGGCGACGCGGTCGGCGCGCACTACGATCCGCTGATCGCCAAGATCATCGCGCGGGGGGACGACCGCGCCGCGGCGATCCGCCGCTTGGCCCGCGCGCTGGATGCGGCCTGCATCGCCGGTCCCGTCACCAACCTCGACTTCCTGCGCCGCATTCTCGCCCACGAGGCCTTCGCCGCCGGGCCGGTCGATACCGGCTTCGTCGCCCGCGAGCAGGCGGCGCTCGTTGCGGCGGACGCGCCCGCGCCGGACCATGCGCTCGCCATCGCCGCGCTTTACCGCCTTCGCGCCCGCGCCGGCCGGACGGCCGAGGACGCGCCCGCTTCCGCCGACCCCTACTCGCCGTGGCGGCGGACCGACGGCTGGCGGCTCAATGCGCCGCCGCGCGTCGCTTTCGGCTTCCGCGACCGGGCCGGGCGTTACCGGATCGCGGTCACCGCCCGCGGCGGCGAGGCGCGGATCGATCTCGACGGCGGCTCCCTTTCGGCCGCCGACATCGCGCTCGACGGCGACGCGCTTTCGGCGACGATCGACGGCGCCGCGGTCGCCGCTCGCGTCATCGAGGACGACGGCGGGCTCGTGGTGATTCTCGATCGCAGGGCTTGGCGACTCGCCGACGACGACGGACTTGGGGCCGCCTTCGCGGACGAGGACGCCGCCGGCCGCCTGGTTGCGCCGATGCCGGGCCGCGTGGTCTCGGTCCGGGTCGCGCCCGGCGCGCGGGTCGCCCGGGGCGAGGCGCTGATGATCATCGAGGCCATGAAGATGGAGCACACCATCGCCGCGCCGGTCGCGGGCCGGGTCGAGCGCATCCACTTCGCCGAGGGCGACCGGGTCGAGGAAGGGGTCGAGCTTGCGACGCTCGCCGCCGACGAGGCCGAGGAGGCGTGAAATGACCTGGCCTGCGCGCGTCACTCTGGTCGAGGTCGGCCCCCGCGACGGCCTTCAGAACGAACCCGCGCCGGTTCCGACCGAGATCAAGATCGGGCTGATCGAGCGTCTCGCGGAGAGCGGGCTCTCGGTGATCGAGGCGACCAGCTTCGTCTCGCCCAAGCGCGTGCCCCAGCTCGCCGACGCGGCCCAAGTGATGGCCGGGATCGCCCGCAGGCCCGGAGTCCGCTACCCGGTCCTCGTTCCCAACATGAAAGGGCTCGAAGCGGCGCTCGCCGCGGGCGCGCGCGAGATCGCCGTGTTCGGCGCCGCGAGCGAGACCTTTTCGCAGCGGAACATCAATTGCGGCATCGACGAGAGCCTCGCCCGCTTCGCCCCGGTCTGCGCGGCCGCAAAAGAGCGCGGGATGCGGTTGCGGGGCTATGTTTCCTGCGTTCTCGGCTGCCCCTACGAGGGCGCGGTCGCGCCCGAAGCGGTGGCGCGGGTCGCGCGCGCGCTCGCCGATCTCGGCTGCGAGGAGATCTCGCTCGGCGACACCGTCGGCGTCGGCACCCCCGCGCGCGCCCGGGCCATGGTCGAGGCGGTCGCCGCCGCGGTGCCGGTCGAGCGGCTCGCGGTCCATTTCCACGACACCTACGGCCAGGCGCTCGCCAACATCTTCGCCGTCCTGCCGCTTGGGATCGCGGTGATCGACAGCGCGGTCGCCGGGCTCGGCGGCTGCCCTTATGCGCCGGGGGCGACCGGAAACGTCGCCACCGAGGACGTCCTGTATATGCTTAACGGTCTCGGCATCGAGACCGGCGTCGATCTCGATTTGCTCGCCCGCGCCGGCTGGTTCATCTGCGATGCGCTCGGCCGCGCGCCCGCCTCGCGGGTCTCGCGCGCCCTGCGCGCCCGTGCGGAACAGGCCGAAAAGCGCGGTTAAGACCGTATTTACCGACCTCGCATTAGGGTGGTAAGGCTGCGGACAGCGGCGTCGGCCGAGGTTCGCGGGCCGCGAACTAAGCGAGCAAGTCGATGAACCGACAGGATTTCGAAAAGCTCAGAGTCCTCGTGATCGACGACAATGAGCACACGGTGCAGCTTCTCACGCGGATGCTGCATGGCTTCGGGATTCGCGCGGTCACCTCGGCGAAGGACGGATCGGCTGCGTTTCCGCTTCTGAAAGTTAAGAAATTCGACATCATCATCTGCGACTGGGCGATGAAGCCGATCAACGGCATCCAGTTCGCGCGCCGGGTGCGCCGCGATCCGAAAAGCCCGTGCCCGTTCGTGCCCATCATCATGCTGACCGGCCATTCCGACGTCGACCGGGTGATCGAGGCCCGCGACGCCGGCGTGAACGACTTCCTCGCCAAGCCGATCGCGCCGGCGACGCTTCTCCAGCGAATGATCGCGGCGATCGAGAAGCCGCGCGAGTTCATCAAGGCCGACGAGTACTTCGGCCCCGACCGCAGGCGGCGCGACGATGCGCCGGTCGCGGTCGAGCGCCGCGAACAGCCGCCGGTCGAGGTTCCCGTCGCCGCCGAAGCCAAGCCGGATGCCGGATCTACGACGCCGGCGACCGCGGCGGCGCCCAAGGCGGGCTGAGGTCACCGTCTTGTGACGCGGCCTCGGGCGCGGCGCTGTGTTATGGTGAAAACGGCGGCCGCGTCGCGGGAGATCTGGGCGGGGGATCGGGACGTTTCCGCAGCCCATGCACTGAGAGCCGTGTCCGTATTCGACAGAGCCGAGTTCGACGATCACCAGTCGGTCAGCTTCGGGTTCGACCGCGACGCCGGTCTTAAAACCATCGTCGCCATCCACGACACCACGCTCGGGCCTGCGCTCGGCGGCTGCCGCATGTGGCCCTATGGGTCCGACGACGAGGCGCTCGCCGACGTGCTCAAACTCAGCCGCGCGATGACGTACAAGCATGCGCTCGCCGGAACCCGGCAAGGGGGCGGCAAGGCGGTGATCCTCGCCGATCCCCATCGCGACAAGACGCCCGCGCTTCTCCGGGCCTTCGGCCGATTCGTCGATGGCCTCGGCGGGCGTTACATCACGGCGGAGGACGTCGGCACCTCGGCCGAGGACATGGCCGAGGTCGCGCGCGCGACGCGGTTCGTCGCCGGGCTTGCGGAAGGCAGCGGGGATCCTTCGCCGGTCACGGCCTTCGGCGTCTACTGCGGAATCCGGGCGGCGGTCCGCCACCGGCTCGGCCGCGACGATCTCGCGGGGCTTCGGGTCGCGGTCCAGGGTCTGGGCCACGTCGGCTTTGCGCTCTGCCGCCTTTTGCGCGAGGCCGGCGCGCGCCTCGTGGTCGCCGATATCGATTCGGAGGCGGTGGCCCGCGCGGTCGACGCCTTCGATGCGGAGGCGGTGGACGCAGAGGCGATCGTCGCCGCCGAGGCGGACGTGTTCGCGCCTTGCGCGCTTGGCGGGGCGCTCAACGCCGAGACGATCCCTTTGCTGCGCGCGCCTATCGTCGCCGGCGCGGCCAACAACCAGCTCGCCGACGACGAAGCCGGCCGGCGGCTTGCAGAGCGCGGCGTTCTTTACGCGCCGGACTATGCGATCAACGCGGGCGGGGTGATCAACATCGCTTTCGAAGGGGAGCGCTACGACCGCGACCGGGCGCTCGCCCGGACGGAAGGCATCTACGACACCCTTCTCGCGATCTTCCGCCGCGCCGAGGCCGAAGGCCGCCCGACGAGCGAGATCGCCGACGACATGGCCCGAGAGCGGATCCGCGCCGCGCGGGCGGGCATGGACGCGGGCTGAGCCGTTCCGATTCCCGCGATTTCGGGCTTGCGCGACCGCCGAGCCGAGGCAACAATCGCGCTCGCCAAGCGGCGCGGCGTCGTCCGCGCCTTTGCATTGCCGAGTGAGTCAGGCGATGACCCAGCCTTTCAACGTTCTCTACATCTGCGCCGATCAATGGCGGGGCGAAGCGCTGTCCTGCCTCGGCCATCCGGTGGTCAAGACCCCGCATCTCGACGCGCTCGCCGCCGACGGCGTTCTGTTCGCCCGCCATTTCGCCCAGTGCTCGCCCTGCGGTCCCAGCCGCGCCTCGCTGCACACGGGCATGTACCTGATGAACCACCGTTCGGTGCGCAACGGCACCCCGCTCGACGCCCGTTTCACCAACATCGCGCTCGAAGCGCGCAAGGCGGGCTACGAGCCGGCGCTGATCGGCTACACGGACACGAGCCTGGACCCGCGCGGGATGGCCGCCGACGATCCGGTTCTGCGCCGCGGCTATGAAGGCGTGCTCCCCGGCTTCGCGCCGATCGTCCTGATGCCGACCCAGCCCACCGAATGGGTTCGCTATCTCGCCGAACAGGGCTATGCGGTGCCCGAAGAGCCCTTCGCCGCCTTCGGCCCCGAAGGCGGGCGCGAGGACGTGGGCGGGTTCGCGCCCTATGACGCGCCGGCGCGCTACCGGGCCGAGCACAGCGACACCGCGTTCTGCGCCGACCATGCGATCCGCTTCATCGCCCGCAACCTGTCCGAGCGCTGGTTCCTGCACCTCGTGTTCATGCGGCCCCACCCGCCCTATATCGCGCCCGAACCCTACAACCGGATGTACCGACCCGAGGACGTGCCCGATTTCCACCGCCACGACTCGGTCGAGGCCGAAGCGGCCCAGCACCCTTTCATGGCCTACCGTCTTTCGGGCGACCGCTGCGTCGGCCACCTTCCCGAGATCGAACAACGCAAGCTGCGCGCGACCTATTTTGGGCTGATCACCGAGGTCGACCACCACATCGGCCGGATCGTCGCCTTCCTTAAGGAGAACGGCCTTTACGACAACACGCTGATCGTGTTCACCGCGGACCACGGCGACATCCTCGGCGATCACTGGATGGTCGGCAAGGAGGCGTACTTCGATCCCATCTACTTCGTGCCGCTGATCGTGCGGGTGCCGGGCGATGGGTGGGAGCGGGTCTACGGCAGCCGGGTGGGCTACTTCACCGAAAGCGTGGACATCATGCCCACGATCCTCGACCTGATCGGGGCCGAGATCCCGGAACAGTGCGACGGGCATTCGCTGGCGCCCTTCCTCAGGGGGGAGAAGCCTTCGGGTTGGCGCACGGCGGCGCATTGGGAGTACGACTTCCGCGAGGTCGGCGACGAGCGTATCGAGGCCGCGCTCGGCCTCACCTTCGAGCAGTGCGCGCTCGGCGTCATTCGCGACCGGCGTTACAAGTACGTTCACTTCGCCGGCCTGCCGCCGTTGTTCTTCGATCTCAAGGCCGATCCCGGAGAGCTCCACAACCTGGCCGACGACCCGGACCATGCAGCGACCGTTCTCGCCTACGCCCAAAGGATGCTATCCTGGCGTATGACCCATCACGATCGGACGTTGACCGGGATCGAGCTCACGCCCGAGGGTCTGAAAGCGCTGTCGAGGGCGCGGCGATGAGCGAGGCGCAGCCTGTGAGCGCCGCGGCCGGCCCGATCGTCTACGCCGCCGAGCCCGCCCCGGCCGGCCCTTTGCGCGCTGCGATCCGCGCCCTTTACCGGGCCGACGAGACGACCTGTGTCGAGCAAATCCTCGCCGAGGCCGCGCTTTCCGATGCCTTGCGCGCCCGTATCAAGGCCCGCGCCCGCGATCTGGTGGCCAAGGTCCGGGCGACGCGCAAGCGGCTCGGCGGGATCGACGCCTTTCTTCACGAGTACGGGCTATCCAGCCAGGAAGGCGTGGTGCTGATGTGCCTCGCCGAGGCGCTGCTCAGAATCCCCGACGCCGAGACCGCCAATCGACTGATCAAGGACAAGCTCGGCAGCGCCGACTGGAAGCGGCACCTGGGGCGCTCGGACTCGCTGTTCGTCAACGCCTCGACCTGGGGGCTCATGCTGACCGGGCGGATCATCCGGTTGGACGCCGAGCTCACCGGCGACATCGCCAGCGTCTTCGGCAAGCTCGTGGCCCAAAGCGGCGAGCCCGTGATCCGCCAGGCGCTGGTCCAGGCGATGCGGATTCTCGGCCGCCAGTTCGTTATGGGGCGGACCATAGAGGAGGCGCTCGACCGCGCGGCTCCGGCCGAGAAGGAAGGCTATCGCCACTCCTTCGACATGCTGGGCGAGGCGGCGCGCACCATGGCCGACGCCGACCGGTACTTCGCCGCCTATCTCGATGCGATCGACGCCATCGGCGCGCGCGCCTCGGGCGAGACGCTGTTCGCGCGGCCCGGGGTATCGGTCAAGCTGTCGGCGCTGCACCCCCGGTTCGAGTTCGCGCAAGCCGAGCGGGTCCGGGCCGAGCTCGCGCCGCGGGTTCTCGATCTTGCGCGTCGCGCCAAGGACAAAGGCATCGGGCTGACCATCGATTCGGAAGAGGCCGACCGCCTGGAGCCCACGCTCGACGTCATCGCCGCGGTCGCCGCCGATCCCTCGCTCGCCGGCTGGGACGGCCTCGGCTACGCGGTCCAGGCGTATCAGAAGCGCGCGCTTGCGGTGATCGACTGGCTCGCGGCGCTGGCCGAACGGCGCAACCGCCGCATCCCGCTGCGCCTCGTCAAGGGCGCTTACTGGGACAGCGAGATCAAGCGCAGCCAGGAGCGCGGGCTCGAAGGCTACCCGGTGTACACCCGAAAGGCCTCCACCGATGTCTCCTACATCGCCTGCGCGCGCAAGATTCTGGCGGCGGGAGAGGCGTTCTATCCCCAATTCGCGACCCACAACGCGCATACGCTCGCCACCGTGGTCGAGCTCGCCGGGCGCGGCCGGGACTACGAGTTCCAGCGCCTGCACGGCATGGGCGAGGCGCTCTATAACGAGGTCGTCGGCCCCGACCGGCTCGGCGTCCCCTGCCGGGTCTATGCGCCGGTCGGCAGCCACGAGGAGCTCTTGCCCTATCTCGTGCGTCGGCTCTTGGAAAACGGGGCGAACACGTCGTTCGTCAACCGGATCGTGGACGAGCGGCTGCCCATCGAGGAGGTCGTGGCCGACCCGGTCGAAACCGTGCGCGCGCTGCCCGACAAACCGCATCCGAAGATCCCGCTCCCCGCCGATCTCTATGGAGCGGAGCGGCGCAACGCGCGCGGCATCGACCTTTCCGATCCCAATGCGCTTGAAAGGTTGGCCGAAGGGATGCGCGCGGCGCTCGCCCGGCCGCTCGTCGCCCGCCCCATCGTGGACGGGGCCGAGGCCGCTTCCGGCGCGCCGCGGGCGATCACCGACCCGGCCGACCGGCGGCGCCAGGTCGGCGAGGCGTTCGAGGCCGACGCGGAAACGGTGGCGCGCGCGCTCGACGTCGCCGCCCGGGCCGCGCCCGGTTGGGCGGCGACGCCGGCCGAGGAACGCGCGGCCTGTCTCGATCGCATGGCCGCATTGCTCGAAGAACGGGCGGCGGAGGCGATCGCGATCTGCGTGCGCGAGGCCGGCAAGACGCTCGCCGACGCCGTCGCCGAGGTCCGCGAGGCGGTCGACTTCTGCCGCTACTACGCGATTCGCGCGCGCGCCGACTTCGCGCGGCCGACGCCGCTGCCCGGTCCGACCGGCGAGCGCAACGAGATCTCGCTCCACGGCCGCGGGGTGTTCGTTTGCATCAGCCCGTGGAACTTTCCGCTCGCCATCTTCACCGGCCAGGTGACGGCGGCGCTGGTGGCCGGCAACGCGGTGATCGCCAAGCCCGCCGAGCAGACCCCGTTGATCGCGGCCTTCGCGGTGCGGCTTTTGCACGAATCGGGCGTGCCGGGCGATGCGCTTCAGCTTCTGCCCGGCGACGGCAGGGTGGGCGCGGCGCTGGTCGCCGATGCGCGGGTTGCGGGCGTCGCTTTCACCGGATCGACCGAGACCGCCTGGGCGATCAACCGCGCGCTCGCCGCGCGCGATGCGCCGATCGCGCCGCTGATCGCCGAGACCGGCGGTCAGAACGCGATGATCGTCGATTCGAGCGCGTTGCCCGAGCAGGTGGTGGCGGATGCGTTGTTGTCGGCCTTCGGCAGCGCGGGCCAGCGCTGCTCGGCGCTTAGGGTGCTGTTCCTTCAGGACGAGATCGCGCCCAAGGTGATCGACATGCTGGCCGGCGCCATGGCCGAGCTTCGGGTCGGCGATCCCGGCCTGCTCGCCACCGACGTCGGGCCGGTGATCGACGACGAGGCCAAGGCCGGGCTCGAAGCGCACGCCCGGCGCATGGCCGAGCGATTCTCCCGCCTTCACAAGACGGCGCTTCCCGAGGCTTGCGCCCACGGCACCTTCTTCGCGCCCGTCGCCTTCGAGATCGACAGCTTATCGAGACTCGAGCGCGAGGTCTTCGGCCCTATTCTCCACGTGGTGCGCTATCGGACGGGCGATCTCGACCGGGTGATCGAGGCGATCAACGCCACCGGCTATGGGCTCAC
>CAYYWV010000056.1:0-18202 GCA_964475385.1 uncultured Alphaproteobacteria bacterium | reverse complement strand
CGCCGCCCTGCTCCATCACGTCGACCACGTCGCGGTACATGTAATGGGTGTCGAGCCCGTTGATCCGCACGGTCACGGTCTTGGCGCCCCAATCGACCTCGTTGAGCGCCGCGATTACGTTCTTGCGCGCCTGGACCTTGTCGTCGGGGGCGACCGCGTCCTCGAGGTCGAGGAACACGACGTCGGCCTCCGAGGCGGCGGCTTTCTCGAACAGCTTGGGCTGGCTGCCGGGAACGGCGAGTTCGCTGCGGTGAAGGCGGGGCGTCGCCTGTTCGACGGTGTAAAAGCTCATCTCGACTCTCCGGGGCTTGAATGGATTTTAGGCCCGTTGTCCTCGGCCGGGGGGTGCGCGCTACGGGCCGGCGGGTTAAATGGAGCGCAGGGGCGGGCCTTGTCAACCCTGGAGCGTCCCGCGCGCGCCGACGGCCAGCGGGTGGCGCTCGCCGACCAGCGCCTTGAGGCGGGCGTCCAGCACGTGGGTGTAGATCTCGGTGGTGGCGATGTCGGCGTGGCCCAGCATCTTCTGAAGCGCGCGCAAGTCCGCGCCGTGGTCGAGAAGATGGGTCGCGAAGGCGTGACGCAACACGTGCGGCGAGACCCGCTCGGGCGCGACGCCGGCGCGGCCGGCGATCTCCTTGAGCATCTGGGCGAAACGGCGCCGGGTGAGGTGCCCGCCCGAAGCCCGCGATGGGAACAACCAGGGCGAGGTCCGGCCTTCGGGTATGAAGCGGGGGCGGACCGGAAGGTAGTCTTCGATCGCGCGCGCGGCCGCCTCGCCCAGCGGCACGAGCCGCTCCTTGCCCCCCTTGCCGCGCACGATCAGGAAGCGCGCGTCCTTGCGGGCGGCGGCGAGCGGCAGACCCACCAGCTCCGAGACCCTGAGCCCGGTCGCGTAGAGAACCTCGACCAACGCCCGGCGCCTGAGCCCGTCGGCCCCCGGCCAAGCGCGCGCGGCGTCGAGAAGCGCGCCGACCTCGGCCTCGCTCAGAACCTTGGGCAAGGGCCGCGGCCGCCGCGGGCTTTCGATCGCGGCGCACGGATCGTCGGCGACGATCCCCTCGCCATAAAGAAAACGGTAGAACTGGCGCAGGCAGGAAAGCCTGCGGGCCGCGGTCGACGGCGCGAACCGCTCGGCGAGGTGGGCGAGATAGGCCCGGATATCCTCGCGCGTCGCGGCCTCGGGCGCGACCCCGCGCGGGGCGAGAAAGGCTGCGAAGTCGGTGAGATCGCGGCCGTAAGCGTCGAGCGTCAGCCGGGCCGCGCCGCGTTCGGCGACCAGCATCTCGAGAAAGGCCTCGACGTGGCGGGTATCGCTCATGCGCGCGCGGCTCCGTTCGCTTTCTTCGCCTGCGCCTGCGGGCTCACAGGTCGCGGGCGAGCAGCGCCTCGATGGCGATCGCGCGGGCCTCGGCGTCCAGGCCGACGCGGGCGAGCGCGCTGACCGCTTGGGCGAGCGCGAGCGGCCCGGGCTTGCCGGCGAGCGAGGGGTCGATCCCGATCAGCGCGAGAAGCACGGTCTCGCCCAACCGGCCGGCGGCGGCCGCCTTCTCGAGGCGCAGCGAAAGCGCCGGCACCAGGGTCCGCGACCACTGGTGAAAGCGCTCGCCGTAGACGATCGCCTCGGCCGCAGCCGGCACCGATTCGCCGAGCGCGGAGAGAAGCGCGTAAAGAAGCGTCGCGTTCTGACGCCGGGCGTCGTCGGGCACGCCTTCCTGGCTCTGCCACCAGGCTTCGATCTGCGCATCGTCCCAGGGCAGCGCGCCCTTGGCGTCGGCGATCTTGATGAGCGGCCAGAGCGCAGCGCTGGTCGCCGCCGCCTCGGCGTTCGCGCTCGCCTGCGAGCGCGCAAGCGCATACCAGGCCCGCGCCGCCTCCGGCCGATCCGCCGCGAGCAGCGCGCGCGCCGCGTCACCTGCGACCCAGACCAGCTCGGGCGCGGGCGCAAGCGAGATGAGCGCATCCAGCGAGACCCGCGCCGCGGTCGCGAAGCCGATCCAGCCGTCGCTCGCCCGGCCCGCTTCCCAGAAGGCGCGCAGCACCTCGGCGCGGGCGGCGGGCACGACCTGGCTCGCAATCGCCTGGAACAGAAGCGCTCGGCCCCGCGGCCCCTGGTCGGCCTTGGCCTGGCTCAAGGGGCTCGCGAGCTCTTCGGAGGTGAAGGGCACGCTGTCGTAAAGCTCGGCCAGCATCTTGACCGGCAGAACGCCCATCGCGGCGGCGCGCTCGGCGGCCCGCAGCCTTTGGTCGAGCGGCGCGGCGGCCGTAAGCGCGATCGCGCGCGCAATGGCGGGGCCGGCGTTCTCCACCATGCCGTCGGGCGGCGGCAGACGGGCCGCGGTCAGCATGGCGAGGTGCAGCGCCGTGGGCTCGCGCGGGGCGGGAATCGCGACATCGGGCTCGCCCGCCATCGCGCGCAGAAGCGCGAGAAAGGTCTCGTCGGGCTCGGTTCCGCGCTCGCGCAGGAGATCGACGCCGAGCGCGGCCGCGTCGTGCTGGCCGGCGAGCGCCTGGCAGAAGATGTGGATCATGTCCCAGTAAGGGACGTCGCCGCGGCGCACGAGATCGCGGGCGAGCGCGCAAGCGCCCGCGTTGTCGGCGGTCAGCAGCAGGCCGTCGAGCCGGACCCGGGCGAGCGTGGGGTCGTCCGCATCCCCGGGGGCGAGCCGCAAGAGCCGGTTGGTCTCGGCCCCGAGGCCCATGGCCCAAAGCCGCCCGATGCGGAGCGAGACCAAGTTGCGCGTGCGCAAGCCTTCGGGCGGAGCGGCGGTCGAGAGCAGAAGCCGACGCGAGAGCCCGTTGATCGCCGGCCAGGCGACGCCCGCCGGCAGCCGCGGAAGCAGGGTCTCGACAAGCACGCGCGGCGTTCCCTTCCACATGTCGTAAGGGAAGCCCCCATCGGCTTCTTCGATCAGGCCGACCGATTCGGGGTCGGGGGGCGCGACCTGCACCACCTCGACCGAGGGCGTCTCGGCCCCCGGCGCGGCGGTGGGCGGCGCGGCCTCCTTGGCGGGCGCAGGCGCGGCGCTTTCGGCCGCAGGCGCCCCGGGCGTCGCCTCCGGGGCGGGCGTCGGCACAATCGGAGTCGGCTCGGAAGACACCGCCGGGGGCAGGATATCGACCGGCGGCGCGGTCTGCGCGCGGGCCGCGGCGGAGCCCAGAAGGGCCGTCGCCAACGCCAGGATTAACCGTCCGCTACTGCGGGAACGCGTCATTGGGGATCACCTTCTCGATCCGCGCGGTCGGGGGCGGGATGTCCCAGGTCATCAGGAAGACGGCGCCTCCCGCGACAGCGACGAGGATCAGTATGGCCAGCACTCGGGACAGTCGCGACATGAAAGGCAGGTCTCGTTTAAGAAAGGGTCAATCGGGGGTCACGGCGGCAAGCCCGTAGATCACGGAATCGGTAGGGATGCGTGGCCGTCGCGCTTTATGTTAAGCTGAATTAATGGCGATTTTGCGGCAGTTTATCGGCTCGACGGCCGGGATTCAACGCCTGTGCGCGGGCCTGAGCCCACAGCCGGTCGGAGACCCACGGCGCACCGAACGCGCATGAAGACAACGGTGAAAATCGACCAACCGATCGTTCTGGTCGGGCTGATGGGGGCCGGAAAGTCGTCGGTCGGCCGGCGGCTTGCGAATCGTCTCGGGGTCCGCTTCGTCGACGCCGACAGCGAGATCGAGGCCGCCGCCGGATGCTCGATCCCCGAGATCTTCGAGCGCCACGGCGAGGCCGCCTTTCGCGACGGCGAACGCCGCGTGATTGCGCGGCTTCTCGACGGCGGGCCGCAGGTGCTCGCGACCGGCGGCGGCGCTTTCATGGACGCCGAGACCCGGCGGCGCATTCGCGAGCGCGCGGTCTCGGTCTGGCTGCGCGCCGACCTCGACGTGCTCGTCGAGCGCTGCTCTCGGAAGCGCAACCGCCCCCTGCTCGAAGGCGGCGATCCCCGCGCCATCCTCGCCCGGCTGATCGACGAGCGCTACCCGATCTACGCCGAGGCCGACATCGTGGTCGACACCGTCGCCGGCCCTCACGAGGAGGTGGTCGAGCGCATCGTCGACGCGCTCGCCGCGCGGGCGGCCGAGGCCGCCGCAGACCGCAAGTCGGGCGACGGCGCGTGACGGCCGCATCCTCGTCCAAGGAGCTCCGACGCCTTCGGGTCGATCTCGGCGCGCGGAGCTACGACATCGTGGTCGGCGCGGGCGCGCTCGCGGCCGCGGCCGACGAGATCGGGCGCGTCCTTCCCGGCCGCCGCCTCGCCGTCGTCACCGACGAGACCGTGGCCGCGCTGCACCTGCCCGCGCTTCTGCAAGCGCTCGACGCCGGCGGAATCGCGCACTGCGAGGTCGTGGTGCCGCCCGGCGAGCGGACCAAGTCCTTCGCCGGGCTTGAGCGGCTCGTGGACGCGCTGCTCGAGGCCCGGATCGAGCGCAACGACGCGGTCCTCGCGCTCGGCGGCGGCGTGGTCGGCGACCTCGCGGGCTTCGCGGCCAGCATCCTGCGTCGGGGGGTCGCGTTCGTGCAAGCGCCGACGACGCTGCTCGCCCAGGTCGACAGCGCGGTCGGCGGCAAGACCGGCATCGACACCCGCCAGGGCAAGAACCTGGTCGGCAGCTTCCACCAGCCGCGGCTGGTGCTGGCCGACATCGACGCGCTCGACACCCTGCCCCGGCGCGAGCTCCTCGCCGGCTACGCCGAGGTCGTGAAGTACGGCGCGATCGACGATCCCGGCTTCTTCGCCTGGCTCGAAGAGAACGGCGCCGCGGTGATCGCCGGCGATCCTGCGGCCCGTATCCACGCGGTGGTCGCGAGCTGCGCGGCGAAGGCGCGCATCGTCGCCGCCGACGAGCGCGAATCGGGCGCGCGGGCGCTTCTCAACCTCGGCCACACCTTCGCCCACGCGCTCGAGGTGGAGGCCGGCTACGGCGAGGCGCTGCGCCACGGCGAGGCGGTGGCGATCGGGATGGTCCTGGCGTTTGCGCTTTCGGTCCGGCTCGGGCTGTGCCCGGCCGAGGACGCCCGCCGGGTGCGCCGCCATCTCGAATCGGTCGGCCTGCCGGTGCGCCCGCCGTCGATGGCGGCCGGCGGGGCGGAGCGGCTTCTCGCCCATATGGCGCAGGACAAGAAGGTGCGGGACGGGCGCATCGCTTTCGTGCTCGTCCGCGGCATCGGCCGCGCTTTTCTCACCCGCGACGTCGCGCCCGATGCGGTGCGCGCGGTCCTCGACGCCGCCCTCGCGGAGGCCGCGCGATGAGCCGGGGCGCGGACGGACGCCGTGGCGCGGGCTTGACGGGCGCTGAGCCGGCCTCCATAAACGGCGGGACGAGATCTCCACCCGCAGACTCTGCCTGAGAGACGCCTCGGCCATGGATTGGGCGCTTTGGATCGTCGCCCTGGCGATCATCGGGCTGATCGTCGTTTCGGCCTTCTTCTCGGGCTCGGAGACGGCGCTCACCGCGGCCTCGCGGCCGCGCCTCCATCATCTCGAACGCGAAGGCAGCCGGCGGGCGCGGCTGGTCAACCGGCTCGCGTCCCAGAAGGACCGCCTGATCGGGGCGATCCTTCTTGGCAACAACCTGGTCAATATCCTCGCCTCGGCGCTCGCCACCAGCGTGATGATCGGCTGGTTCGGCGACACCGGCGTCGCCTATGCGACGCTCGGCATGACGCTTCTGGTTCTGATCTTCGCCGAGGTCTTGCCCAAGACTTACGCCCTGCGCGATCCCGACCGGGTCGCGCTCGCCGTGGCCCCGGCGATGCGCGTCGTCGTCGTCCTTCTTTCGCCGATCGTCCTTACGGTCCAGGCCATCGTGCGGCTGACGCTGCGCCTATTCGGGATCGACGTCGCGCGTTCGCAGTCGCTGTCGGCGGCCCAGGACGAGTTGCGCGGCGCCATCGACCTCTACGCCCGCTCGAACGAGAGCGTGAAGCACGAACGCGACATGCTGGGCAGCATCCTGGATCTCGCCGACGTCGAGGTGCGCGAGGTGATGATCCACCGCAAGAACCTGGTGACGATCGACGCCGACGCGCCGCCCGCCCGAATCATCGAGACCGTGGTGGGGAGCCCATACACGCGCTTTCCCCTGTGGCGCGGCGACGCCGACAACATCATCGGCGTGCTGCACGCCAAGGATCTTCTGCGGGCGCTGCACGCGCTCGGCGGCGCGCCCGAGCGGCTCGACGTCGCGGCGATGGCCTCCGAGCCCTGGTTCATCCCCGACACCACGACGCTCAGGCGCCAGCTTCAGGCCTTTCGCCGCCGGCGCAACCACTTCGCCCTGGTGGTCGACGAGTACGGCGCGCTGATGGGGCTGGTCACGCTCGAAGACATCCTCGAGGAGATCGTGGGCGATATCGCCGACGAGCACGATCTTCCCTTCACCGGCGTGCGCGCCAACCCCGACGGCAGCTACACCATCTCGGGCACGGTGACGATCCGCGACCTCAACCGCGAGTTCGACTGGAACCTCCCCGACGACGAGGCGGCGACCATCGCCGGGCTGGTCATTCATGAAGCCCAGCAGATTCCCGAGGTGGGGCAGAGCTTCGTCTTCCACGACTTCCGTTTCGAGGTGCTGGCGCGTCAGCGCAACCAGGTGACCTCGCTGCGCGTCACCCCGTTGGCGACGGCCGAACGCGCGCACGAAGGCGAACCCGGTTCGTGACCGCGGCGGCGGGCGAGATTCCTTTCTGATGCTCGACATTCTGCTCGCGGTCGTCGGACCGATCTTCATCACCATCGGCCTGGGCTGGGGCTGGACGCGCTCGGGCCGCCCGTTCGACACCGGGATGGCGACCACCCTCGTCACCTATATCGGAACCCCCGCCCTGGTGTTCTCGAGCCTGGTCAAGCTGACCGTCACGCCCGATGCGCTCGCCGCCATGGGTCTCGCCGCGCTTGCGGCTTTCGCGATCTTTGGGATCGTCGGGACCGTCACGTTGCGGCTCGCGCGGCTTTCGATCCCCACCTACCTGCCGCTGATCGCCTTTCCGAACACCGGCAACATGGGGCTTCCTCTCAGCCTGTTCGCCTTCGGGGAGCCGGGGCTTCAGCTCGCGGTGGTGTTCTTCACCGTCTCGATCATCATCATGATGACGCTGGGCCTGTGGCTGGTCTCGGGCTCGGCGTCGCCGCGGCCCGCGCTGACGACGCCGCTGCCTTACGCCGCGATCGCCGCGGCGGCCTTTCTCGCGACCGAGACTCAACCGCCGGGATGGCTCCTCAACACGACCGACCTTCTGGGCCAGATGACGATCCCGCTGATGCTGATCGCGCTCGGCGTCTCGCTCGCCCGGATGCGCATCGTCCGGCTCGGCCGGGCGGCGGCGATGGCCAGCCTGCGCCTCGGGCTCGGCTTCGCGGTCGGGGTCGGCCTCGGCGAGGCGTTCGGGTTCGACCCGGTCGCGCGCGGCGTGCTGATCATCGAATGCGCCATGCCGGTCGCGGTGTTCACCTATCTCTTCGCCCGCCTCTATGACCGGGAGCCCGAGGAAGCGGCGAGCGCGATCGTGCTTTCGACCCTGATCTCGCTGGTCACGCTCCCCTTTTTGATGATCATGATCCTCGGCCCCGCGACGCCCTGAACGCGACGTCGTGCGAGCGACGCTTGCGCTCGTCCGGGGACGGCCTGTACGGTCCCGGTCCGAATCCGTTGGCTCAAGGGGAACGAGACGCCGCAATGCCGCTTTCCAAGCCCGCCTCGCGAGAGGCGCTCCATACGCGAAACATCGTCTGCCAAGGTTTCCGCCGCGACGACGGCCTGTGGGACATCGAAGCCCATCTGACCGACGCCAAGACCTATCCCTTCCCCAACGCCTACCGCGGCGAGATCGCGCCCGGCGAACCGATCCACGATATGTGGCTGCGGGTGACCGTCGACAGCGATCTCGTGATCCGCGCCGTCGAGGCGGCGACCGACGCGAGCCCCTTCGCCGTCTGTCCCGCGATCGCGCCCCGGTTCGCGCTGCTCGAAGGCGTGGCCATCGGCCCGGGCTGGACCCGCCGGGTGCGCGAGACCCTGGGCGGGATCAACGGCTGCACCCATCTGGTCGAACTACTGCGCACCGTGGCGACCGTCGCTTATCAGACCATTTGGACCGCGCGCCGCGGCCGCAACGAAGACCCGAAGGCCGCCGCGGCCCGGACCCGGCCGGCCTATCTCGATCGTTGCCACGCGCTCAGACGCGACGGCGCGGTGGTCCGCGAGCACTATCCCGAGTGGTACACCGGCGATTGAGAAAGGCGCCCGGAACGGAGCGCGAAACGCCCCCCGTGGCCGGCCCGCAGGTGCCCCTCGGCGGTCGCCGCGGCGCGGAAGTAATCGAGGATATAGACCCGGAGCCCGGCGGCGAAGGTGGACTGGCCGCGCCGAGCGGCGACCTCGGAGCAGATTTGATGGATCGTGCGCCCTTCGCGACGCGCGATCTCGGCCAGCGCGTCCCACATCTCGGGCTCGAGCCGGACGCTCGTGCGCCGGCCGTCGAGGAAAACGTTGCGGTTGACGAGACTGCTCGCCATCGTCGGTCGAATGCCTTCGGGGTTGGCGGGGTAACCTCTTATGCGAGAGTTATATAGCATTATCTCGCGTATTTGTATATAGCCCGCCGCCAGGAAGCCGGCTTGCCTCGTCTCCGGCGTCGCCCCATACTTCGGCCATGTCGCGACGCTATCTGGAAAGCGAATCGTCCGCCGTCAACGGCGACGCAGGGGTCCGGCCCTGCGACCATCCCGGCTGCTCGGCCGAGGGCGCTTATCGCGCCCCGCGTTCGCCCCGCGATCTCAGGCGCTATTACTGGTTCTGCCTCGAGCATGTGCGGGCCTACAACGCGGCCTGGGACTTCTTCGCCGACATGACCGAAGAGGAGATCGAGGCCTTCCGCCGCGATGACGTCACCGGCCATCGGCCGACCTGGCCGGTCGGAATCGGGGTCCGCTTTCAGCGCCTGTGGGCGAGCCCCGCGTTCGCGGACCTGTTCGGCGTTCTTTACGGCGACGGCGGGACACCCAAAGGCGACGCCGACCCGGCCGCGGCGCTGCCGGCCTCCGAACGCGACGCGCTCGCGGTTCTCAACCTGGGCGCGACGGCGACGCTGGCCGAGATCAAAGGGCGTTTCAAGGAGCTCGCCAAGCGTTACCATCCCGACGTCAACCACGGCGACAAGGCCGCCGAGGAACGGTTGAAGCTGGTGATCGAAGCCTATCGCTACCTGATTGGCCGGCGCACGTCTTGAAGTTTGTTGCCCGTGCGTTCTTATGGCCCCATCTTGTGGCCGTGACCTTCCCATGCTAGGTGGATTCGTGGATCGACGGACCGCCCGGCTGCGCCCGCCGGCGCGTCGTTCGTTTTTGACTTGAATGGACCGAGCAACATGACCGCTGCGACTGCCCCGACCGAACTGGCCCCGATGCCCGAGAACGGCCCCGACATCCGGATCTCCGTTCGCCAGGTATTCGGGCTCGAGAGCGAGATGGAGGTGCCCGCGTTCTCGCAGGCGACCGAGCACGTCCCCGACGTGGATGAGGCCTATCACTTCGACCCCGACACCACGCTCGCCATCCTGGCCGGTTTCGCGCACAACCGCCGCGTCATGATCCAGGGCTACCACGGCACCGGCAAGTCGACCCATATCGAGCAGGTGGCCGCCCGGCTCAACTGGCCCTGCATCCGCATCAACCTCGACAGTCACATCAGCCGCATCGACCTGATCGGCAAGGACGCGATCGTGGTGCGCAACGGCATGCAGGTGACCGAGTTCCGCGAGGGCATCCTGCCCTGGGCGCTCCAGAACCCGACCGCGCTGGTGTTCGACGAGTACGACGCCGGCCGGCCCGACGTGATGTTCGTGATCCAGCGCGTCCTAGAAGCCCAGGGCAAGCTCACGCTTCTCGACCAGAACAAGGTGCTGCGGCCGCATCCCGCGTTCCGCCTGTTCGCGACCACAAACACCATCGGGCTCGGCGACACGACAGGGCTCTACCACGGCACCCAGCAGATCAACCAGGGCCAGATGGACCGCTGGAACATCGTCGCCACGCTCAACTACCTCCCCCACGAGGAGGAGATGAAAATCGTGCTGGCCAAGATGCCCTCGCTCGACACCGAGGAGGGGCGCGAGCTCGTCAGCACCATGATCAAGGTGGCCGAGCTCACGCGGGCGGGCTTCATGGCCGGCGACATCTCGACCGTCATGTCGCCCAGGACCGTCATCACCTGGGCCGAGAACGCCGAGATCTTCGGCGACGTAGGCTTCGCCTTCCGCGTGACCTTCGTCAACAAGTGCGACGAGCTCGAGCGCGCCAACGTGGCCGAGTACTACCAGCGTTGCTTCGGTTCCGATCTGCCCGAATCGGCGGCCCGGGCGGGAATCGTCTGAGCGGGAAGCCATGACCCAAGGCGGCAACCCGGCCGAGCCTTTCAAGCGCGCCGTCGCCGCCGCGGTCCGCGCGATCGCGCAGGAGCGCGAGCTCGTCGTCGAGTTCGGCGGCGAAGGGGCCGGCGAGGCCGGGCAAACGGTCACCCTGCCCCAGCCCGGACGCGAGCTCGACGCCCGCGAGGTCGCCCGCATCCGCGGCGCGGGCGATGCGCTCGCGCTGAGGCGGCGCTATCACGACCCCAAGCTGCACGCGCGCCGCCGCCCTTCGGGCGACCTCGCCGGGGCGATCTATGATGCGGTCGAGCAATCAAGGGTCGAAGCGCTGGGCGCGCGCCGGCTCAAGGGCGTCGCCGGCAACCTCTACGCCATGCTCGACCAGCGCTGCCGCATGCGCGGTTACGACCGGGTCACCGCGTTCGAGGAGGTGCCGCTTCCCGAAGCCATCGGCTTCTTGGTCCGCGAGCGCCTGACCGGGCGGCCGCCGCCCCACGCCGCGCGCCGCATGGTCGACATCTGCCGCCCCTGGCTCGACGCCAAGGCCGGCGCCCGCCTCGACGAGCTCGAGCGCACCGCCGAGAACCAGGCGCTGTTCACCCGCGTCCTGCGCCGGATGCTCGCCGACCTCGACATGGCGGACGAGGACGACGAACGCGACGACGCCGACGATTCGGAGAGCCGCGAGTTCAACGACGACAGCGAAGCCCAGGACGGCGAAGGCGAGGCCGAAGGCGACGGCGGCGACGCCGCCGGGCTCGACGGTTTCGCGGCCGAGGCCGAAACGGACGAAGACGCCGACGAGACGGCCCAGGCCGGCGAGCTCGACGACGAGCTCGCGGGCTCGGGCTCCGACGAGGCCGGCCGCGCCGACCGCCCCTGGCGGCCCGACGGCGACCGCGCCAACGCCCCGCGCGAGCCCGCCTACCGGGCCTTCACCACCGCCTTCGACGAGGTGGTCGCGGCGACCGCGCTGTGCGAGCCGGGCGAGCTCGCCAGGCTCCGGGCTCAGCTTGACCTTCAGCTCTCCCACCTCCAAGGAATGACCGCCAAGCTCGCCAACCGGCTTCAACGCCGGCTGCTCGCCAAGCAAACGCGGGCCTGGGAGTTCGACCTCGACGAAGGGCTCTTGGACACCGCCCGGCTCGCCCGGGTGGTCGCCAACCCGATGACGCCGCTCTCGTATAAGCAGGAGAAGGAAAGCGACTTCCGCGACACCGTGGTGACGCTGTTGATCGACAACTCGGGCTCGATGCGCGGCCGCCCGATCACGGTCGCGGCGATGAGCGCCGATATCCTCGTGCGCACGCTCGAGCGCTGCGGCGTCAAGGTCGAGGTTCTGGGCTTCACCACCCGGGCCTGGAAAGGCGGCCAGTCGCGCGAGCAGTGGCTGGCCGCCGGCAAGCCGGCCAACCCCGGACGGCTCAACGACCTCCGCCACATCGTCTACAAGGCCGCCGACGAACCCTGGCGGCGGACGCGGACCAGCCTCGGCCTGATGCTGCGCGAGGGGCTGCTCAAGGAGAACATCGACGGCGAGGCGCTCTTGTGGGCGCACCAGCGGTTGCTCGCCCGGCCCGAGCAGAGGCGCATCCTTCTCGTCATCTCGGACGGCGCGCCGGTCGACGATTCGACCCTTTCGGTCAACGCCGGCAACTACCTCGAACGCCACCTGCGCGAGGTCATCGACTGGATCGAGAAGACCTCGCCGGTCGAGCTCACCGCCATCGGCATCGGCCACGACGTGACCCGCTACTACCGGCGCGCGGTGACCATCGTCGACGCCGAGCAGCTCGGCGGGGCGATGATCGACAAGCTCGTCGAGCTGTTCGAGGACGAATCGACCACCCCGCCCGCCAGGCGGCGCCGCGCCGCCGGCGTCCGCGCATGACGCCCGAGGCCTTCAGGCCGCGTTGCGGTCGGGGCGCAGAAGCTGAGGGGCGAACAACCCCATCAGCCCGCGATAGGGGCCGAGAAGGGTGAGCGCCATCGCGATCTTGACCCCATAGTCGCCCGCCGCCCAGCTCGCCCAAGGCAGCCCCGTGGCGGCGAAGGCGAGCGAGAAGAACAGCGCGGTATCGAGCGCCGAGGCGATGGCCGACGAGACCAACGGCGCCCGCCACCAACGGCCGCGGCGCAGCCGGTCGAAAACCCAGACGTCGAGAAGCTGCCCGGCGAGGAAGGCCGCGCCCGAGGCGAGCCCGATCCGCCAGCCCGCCACCGCGACCGAGCCCGCGACGCCGATCGCGAAGCCCGCATAGACCACCCGTCGCGCCCGCGCCGGCCCGAAGGAGCGGTTGCTGAGGTCGGTGACCAGGAAAGCGAAAGGATAGGTGAACGCGCCCCAGGTCAGCCAGTCGTTGATCGGGAACTGGACCGCGAGGTTGGAGGCGACGACGACCATGACCATGGCCGTGATCGGCACCCAGAGCCGTGTGACGGGCCGCATGGCGGAACCCTCGCCCAAAAAAGCCTTTAAAAACAGAGAAGCCGGCGCGCGGCCCTAGGGGCTCAGCCCGCCGCCTGCCGCGCCTTCCGAATCCGCCGCTTGAGCCGGCGCGCCTCGAGCGAGAGCTTGTCGTCCTTGGTCGCCAGAAGATAGGCGTCGAGGCCGCCGCAGCGGTCGACGTTGCGCAGCGCGTAAGGAGTCAGCCGCAGGCGCACGGTCTTGCCGAGCGTCTCGCTCATCAGCGACATCCGTTGCAGGTTGGGCAGGAACCGGCGCCGGGTCTTGTTATGGGCGTGGCTGACGTTGTTGCCGGTGAGCACGCCCTTTCCGGTGAGCTCGCAGCGTCGGGCCATCGGTTCCGTCCTCTGTCGTTCGGGTGTCGTTCGGGGTCTCGCGAAAAACCGCGCTCGGACGCGCGCAGGGCCGAATGTGTAGGCGGCGGACGGCGCGCCGTCAAGTCGAATCCGCGCCCTCTTCCGCCTCGTCCCTGCCGAGAAAGGCGGCGAGCAGGCGGCGCGCCGCCGCGTGCGGCGTTACGGTCCCTTGTCCGACCGCCTCTTCGAGCGCCGCGGCCTGGGCGGCGACCGCATCGTGGGCGCGGAAGGCCGCCCTGAGCCCGGCGTCGATCTCGCTCCACATCCAGGCGCGCGCCTGCTCGGCGCGGCGGCGCGCGATCTCTCCCGCCGGCTCAAGCGCGGCGCGATAGGCGCAGACCGCTTCCCAGACCGCGCCGATCCCCTCGCCGTGGCGCGCCGAGCAGCTCAGCACCCGGGGCGTCCACAGCGCGTTGCGGCCTCGCAGAAGGCCAAGGGCCGCGCGGTAGTCGGCCTCGACCCGGCGGGCGGCGTCCTTGAGGTCGCCGTCGGCCTTGTTGACCACGATCAGATCGGCGAGCTCGACGATCCCGCGCTTGAGCCCCTGGAGCTCGTCGCCCGCCCCCGGCGCGAGCAAAAGCAGGAACATGTCGACCATGTCGGCGACCGCGGTCTCGGACTGGCCGACGCCGACGGTCTCGACGATGGCGACGTCGAAGCCCGCCGCCTCGCAGGCGAGCATCGCCTCGCGGGTGCGCCGCGCCACCCCGCCCAAGGTTCCGGCCGCGGGCGACGGCCGCACGAAAGCCTCGGGCCGGCGGGCGAGTTCGGCCATCCGGGTCTTGTCGCCGAGAAGCGCGCCGCCGCCGCGCGGGCTCGAAGGGTCGACCGCGAGCACCGCGACGCGGTGGCCGCGCTCGACAAGGTGCAGGCCGAGCGCCTCGATGAAGGTCGACTTGCCCACGCCCGGCGCGCCCGAAACGCCGAGCCGCATTGCGCGGCCGCTCTCGGGCAGGAGCGCGGCGAGCAGCGCCTCGGCCTTGCGCGCGTGGTCGGGTCGGGTCGATTCGATCAGCGTGATCGCGCGGGCGAGCGCGCGGCGATCGCCGCCCGTGACGGCGCGGGCGAGCCGGGCCGGGGTTTCGGCATCCCGGCTCACGGCGTCAGCGGCCGCATCGAGAGTCATGCGCATTCATGGCCTTACGGTACAATGGCGGCGGCATACGACAACCGGAAACCGCAACCGGCCCGAAACCGAGGGCGAACGCCGCGGCGGGCGGCGCGCGAAGCAAATCCAGAACGATAAAGAAACCCTATTAACCATAATACCTTATGCAAAAAACCATTCCGCCGTTAAGGAATACTGTCGCTGGCCATCGGGACCATTCGATGCTATCGTAATGCGGTAAGGATCGCTTTTCTTACTCGCATTCTTAGTGCTGGAGTCACCTGTGGGGGACATGAACGCGCGCATGCAGGCCGACCGCGAAAGCGGCGCGCCCGACGAACGGGGGGACAAGCGCGCAGCGGATGCGCACGCGGCGCGGCGACGCGTGCTCAAGGCGGCGCTCGCGGCTTCCCCTGTTATCCTGACGTTGAAGAGCGGGCCGGCCCGGGCCGAATCCGCAGGCATGTCGATGATGCCCGGATACGGAGGCGCCGAAGAAGACGACGACGACGATTAGCCCCCGGACGCAGCCCCTTCGGCGCGAACCGCAACGTCGCGAGGACATCCGCCCCGCTCCGCGGCCGAACAAGCGTGACCGACCGCCACGAATGCGATAGCGACGCCCAGCCACCGCGCAACGAGCACTCGCGGCCGGAGGACATCGTCTGGCGGCTTCCCGACGGCGTCCGGTTGAGCTGGCGCGCTTTCGACGACGGGGTTGTCGTTTTCAACGCCTTTTCCGGCCAAACCCATCTGCTCGACAGCTTTTCCGCGGCGGTCCTCGAAGAGATCGAGCGCGCGCCCGCCTCGCGCGAGACGCTCGCCGAACGATTGGCCGGGCGCTTCGATCTCGACGACGCGATGGCGCTGGCCGAGCGGCTCGACGCGGCGCTCGCCGAGTTCGACCGCCAGGGCCTCGCCGACCCGAGCGCGCCGGACGCGGCGGTCTCGTGAGCGCGACGCGCGCCACCGTCGGCAGGCTGTCGCCCGAGACGTTCGCCCGTCGGCTTGCGGGCGAGGGGATCGCGATTCGCACCGGGCCTTTCGTGACCCGCCTGCGTCTGCCCCTTCCCGAGCTCGCCGCGCCGTTGCATCTGCTCTACGCCGACTTTCCCATCGACGGCGACGGCCTCGCCGATTTCGACATCGCCGCGCGGCGGATGCTCCGCGGACGGGTCGGTTTCCTGATCGACGGCGAACGCCGTTTCGCGCCGGTCGCGCGCGGCATCGCGCTGCCGATGCTGGAATGGGCGATCAATTGGTGCATCTACACCTTCGCCCATCAGCACCTCTTGATCCACGCCGCGGTGGTCGAGCGCGAGGGCCGCGCGCTGATCCTGGCGGGACCGCCTGGAGCCGGCAAATCGACTCTGTGCGCGGCGCTGGTCGCGCGCGGCTGGCGGCTGTTTTCGGACGAGTTCGCGGTGATCTCGCCCGCCGACGGCCGGCTGTGGCCGATCGCGCGGCCGATCTCGCTCAAGAACGATTCGATCGAGCGCATTCGCCGCTTCGCCCCCGACGCGGTGTTCGGCCCGGTTGCGCCCGACACCCACAAGGGCCGGGTCGCGCTTATGCGCCCGCCCGCGCAGAGCGTGGCCCGCGTCGACGAACCGGCGGAGCTCGGGTGGATCGTTTTTCCCAATCGAAAGCCGGAAGCGCAGGCCGCGCTCGCTCCGGTTTCCAAGGGACGCGCGTTCTTCCGGCTCGCCGACAACGCGTTCAACTATCACTTCCACGGCGCAGCCGGGTTCGAGGCGGTGTGCCGCATGGTCGACGCCTGCGTTTGCGTCGAGCTGACCTACGCCGGGCTCGACGACGCGGTCGCGGCGCTCGAAGGACTGGCCGGGGGGGACGGGCGATGAGCGATCCGCTGCTCGCCGCGCTGTCCCGACCCGAGACGCTCGCCGGGCTCGATCTCGCCGGTTGGGATACGCTTTTACGTCAAGCGCGGCGGACCCGCCTCGTCGCCCGGATCGACGCGCTCGCGCGGCGCGCCGGCGTGTTCGACGCCTTTCCCGCGCGGGTCCGGGCGAACCTCGCGGGCGCGCGGATGGTCGCCGCCGACCACCGCCGGATGCTGCGCTGGGAGATGAACCGCATCGCCCGCGCGCTCGCCGGAATCGACGCGCCGGTGGTGCTGCTCAAGGGCGCGGCCTATGTCGCCGCCGCGCTCCCGCTCGCCGAGGGCCGGTTGGTGAGCGACGTCGATATCCTGCTGCCGCGGGCGCGCATCGATGCGGTCGAGGCCGCGCTCCGCCGCCACGGCTGGGAGCCCGCCAAGCGCCATCCTTACGATCAGCGCTACTACCGGCGGTGGATGCACGAGTTGCCGCCGCTCCGCCACCGCGAGCGCAAAACGGTGGTCGACGCGCACCACGCCATCCTGCCGCCGACCAGCCGGCTCAAACCCGACCCCGAGGCGTTGCTCGCGGCCGCGCGGCCGCTGGCGGGCTCGCCCTTCCGGGTGCTCGCGCCCGCCGACATGGCGCTGCACGCCGCGGCCCATCTGTTCCACGACGGCGAGATCGCCTTTGCGCTGCGCGATCTCGCCGATATCGACGCGATGCTCCGCGACTTCGGACGCGACGACGCGTTCTGGAAGGCGCTGACGGCGCGCGCCGAACGCCTCGACCTCGGCCGGCCGCTTTACTACGCGCTGAGATTCTGCCGCAAGCTGCTTGCGACCCCGGTCCCGGCCGAAACGGTCGCCGCGGCCGCCGCCTTCGCCCCGCCCGCGCCCGTCCGCGCGCTGATGGATCGGCTGACGCCCTTGGCGCTCTTGCCCGAGAAGCCCGGCGCCGAAACCCGCGCCGCGGCGGCGGCCCGGTTCGCGCTTTATGTCCGCGCGCACTGGCTGCGCATGCCGCCGCCTCTTCTTGCGGCGCATCTGAGCCGCAAGGCGACGATGCGGCTCGCCGGACGCGGAGGGAAAGGAGAAACCCGGACCGCTTAAGCGGCCTAAGCCGCCGCGCGGCGCTTGGCGAGGATGCGCAGGATCTCGCCCGCCGCCGCCGGAATATGGGTGCCCGGCCCGAAGATGGCGGCCACGCCCGCGGCGCGGAGCGCGTCGTAGTCCTGGGGCGGAATGACGCCGCCGCAAACCACCAGGATGTCGTCGCCGCCGGCGGCGCGCAGCGCGGCGACGAGGTCGGGCACCAGATTGCGGTGGGCGCCGGCCTGGGTCGAGACCCCGACCACATGGACGTCGTTCTCGATCGCCTGGCGGGCGGCCTCGTCGGGGGTCTGGAACAGAGGGCCGAGATCGACGTCGAAGCCGATGTCGGCGAAGGCCGAGGCGATCACCTTGGCGCCCCGGTCGTGGCCGTCCTGGCCGAGCTTGACCACCAGCATCCGCGGCCGCCGCCCTTCCTCGGCGGCGAAGGCGGCGATCTCGGCGCGAACCCGGCGAAAGTCCTCGTCGTCGGCGAGCGCCGCGCCGTAGACGCCCGAGACGGTGCGCGATTCGGGCCGGTAACGCCCGAAGGCGCGTTCGAGCGCGGCCGAGACCTCGCCCAGCGTGGCCCGCGCCCGCATCGCCTCGATGCTGAGCGCGAGCAGGTTGCCCTCGCCCGAGCGCGCGGCTTCGGTGAGCGCCGCGAGCGCCGACTCGCAGGCCGCGCGGTCGCGGCTTGCGCGCAGCTTTTCGAGCCGCGCCCGCTGGGCTTCGCGCACGGCCCGGTTGTCGATGTTGCGCAGCGGCGGGATCGGCGCGTCCTCGTCGGCGCGATAGCGGTTGACGCCGACGATCACCTCCTCGCCGCGGTCGATGCGCGCCTGGCGGCGGGCGGCGCTCTCCTCGATGCGCAGCTTGGGCATCCCGGCCTCGATCGCCCGGGTCATGCCGCCCAGCGCCTCGACCTCCTCGATCAGCTTCCAGGCCTCGGCGGCGACGCTCGCGGTCA
>CAYYWV010000055.1:0-18389 GCA_964475385.1 uncultured Alphaproteobacteria bacterium | reverse complement strand
CGAGACCGCCATCATAAAGCGCGCCCCGCGGCGCCGCCAGCATCCGCAGCCCGGTCTCGAGCCCTATCGAGCGAAAGAACGCAGAGAAACCGCGCCATCACCTTCGCTCTCATTCGTTCACGATACCGTTTTCACGGGCCGTTTTGTCTTTGTCTCTCGCGATCGTTCCCTATCTTTAGGGTTCGACCTCCGATGTCGGTCCTGGCGGCGAGACCCGCGGTCGGGACCGGGACGATCCGGGAAACGAAACAGACGAGGAAACCACCCATGTCGACCATGAACCTGGCTTGGCCGAAAGCGCTCGCCGTAGCGACGATGCTTTTGGCCGCACCCGCCGCGGCGGCCGAGCCGCAAATCATTACGCTGACCCAGGTTCCATGCCAGTTCCTCGAATCGGAGAACGGCATCGACCGCGGCTTCAAGACGACCCGCAAGGCCGACTGCGAGGCGATCAACGCCGAGACCGGCGCCCAGCGGCTCGCCGAAGCGAAGGTGCTGACCCTCAAGCCCGGGCGCTATATCTTCCGGGTCACCAACAAGAACGTGCCCTACCCGCTCGGCTTCTGGCTGCGCGAGAAGGACTACGACTGGCGCAACCCGATTCACAAGCTGACCAAGCTCAGCGTCTCGGGCGGGGGGCTCAAGACCGGAACCACCAAGGACTACGAGGTCGAGCTTGAGCCCGGCGAGTACCTCTACTCCTGCCCCTTGAACCCGACGCCCGACTACCGCCTCGTGGTGACCGAGTAAGCGGCGCTCCGAAGCCGCTGCGCTTGCGGGGCGGGCCTGCGTTTTTTGCATCGCGCGCGCCGGCCCGGCTGAGGCATATTGGGCCGCCGGGGCCTTCGCCGCCGGCGAGCAAGAGGGGGAGACGCCGCCATGCCGCAGCAGCGCCGACGCACGATCCTCAGGAACGGCCGCATCTGGTGCGGACGCGCGATCGGCTTCGTCGAAGCGCTCGCGATTTCGGGAAAGCGCGTTCTCGCCGCCGGCCGGGCCGCCGATCTCGAGGCGCTCGTCGAGCCTTCGAGCCGCATCATCGACCTCGGCGGGCGGCTCGCGCTCCCCGGCTTCTGCGACGCGCATATGCACCTTCTGCCGCTCGGCCTCGCCCAGCGCGAGCTCGACGTTCGGCCCGAGGCCGCGCCCGACATGGCGGCGCTGCTCGACCGGGTCCGCGCCCGCGCGGCGTCCGCGGCCCCCGGCGCGTGGATCTTCGGCCGCGGCTACGACCACTTCCTGCTGCCCGAGCGCCGCCACCCGACGCGCGACGAGCTCGACGCCGCGGCCCCCGCCAACCCGGTCTATCTCAAGCGCTGCTGCGGGCATATGGGGGTCGCGAACAGCCGCGCGCTTGCGCTTGCCGGGATCGGCGACGGCGCGCCCGATCCGGACGGCGGCCATATCGACCGCGACGCCCACGGGCGGCCCACGGGCCTGTTGCAGGAACGCGCCCAGGCGGCCGTCTTCAACGCCATGCCGCCGCCCGGCGAAGACGACCTCGTCCAGGCCATCGAAGACGGCGGGCGGCTTCTGATCGAGCGCGGAATCACGGCGGCGATGGACGCCGGCGTCGGCATGCGCGCCGGAATCGCCGAGTACGACGCCTACCAGCGCGCCCGCGCCGAGGGACGGCTGCCGGTGCGCGCCTATCTTTGTTTCGTCGGCGGCCCGGGGGGCGCGGCCGAGGCCGCCCAGGCGCGCGGGCTTAAGACCGGGATGGGCGATTCGCGGCTCCGCATCGGGCCGGTCAAGATCTTCACCGACGGGAGCGCGGGCGGGCGCACCGCGGCGATGACCGAGCCCTACCGCGGCGACGGCGACGAGCGCGGCATTCTCTGCCTCGCCGACGACGAGATGGCGGCGCTTGCGCGCGACTACCACGTCTGGGGGTTCCAGCTTGCGGTCCACGCGATCGGCGACGCCGCCATCGACCAGACGATCGCCGCGGTCGAAGGCGCGCTCGACGCCGCGCCCGCGGACGACCGCCGCCACCGGATCGAGCACTGCGGCTTCATTCGTCCCGATCAGATCGCCGCGATGAAACGGCTCGGCATGGTGCCGGTGGCGCAACCGGTGTTCATGCGCCAATTCGGCGACGCCTATATCGACGCGCTCGGCGAAGAACGGCCGGCCGCCGCCTACCCGATGGCGAGCTGGATCAGGGCCGGGCTCAGGCCGGCGGCGTCGAGCGACGCGCCGGTCTCGGACTTCGATCCCTTCCTCACCCTTTACGCGGCGATCACCCGGCGCGCGGCCTCGGGCCGAGTGATCGGCGCGGACGAGCGCATCGGCGTCGCCGAGGCGTTGGAAACCATGACCTGGAACGGGGCCTACGCCTGCTTCGCGGAAGACGAGCGCGGCGCGCTCGCGCCCGGCAAGTTCGCCGACGTGGCGGTGGTCTCGACCGACCTGTTCGCTTGCGCGCCCGAGGAGGTGCTGGACGCGCGCTGCGACATCACCATCTTCGACGGCGCGATCGTCTTCGACCGCCAGGGTGAGATCGCAGACTGAGCGCCCCCAGTCTTTCCCGCTCTCCAAGGACGTGCCGCCATGCGCACCGCGATCGCGCGCTCTTGGGCGCTGCTTCTCGGGATCACGCTTCTCATGCTGGGCAACGGCCTGCAAGGAAGCCTTCTGTCGCTGCGCGCGACCATCGAAGGCTTTCCGACCACGGTCACCGGCCTTCTCATGTCGGGCTACTATGTGGGCTTTCTGGTCGGCTCGACGGCGACGCCGCGCATCCTTCAGCGGGTCGGCCATATCCGGGTCTTCGCCGCGCTCGCCTCGGTTCTTTCGACCACGGTGCTCCTCCACGCGGTGTTCGTCACGCCCATGAGCTGGGCGGCGATGCGGCTGATCAGCGGGTTCTGCATCGCCGGGCTCTATGTGGTGAGCGAAAGCTGGCTCAACGATTGCGCGACCGCCGAGACGCGCGGGCAGATCCTTTCGGTCTACATGGTGCTGCTGATGGGCGGCATGGCGGTCGGACAGCTTCTGCTCAACCTCGCGGACCCGCGGGGGTTCGAGCTCTTCATCCTGATCTCGGTGCTGGTCTCGCTCGCGCTGGTGCCGATCCTCTTGACGGTCGCGCCCGCGCCCCGGTTCGACGCCCCGGCCAAGCTGGGGCTGGCGGCGCTCTACCGAATCTCGCCTCTGGGCGTGTTCGGCTCCCTCGCGACCGGCCTGTCCAACGGGGCGGTGGCCGGCATGGGCGCGGTTTACGCGAGCGCGCTCGGCCTTTCGGTGAGCGGGGTATCGATGTTCATGGGCAGCGTGTTCCTGGGCGCGGTCGTTCTGCAATGGCCGATCGGGCGTCTTTCCGACCGTTTCGACCGCCGCCGGGTGATCACGCTGACGACCTTCCTCGCCGCGGCCGTCGCGTTCGCGCTCGCGGCTCTGCCCGGACTTTCGCTGGGCGCGATGCTCACGCTCGCCGGGCTGTTCGGCGGGCTGTCGTTCCCGCTCTATGCGCTTTGCGTGGCGCACGCCAACGACTACATCGAGCCCGAGCAGATGGTCGCGGCGAGCGCCGGGCTCGTGCTCGCCGGCGGCCTCGGCGCGCTCGCCGGCCCGGCGGCGGTCTCGGCGGTGATGTCTTTGATCGGGCCGGCGGGGTTCTTCTTGTGCCTCGCCGCGGTCCATCTCGTCATCGGGGCCTTCGCGATCTGGCGCATGATGCAGCGCGCGCCGCTGCCGCTCGACGAGCAGGGCGCTTTCGTGATCGTCACCCGCGCCGCCCCGGTGGCGACCCCGCTTGCGGTCGAGAGCGCCCACGAGGCCGACGAGACGGCGGCGGACGCGCCCCCAGGCGAAGGATCGGGCGGCGCGTAATCCCCGCTCAGCCGTCGCCGCGCGCCTCGGCGATCAGCCAGTTGACGAAGGCCTGGACCTCGGCGCGGCCGATCGCTTCCTCGGTGGTGACCACGTAATGGGCGTCGCGGGCCGGGATGCGGGTCGCGAAGGGCGCGACGAGGCGGCCGTCGGCGAGCGCGTCGTCGACCATCGGCGAAAGGCCGAGCGCGACGCCGGCGCCCGCGATCGCCGCATGCGTGGCCATCATGTGAAGGTCGAACTGCAACCCGCCGCCGACGGCCATGCCGCTGACGCCCGCGGCGCGCAGCCACATCTGCCAGTTCTCGGGCTCGCCGATTACGTGGATCATCGGGAAACGGCAGAGGTCTTGGGGCGCGGCGAGCGGCTCGGGGCCTTCGAGAAGGGCCGGGCTGCACACCGGAAAGAGCTCCTCGTCGAACAGGCGCGCGGTGCGCAGGCCGGGCCAGTCGCCCGAGCCGTAGCGGATCTCGACGTCGACCCCGCCGCTGCCGACCGCCACCGTGTCGAGCCCGGTCATCAGCCTGAGGGTGATGTCGGGGTGCGCCGCGACGAAGCGCGGGAGCCTCGGCGCCAGCCACTGGGCGGTGAGCGAGATCGTCACATGGGCCGTGATCGGCCCGCCGCGTCCTTCGCCGAACAGGTCTTCGGTCCCGGCGGCGAGGTAGTCGAAGGCCGAGCGCACGACCGGCAGGTAGCCGAGCCCCGAATCGGTCAACGTAAGGCTGCGCGGCTGGCGGTTGAACAAGGGCGCGCCGAGCCAGTCCTCGAGCTGGCGGACGTGCTGGCTGACCGCGGCTGGCGTCACGTTAAGCTCGCGCGCCGCGCCGGTGAAGCTCATGTGCCGGGCCGCGGCCTCGAAGGCCCGGAGCCAGTTGAGCGACGGAAGACGTCGCCGCATCGCATCCCCGCTTTCAAGTTTTTCTTAAAGCCAGACGCCGAATTCGTCGTTTGTCCATCATTCTTCGGGGTGTTACCGAATCAATGCAAGCCTCTTGGAGGGACAGCGATGCCCGAATACGACTTCTCGCAAGGCTTCGCGCGGCTCGCCGCCGCCCTCGGCGAGGGATCGGACGAGATCCCCTTCATCGCCCAGATGCACGAGTTCTCCATGCGCCAGAGCGGGGTGCCGGCGCGCGAGTTCTACACCCGGGCCGAGCCTTTCGTCCGCGGCAACCTCGAGACCGCGCGCGCCTTCGGTTTCGACACCCCGGACCTGACATGGGACGTCTACAACGTCGAGGCCGAGGCGCTCGGCGCCAAGCTCGAGCTGTTCGACGAGATGGCGCCCGCGATCGATAACGTCCAGCCGCTCGTCACCTGCGAGAAGGATCTCGCGCGCCTCAAGGCCCCCGATCCGCGACGGGCGGGCCGCTTCCCCTTCGTCTTCGAGGCCCTGCATCTCTACAAGGCGCTCACCGGCGAAACCCCGGCGCCGTGCTACTGCGCGCCGTTCACGCTCGCCGCCCAGATCATGAGCTTCGAGCGCCTGGTCCTCGCCATCAAGGACGATCCCGCCTTCGTCCACAAGGTGCTCGCCTTCGTGACCGAAGAGGTGCTCGCGCCCTATATCAACGCGATGCTCGCCGACTTCCCCGAGGCGAAGAAGGCCGACGGCTCGGACGCGATCGCATCGCTCCCCTTCATCACCCAGGACATGCTCGAGGAGTTCTCGCTCCAGTATATCGAGCGCCTCCAGAAACTATGCGGGGGCAAGCCGGTCTGCGACAACTGGTGGGGCGATTCCTTCGCCGACGACAAGGAGGCGTTCTGGGATCTCAAGCTGCGCGCGACGCCGCTCTACCTCAAGGTCCAGGATCCCGACCTGTTCAAGCTCGGCGCCGAGCGGGCCCGGGACTATGCGACCCGGCGGGGGGTGCCGCTGGTTCTCGGCGTCGACAACAACGTGCTCCAAAAAGGGCCTGTCGAGGCCATCGAGAAGCGAATCCACGAGTACATGGAGATCGGCGGCCGGGACAGGCGCTTTATCCTCTATCTGTGCAGCCTGAGCGCCGAGACCCCGGTCGCGCACGTGCGCGCCGCGGTCGACGCGATCAAGCGATTCCGGGCGGGCGAGCGGCCCTATGCGGGCTTGCGCGAGAGCGGCCGCGCCTCCGCGAAGGTCGAGGCCGCGCCGCCGCCCGCAGCGCGCATCGACGGCCGCGCGACGGCGGCCGAGCCCGCGCGCGAGGCGGTCGAGGAACGGCTCGATGCGATCTTCGACGCGGTCATGGCGTATGAGGACGAGACCGTGGCGCGTCTGGTCGACGCCGCGCTCGCCGACGGGATCGACCTTCACGAGATCCTCGACGACGCGCTGATCGCCGCCATGGACGATATCGGCGAGATGTTCAGCGAAGGGACGATCTTCGTCCCCGAAATGCTGCTCGCCGCCCGCGCCATGAAGGCCGGGCTCGAGGTGCTGCGCCCGATCCTCACCCAGAGCGCGGTCGAGCCCAAGGGCACGGTGATGCTCGCCACCGTCCAAGGCGACGTCCACGACATCGGCAAGAACCTGGTCGGCATGATGCTCGAAGGCGCGGGCTACCGCGTCGTCGATCTCGGCGTCAACGTCGCCGCCGACGAGGTCATCGCCAAGGTCGATGAGGTTCGACCCGACGTGGTCGGGCTGTCGGCGCTGCTGACGACCTCGATGCCGGCGATGGCGCGCACGGTGGCGGCCTTCAAGGAGCGCAAGATCGCCTGTCCGGTGATCGTCGGCGGGGCCCCGGTGACGGACGCCTTCGCCGAGAGCATCGGCGCCGACGGCTATGGCGAGAACGCGCCCGCGGCGGTGGCGCTGGTGGGCGGCTTCGTCGGCGGCGGAGGAAGCGCCACCTGCGCCGCGTAGGCCGGCCTCCGGGCCGCGCAGAGAAGAGAAATGGTTGGGGCGGCAGGATTCGAACCTGCGAATGCCGGTACCAAAAACCGGTGCCTTACCGCTTGGCGACGCCCCAACGCGCGGTCGCGATCTTGCTCCAAAGCGCCCGCGCCCGCAAGCGCCGGCGCTTATCCGGTCTCGTCGCGGCCGTAGACGTCCTCGAAGCGAACGATGTCGTCCTCGCCGACATAGGCGCCGCACTGGACCTCGACGATGCGAAGCGGCACAACGCCCGGGTTTTCGAGCCGGTGGCGCGCGCCGATCGGAATGTAGGTCGATTCGTTCTCGCTGATCAGGCGCACGTCGTCGTCGCAGGTGATTCGCGCCGTGCCCTCGATCACCACCCAGTGCTCGCTTCGGTGATGGTGCATCTGGAGCGAGAGCTTGGCCCCCGGCTTGACCACGATCTCCTTGATCTTGAAGCGCGCGCCTTCGAGCAGCACGGCGAACGAGCCCCAGGGGCGGCGCTCGGTGAGATGCGCGTTCGCTTCCGGCCGGCCCGCCGCCTTGAGCCGCTCGACCAGCGCCTTGACGCCGGCGGCGTCGTCGCGGCGGGCGACCAGGACCGCGTCCGCGGTCTCGACCACCACGAGGCCGTCGATCCCGGCGCAAGCGACCAGCCGCCGGTCGGCGCGGACCAGGGTGTTCCGCGTCTCTTCGAGCACCGCATCGCCCTGGACGACGTTGCCGTTCTCGTCCTTGTCGCAGACCTCCCACAGCCGCTGCCACGAGCCGACGTCGGACCAGCCGAGATCGACCGGGACCACGGCGACGCGGTCGCTCCGCTCCATCACCGCCTTGTCGATCGGCGTCGCCGGGATGCGGGCATACGCCTCGGCCGACACCCGGAAGGGGGCTTCGCCGTCCTTGGCCGCAGCCGCCGCGGCGCGGACCGCTTCCTCGATCTCGGGCGCGGTGGCGGCGAGCTCGGCAAGCAGCACCTCGGCGCGAAAGACGAACATGCCGCTGTTCCAGAAGCAGTCGCCGGCGGCGATCATCCCGGCGGCCGCGTCGCGGCCCGGCTTCTCGACGAAGCTCTCGACCGCGAACACGCCGTCAAGGCCGTCGAGCGGCGCGCCCCGGCGCATATAGCCGTAGCCGGGGTCGGGGTTGTCGGGCACGATGCCGAAGGTGACCAGCCGCCCGGCCTCGGCCGCCGCGCGGGCTTGCGCGACGGCGCGCTCCATCGCGGCGCGGTCGCGGATCACATGGTCGGCGGGCGCGACCCAAAGGACCGGATCGTCGAAGCGCGCGCTGGCGTAGACCGCGGCGAGCGCGACCGCGGCCGCGGTGTTGCGGCCCATCGGCTCGGCCACCATATGGCGATCGAGCGCCTCGGCGACGTCGCGAAGCTGATCGAGAACCAGAAAATACTGGGATTCGGTTGTGACCGTGATGATCTGTTCGGCCGCGGCGAGCGCGAGCGCGCGCTCGGCCGCCTGTTGAAGGAGCGAGCCGCCGCCGGTCAGATCGAGAAGCTGTTTGGGGTAGATCTCGCGGCTGATCGGCCACAGGCGCGAGCCCACGCCGCCGGCGAGAAGCACGGGCACGAGTGTGGCCATGGTCTCCATCCTTTCCCGGATCGCGCCGCCCGGAGCCGGGCGTTCGCCAATTCGAACCGAATAAGGTTACCGGACAGTTGCCGCAGACCGCAAAGGCCTCTTCGGTTATGGGCGCCAGTCGAACGACGGTCAAGGCCCGCGCGGGCGCTTTCCAAGGAAGGCGGTTGCCAGAACGCGGGTCTGCCGTCAGACTGGATCGATTGACCGCAGTGACATAAATGACCCGATCATGAACAACACCCTGCCGGTTCCATCCCGGGACGCCGGTCTTTCGGCCTATCTCGCCGAGGTCCAGAAGTACCCCATCCTCGACCCCGAGGAGGAGTACATGCTGGCCAAGCGCTGGCGGACCCATAACGACACCGAGGCCGCGCGGCAGTTGATCACGAGTCACCTCCGCCTGGTGGCCAAGATCGCGCTCGGCTACCGGGGCTACGGGCTTCCGCTCGAGGACGTGATCGCCGAGGGCAACATCGGGTTGATGAAGGCGGTCAAGCGCTTCGACCCCGACCGGGGGTTCCGCCTTTCGACCTACGCCATGTGGTGGATCCGGGCCTCGATCCAGGAGTACATCCTGCGCTCGTGGTCGCTGGTCAAGCTCGGCACCACGGCGGCTCAGAAGAAGCTGTTCTTCAACCTCCGCCGGCTGAAGAGCCGGATCAAGGCGCTCGAAGACGGCGACCTGCCGCCCGAAGCGGTGAAGGAGATCGCCGAGCGCCTCGACGTGCCCGAGGCCGAGGTCATCGAGATGAACCGGCGGCTCACCGGCCCCGATCAGTCGCTCAACATTCAAGGCCAGACCGAGACCGGAACCGAGTGGCAGGACCGTTTGGTCTCGGACGCGACCGACCAGGAGACCGCGCTCGCCGAGGCCGAGGAGATGGAAAAGCGGCGCGAGCTTTTGGAGAAGGCGCTCGAAGACTTGGGCGAGCGCGAACGCCACATCTTCGTCGAGCGCTGCCTCAAAGATCCGCCGACCACGCTCGAAGAGCTGAGCAAGGTCTACAACATCTCGCGCGAGCGCGTGCGCCAGATCGAGGTCCGCGCCTTCGAAAAGACCCAGGCGCGGATGCTCGAGCTTGCGATCACCGCCGGCATGATGGACCGCGAGCGCCTCGCCGCGCTGATCCAGGACAAGAAAGGACGGCGGCGCGCGGCCAAGGCGCGCTGAGACCGGCAAGGCCGTCGTGAGCGAGGGGCCGTCCCCGCCCGCGCCGCCCTGGATCGAGCGCCTGTTCGCCGGAGACCGGGCGGCGCTCGCGCGTGCGATCACCGCGGTCGAAAGCGACCGGGCCGAGGCCCGCGCCGTGCTCTCGGCGGTCTGCGAGCGGTTGGGCCGCGCGCTGGTGGTCGGTATCACCGGCCCGCCAGGGGCGGGCAAGTCCACCCTGACGGGCGCTTACGTCGCGGTCCTGCGCCGCGCGGGCAAACGCGTCGGCGTGGTCGCCGTCGACCCGTCGAGCCCGGTCTCGGGCGGCGCTCTGCTCGGCGACCGCATCCGGCTTTCCGGACACGGCGACGACGACGGCGTCTTCGTGCGCAGCCTGGCGAGCCGCGGCGCGCTCGGCGGGCTTGCGCGCGCCTCGGCGCGCGTGGTCGACGTGATGGACGCCGCCGGCATGGACGTGATCGTGGTCGAGACCGTGGGCGCCGGCCAGTCGGAGATCGATATCGCCGGCCTCGCCGCGGTGCGCGTCGTGGTCACCGCGCCCGGGCTCGGCGATGAGATCCAGGCGCTCAAGGCGGGCGTTCTCGAGATCGCCGATATTCTGGTCGTCAACAAGGCCGACCGCCCGGACGCCGAACGCGCAGCGCGCGCGCTCGCCGGGGCGCGCGCAGGGCCCGGCGACGGCCCGCCCGTGCTGCAAACGGTGGCGACCACCGGCGAAGGGGTCGAGGCGTTCGCCCGCGCGGTCGACGCGGTCGCCCGGAGGATGGCGGAGACGGCCCGGCCCGACCCTCGCGAACGGACTCGCCGGTTGGTCGCGATGGTCGCGGCGGACGCTCTGCGCGCGGCCTTGGTCGCGCTCGACGACCCCCGCCTCGATGCGCTTTGCGAGCGGGTCCGCCGCGGCGAGATCGACCTTGCAACGGCGGCGCGGCGCGCCTGCGCTCTTATCGCGTCCAGCGAAGACGGCGAAGCTTGACCCCGCTCAGCGGAAGGGCGAGCTGTCGGCCGGAATCCGATAAGCGGCGCGCAGCTTGTCGTACTCTCCCTTGATCACCACCTGGGCGAGCGCGAGGCGCAGGGCCTGCTTGAGTCCGGCGCGCTCGGTGAGAAAGCCAAAGCCGAGCGAACCGGTCTTGTAGAAAAGGCCAGGCACCGGCTTGACCCCGGGCTTTGTGTCGGCCGATTGCAAGGCGACCGCCGCAGTCGATGCAAAGTAGCCCGCAGAGTGGCCGAACAGAACCTCTCCCGGCGTGTACTGGGCCATCGGCATGGTGTGGACATCGACCGGGGCCCGGCCGGTTTCATCCACTTTTCGGCGAAGCTCGGCGGCGAAGGCCTCGCCAGGGGTTCCCATAGTGACGATCAGCATGGTTCCCGACAGATCCGCAACGCTGTGGATCGCAAACGGATTGTCGCGGCGGATGACAAGGTGAACCCCGATATCGAGGGTGCGTACGGTATCGATCTCGTCAGGCAGGGGACCGGGGACCGCGGCGGCGTTGATCAGATCGACCTCGCCCGAGGTCAGCGCCGGCGCAAGTTCGGCCCGGGTCAGCCAACGGAGCTCGATCCCGACGTCCATCTCGGCGGCGATGGCGCGGATGAGATCGACCTCGAACCCCCGGGGTTCGCCGTCGCGCTTGAAGGCGAAGGGCGTGCCGTCGTAGGCGATGCCGACGACGATCTTGCCGGGCGCGTTGTCGCCATCCTGCTCGTCGGAAATCGAAGCCGAATGCGCGCCCGCCGGCCCGAGCGGAAGCGCGAAGGCGAGAGCGAGCGCCGCCGCGGCCAATCCGCGGGCTAGGCGTCCGAGAAAACGGTCGATGGATGGCATCAAGTGGTCCTCCCCTGGCTTTCAGGCCGCGCCCCGGCGCAGCATCCCGGCGATCAGCTCGGCGGTGCCGAGCGCGCCGACGAGCCGGCCGTCGCGGTCGAGGATGGGCATCGGCCGCCCCGAACGATGGCAGACCTCGATGGCGACGCGCATCGAGGTCTCGGGCGTGCCGGTGAAAAGCGTGTGCGCGGCGTCGCCGGAAGACGCCGGATTGGGCGGCGCTCCCCCTTCGGCCGTAGCCGGCTGGGCGCGGCAAGCGACGCCGTCGATCAGAAAGGCGAGCGGCCGGCCCTCGCCGTCGATCCGGCAGCGGCAGACGCCCTCGGCGTCGAGCAGCACCACATCCGGCGCGTCCGCCGCCCGGGCGAGCGCCGCGAGCGGGCGCATCAACGTGCCGGCGCGCATGACGTTGAGCGGGTTGACGTTGGCGACGAACTGGCGGACGTAGTCGGTCGCCGGCTTGGTGATGATTTCTTCGGGCCGGCCGACCTGGATGATGCGCGCCGATTCCATGATCGCGATCCGCGAGCCGATCTTGAGCGCCTCGTCGAGATCGTGGCTGACGAACAGAATGGTCTTCTGAAGCCGGCGTTGGAACTCGAGAAGCTCGTCCTGAAGATGCTCGCGGATCAAAGGATCAAGGGCCGAGAACGGCTCGTCCATGAGCAGGATCTCGGCGTTGGTGGCGAAGGCGCGGGCGAGTCCGACGCGCTGCTGCATGCCGCCCGAAAGCTCGTGCGGGTACTTGTCCGCCCACTCGGAAAGCCGCACGAGATCGAGCACCTCCTCGACCGCGCGGTAGCGTTCGGCGCGGCTCATGCCGCGGACCTCGAGCCCGTAGGCCACGTTGTCGCGCACCGTCCGCCAGGGCATCAGCGCGAACTGCTGGAAGACCATCGAGATGCGGTTCATCCGCAGCCGCCTCAGCGTCGCCGCATCGCAGGTCGCGATATCGCGCATGGTCTCGCCGTCGCGGACCAGGACGCGGCCGCGGCTCGGCCTGTTGAGCCGGTTGACGCAGCGCAGAAGCGTCGACTTGCCCGAGCCCGAAAGCCCCATCAGCACGCAGATCTCGCCCTCGTCGACCGCGAGCGAGGCGTCCGCCACGCCGACCACGATGCCGGTGCGGGCGTAGATCTCGTCTTTGCCCAGCCCCTGGTCGAGAAGCGCAAGCGCCTCTTGAGGCCGGGGACCGAACACCACGTCGACCTTGTCGAAGACGACGACCGCCATGCCGGTCCGGCCTAATGCGTATCGGACCCGGGCGCGCCCGGGCCTTCGCGATGCTTGAGGATGCGGTCGAGCAGGATGGCGACGATCACGATCGACAGCCCGGCCTCGAATCCCTTGGCGATGTTGATCGTATTGAGCGCCCGCACCACCGGCTCGCCGAGCCCCTTGGCCCCGACCAGGGCGGCGATTACGACCATCGACAGCGACAGCATGATGCACTGGGTGACGCCCGCCATGATCGTCGGCATGGCGTGCGGCAGCTCGACCTTGAACAGAAGCTGCATCCGGGTCGAGCCGAAGGCCTCGCCCGCCTCGACGAGCTGCCGCGGCACGCTCGAAATCCCGAGATAGGTCAGCCGGATCGGCGCCGGAATCGCGAAGATCACGGTCGAGATCAACCCCGGCACCATGCCGAGGCCGAAGAAGATCAAAGTCGGGATCAGGTAGACGAAGGTGGGGATCGTCTGCATGAGATCGAGGATCGGCCGCAGCACCGCGTACAGCCAGCGCCGGCGCGCCGCCGCGATTCCGAGCGGCACCCCGAATAGGATCGAGATCACCGTCGCCGAAAGCACGAGCGCGATGGTCTCGATGGTGCGATCCCAGTAGCCGAGGTTGAGGATCAGAAGAAGCCCGAGCGCAATGCCGACCACCAACTTCCACGACCGGTGCAGCCAATAGCCGAGCGCGCAAACGAGCGCGATCAGAAGCAGAGGAGGGATCGCCTGCAACAGCGCGACCAGCCCGTCGATGACGAAGCCGAGGCTATCCGAGAACAGGCGGAGCTGGTCGTAGAAGTTGTCGGTGATGAAGCCCACGAAATCCTTGACCCAACGCCCGAGCGGGATCTTCTCGGTCAAGATCGCGGGCACCCAGTCGTTCATGACGTCCTCCCGCCGCCAGGCCGGGCGCGGCCGGCGAAGCCGCGGCGCGGGGCCGCCGGCGGCGCGATTTCGCGAGACCGGCGGCGCCCAGGTGCGGCGCGTTACATGCCGAGCTTCGCCTTCACCGCATCAAGCGCGGGCTTTGCGCCGTCGATCGTGGTCACGCCGGCGAGCCAGCCGGCGACCATGTCGGGGTTCTCCTTCATGATCTTGACCGCCGCGGCGTCGGGCTCCATCCCGTCGTCGAGCATGTAGCCCATCATCTTGTTCTCCATCTCGAGCGAGAACGTGAGATTGGCGAGGAACTTGCCGACGTTCGGGCAGGCGTTGGCGTAGCCCGCCCGCGCCAGCGTGTACACGGTCGCGCCGCCGTAGTTGGGGCCGAACCAGTCGTCGCCGCCGGCGAGATAAGCGAGATCGAAGTTCGCATTCATCGGGTGCGGCTCCCAGCCGAGGAAGACGATCCAGTCCTTCGAGCGCACCGCGCGCGCGACCTGGGAGAGCATGCCCTGCTCGCTCGATTCGACAAGCTCCCAGCCCTTGAGGCCGAAGGCGTTGGCGTCGATCATGTCCTGGATCAGCTTGTTGCCGTCGTTGCCGGGCTCGATCCCGTAGATCTTGCCGCCGAACTTGTCCTTGAACTTGGCGAGATCGCCGAACGACTTGACGCCGGCGTCGGCGACGTACTTCGGCACGGCGAGCGTGTACTTCGCGCCTTTGAGGTTGGTCGCCACGATCTCGATCGAGCCTTCGTCGAGATAGGGCTTGATGTAGGACTCCTGCGTCGGCAACCAGAGGCCGAGGAAGGCGTCGATGTCCTTGTTCTTGAGGCTCGCGAAGGTGACCGGCACCGACAGCACCGTCGCCTCGGGCTGGTAGCCGAGCGCTTTGAGAAGCGTCGAAGCGACCGCCGTGGTCGCCGTAATGCAGCTCCAGCCGACGTCCGAGAAACGCACCTTTCGGCAATCGGACGGATCGCCCGCCGCCAGCGCGCGTGAAGCGAACCCTTCGCCCGTCACCTTGCCGATGATGGTATAGGCCGCGCTTGCGGAGACGCCGAGAAGCGCCGCCCGGCGCAGGAACGCGCGCCGATCGATCCGGCCCTCGGCGAGCTGCGCCGCGAGCTCTGAAACATGCCTATCTTTGTGAAAATCGCTCATTGTCCTGCCTCCCAAGACCATTCAAGCCCATGCGGACGAGCATCGCCCTTCATCGGCGTCAATCGGCGTCGTCCGCCGCCGCGGGCGTTTGCCTTTATTGATAACGTCTACGGCGCCATCGGCCGAAAAGTGGAATCAAACGGGCATGCCCCAGCCGAATCAAGCGAAAACTGCCGCGGCCCCGATCCAAACGCCGGCGCGGAAGGCCCAACCTCCCCCTTTGCCGCGCCGCGGACCGCAGGCAACCGCGCGTCGGAGAAGGATAATTTTTTTATATTGAGCGCTCAATATAAAATCCTTAGCATGCCCGTGTTCTGCGGAGCCCTGTCATGCCAAAATTGGGAATGGAGCCGATCCGCCGCGGCCAGCTCATCGCGGCGACCATCGCGGCGATCCGCGAGGACGGCCTCGGCGAGGCGACGCTCGCCCGGATCAGCGCCCGCGCCGGGCTTTCGACCGGGCTGGTCAACCACTACTTCGACGGCAAGACCGACCTGTTGGAGGCCGCGCTGCGCTGGCTCGCGAGCGCGCTGCGCCAAAGCGTGGTCGCGCGGCTCAGCGCCGCCCGCGATCCGCGCGAGCGCGTGCTCGCGGTGATCGACGGCAACCTCTCGCCCGAACAGTTCGCGCCCGAGGCGATCGCCGTCTGGCTCGCTTTCTGGGCCGAGGTCCGGGTCGAACCGCGGTTCGCGCGCATCCAGCGGGTCATCAACCGCCGGCTTTACGACAACCTCTTGCACGCGCTGCGCAAGCTCGCGCCCGAGGAGCGCGCCCGGCGGATCGCCGACGGGCTCGCCGCGTTGATCGACGGGCTTTGGCTCCGCTGCGCGTTGACCGAAGGCGGGATCGATCCGGCGGCGGCCCGCGCCCTGTGCCGCGATTATCTTTTCTGCCAGCTCGACCGCGCCGCGGCGGGCGGGCCGGTCGACCCTTCCTGCGAACCCCCGCATCCACGCGAACACCCACGAGGAGAACGAGCATGAGCGAAAAGTTTCTGAAAGGACGCGCCGCCATGGTGACCGGCGGCGCCTCGGGCATGGGGCGGGCGATGGCGCTCGCCTTCGCCGAGGCGGGCGCCGACGTGGCGATCGGATCGCTGCTCGCCGGCGGCCAAAAGGTCGAGGGCGAGCTCGTCAACATGCCGGGCGCCAAGGAGCTCGAGGACACCCGCCGCGAGATCGAGGCCCGCGGGGCGCGCGCGGTCGCCGTCAACCTCGACGTGACCTCGCCCGAATCGGTCCAGGCCTTCTACGACGCCGCCATCGAGGCCTTCGGCAAGGTCGACATCCTGGGCAACGCCGCCGGCATCACCGCCGAGCACACCATCGTCGGCCACGACGACAGGCTGTGGCAGAAGGTGCTCGACGTGAACCTCACCGGCACCTACCGGACCATCAAGCTCTGCCTGCCCGGGATGATCGAGCGCAAGTGGGGCCGCATCATCAACATCGCCTCGACCGCGGCCTCGGTCGGCGCGGTCACCTCGGGCGCCTACTGCGCCTCCAAGGCGGGCGTCGTCGGGCTCACCCGCTGCGTCGCGCTCGAAGGCGCGCCCCACGGCGTCACCTGCAACGCGATCAGCCCGACCTGGGTCGAGACCACCTTCGGCAAGGAGTGGATGGCCAACATCGCCGAGGAGCAGGAGAACCGCTCGGGCGAGGAGTACATCGCCGAGGTCAAGGCGTCGAACCCCCAGGGCCGGCTGGTCCAACCCGAGGAGATCGGGGCGCTCGCCGTCTTCCTGTGCCGCGACGAGGCGCTCGGCATCACCATGCAGGATCTCACGGTTTCGGCCGGCTCGCTCTGGTAAGAGCGGAAAGGGGCGCGGTGCCGACGGCGGACCAGGATCTCGATTCGCTGCTCGCCGCGGTGCGCGGCTGCCGGATCTGCGCGGAGCATCTGCCGCTCGGCCCCCGCCCCGTCCTGCGCGCCCGCGAAACCGCGCGGCTCTTGATCGTCGGCCAAGCCCCCGGAACCCGGGTCCACGAGAGCGGGATTCCCTGGAACGACCCTTCGGGCGACCGGCTGCGCGATTGGCTCGCGCTCGACCGCGAGACCTTCTACGACGAGCGCCGGATCGCGATTATCCCGATGGGCTTCTGCTACCCGGGCCGCGACGCGAACGGCGGCGACCGGCCGCCGCGGCCCGAATGCGCGCCTTTGTGGCACGAACGGCTGCGGGCGCGCCTTCCCCATATCGCGCTCACTTTGCTGGTGGGGCGCTACGCCCAAGCCCATTATCTCGGCGCGGCGGCGAAAGCGAGCGTGACCGAGACGGTCCGCGCCTGGCGCTCTTACGGCCCCGCCTATCTGCCGCTGCCGCACCCGTCGTGGCGGACGCGGGCCTGGGTCGCCCGCAACCCCTGGTTCGAGGCCGAGGTGATTCCGGCGCTGCGCGCCCGGGTGCGGGATCTGCTCGGAGGCGCTTGACGGCGACGCCGGGGCCCGTTAAGGCCAACCCATGTTCGCGCGCGACCGCAGCTTCTATCTTTATGCGCTGCGCCATACGCTCGGCGGCGTTCTCGGCGGCCTGGTCGGCGCCGGCGGCGTGCTCGCCTTCGACATCGGCGGGCTCGGGACTTTGATCCGAGGCGCGGAATCGCCGGGGTTGGCGTTGTTCCTTCTGTTCTTCGGCTTTTCCATCACCTTCGGAAGCGCCGCTCTGGGCGCGGCGCTGATCCAGATCGGGAACGACGACGGGTGAGCCCGGGTCTCGCGATCCGCGGCGTCCTGTTCGACAAGGACGGCACGCTCGCCGCCTTCGATTCGGTGTGGCCCGCGGCCTACCGCGCGGCCGCGGACGAGCTCGCCGCCGCGGCCGGCGAACCCGCTCTCGCCGAGCGGCTCCTCAGGCTCGGGGGCTATGACGCCGACGGCAGGCTCGACCCGGCCTCGGCGCTCGCCTGCGGAACCAACGACGAGATCGCCGCGATCTGGGCGGCCGAACCGGCGCTCGCCGCCGTCGGCGACGCCGCCGCCATCGCCGCGCGGATCGAGCGCGCGTTCGCCGCCCACGCCCGACGCGCGCCGCCGGCGGTGCCCGACCTCGCCGCCCTTCTCGCCCGCCTGCGCGGGCGCGGGCTCGCGCTCGGCGTCGCCACCAACGATGCGGCCAGCGCGGTCGCCGCGTGGATCGAAGAGGCGGGCCTCGGCCCGCTGTTCGACTTCGTCGCCGGCTACGATTCGGGCCACGGGGCCAAACCCGCCCCCGGCATGGTGCGGGCCTTTTGCCGCGCCGCCGGCCTTGCGGCCGCCGAGGTCGCCTTCGTCGGCGATTCGGTCCAGGACATGGCGACCGCCCGCGCCGCCGGCTGCGGGCGCGCGATCGCCGTGCTTACGGGCGTCGCCGGGCGCGCGGCGCTCGCGGCCGCGGCCGATGCGGTGATCCCCTCGATCGCCGAGATCGAGGACGCGCTCGGACTTCCGGCTACATCGCGCCCAGGATAAGGCGCATCGCCGCGGCGAGCTTTTCGAGCGCCTTTGCGTGTTTGCCCGCCTTGTGCAGCGCCTCGCCCTCGTCGCGGAGCGCTTTGGCCTGGGCCTTCACGTCGGCGCTGATGTTCGCTTTCGCAAGGCCGTTGTCGATGGCCGCAACGTCGAGCGGACAGTGGAACGCATAGGCCGGCGCGGCGAACAGCACCAGCGCCGCGGCGAGCGCAATCAAACGCAGCTTCATGATCGTAACCTCCCTTACGTGGTCCGGTCGCTTCGTTGTTCTACATTCTTCTAATTCTTTATGTAGCATCGAAGCGGCCCTTCGGCCAGAATCGCCGCGAATCGCGGTTGAAATCGGCGTCGCGCCCTGGAACCATGGCCGGCGACCGAGAACC
>CAYYWV010000054.1:0-18636 GCA_964475385.1 uncultured Alphaproteobacteria bacterium | reverse complement strand
TGACAGCGCTGCGGCGGCCTGCTAGTATCCGCGCGCGCGGCCGCGCGAATTGTGGCCGCGAAGCCAAAGGGTTGACGATTTTGGGGGCGTTTGGATGGGACGCATACGGAAGGCCGTGTTCCCGGTCGGCGGGTTGGGAACCCGCTTCCTTCCCGCCACCAAGGCGATGCCCAAGGAAATGCTGACGGTCGTCGACCGGCCGCTCATTCACTATGCGGTCGAAGAAGCGCGGGCCGCCGGCGTCGAGGAGTTCATCTTCGTCACCGGCCGCGGCAAGACCGCGATCGAGGACCATTTCGACCACTCCTATGAGCTCAACAACACGCTCGCCGAACGCAACCGCACCGCCGAGCTCGAGGCGCTCGAGGCCTGGCTGCCCGGCCCCGGGCAGGTCGCTTACACCCGGCAGCAGGAGCCGCTCGGCCTCGGGCATGCTGTCTGGTGCGCGCGGAACCTCGTCGGCGACGAACCTTTCGCTGTCCTGCTCGCCGACGACCTGATTCTCGCCGAGACGCCCTGTCTCGCCGATCTGATCGCCGTTCACGAGGAGACCGGCGGCAACGTGGTCTCGGTGATGGAGGTGCCGCGCGCGGAGACCGGACGTTACGGGATTCTCGACCCCGGCGAGGAGCGGGGCCGCGTGGTCGAGGTCCGCGGCCTGGTCGAGAAGCCGGCTCCCGAAGAGGCGCCGTCGACGCTTTCGATCATCGGGCGCTACGTGCTGTTGCCCGACGTGTTCCGCCATCTCGACCACCAGAAAAAGGGGGCGGGCGGCGAAATTCAGTTGACCGACGCGCTCGCCGCCATGCTCGGCGGCCACCCCTTCCACGGCGTGCGAATCGCGGGGCGGCGTTTCGACTGCGGCAACAAGGCGGGGTTCATCGAGGCCAATGTGGCCTTCGCGCTCGCCCGCGCGGACCTGCGCGACGAGGTCGCGGTTTTCATCCGCGAGGCCCTCGCCGGGCTCTGATCCGAAACCGCCCTTCGAGGAGATGGCATGCGTATTGCAATGATCGGGACCGGTTACGTGGGCCTCGTCTCGGGGGCCTGCTTTTCCGAGTTCGGCGTCGACGTGGTCTGCGTCGATCACGACGCCGACAAGATCGCGCGACTCAAGCGCGGCGAGATCCCGATCTACGAGCCCGGGCTCGACGACCTCGTCGCCGCCAATCAACGCGCCGGCCGGCTTTCCTTCACCACCGAGACGGCCGCCGCGGTCAAGGGCGCGGACGCGGCCTTCATCGCCGTCGGCACGCCGAGCCGCCGCGGCGACGGCCACGCCGATCTCAGCTACGTCTACGCCGCCGCGCGCGAGATCGCCGAGGCGCTCGACGGCTACACCGTGATCGTCACCAAATCGACCGTGCCGGTCGGCACCGGGCGCGAGGTCGCGCGGATCGTCCGCGAGGCTCGGCCCGACGCCGACTTCGACGTCGCCTCGAACCCCGAGTTCCTGCGCGAGGGCTCGGCCATCGGCGACTTCATGCGGCCCGACCGGGTGGTGGTCGGCGCCGAGTCCGAGCGCGCGCGCAGCGTGCTCGCCGCCCTTTACCGGCCGCTGTTCCTGATCGAAACGCCGGTTCTGTTCACCAGCCTCGAGACCGCCGAGCTGATCAAATACGCGGGCAACAGCTTTCTCGCGACCAAGATCACCTTCATCAACGAGATCGCCGATCTCTGCGAACGCGTCGGCGCCGACGTCCACGACGTCGCCCGCGGCATCGGCCTCGACGGGCGGATCGGGCGCAAGTTCCTGCATCCCGGCCCGGGCTTCGGCGGGAGTTGCTTTCCCAAGGACACGCTCGCGCTGGTGCGCACCGCCCAGGCCTATGAGTCCCCCTTGCGGATCGTCGAGACCGTGGTCGCGGTCAACGATGCGCGCAAACGGCGCATGGCCGACAAGATCATCGCCGCCTGCGGCGGTTCGGTTTCCGGCAAGGCCATCGGCGTGCTCGGCGTGACCTTCAAGCCCAACACCGACGACATGCGCGACGCCCCGAGCCTCGTCATCCTGCCCGCGCTTCAAGAGGCGGGGGCGCGGATTCGCGCCTTCGATCCCGCAGGCATGGGCGAGGCGCGCGCGCTTCTCGACGGGATCGCGTGGTGCGAAGACGCCTATGCGGTCGCCGAAGGGGCCGATGCGCTGGTGATCCTGACCGAGTGGAACGCCTTTCGGGCGCTCGATCTCGAACGCCTTGGCGCCGCGATGCGGGCGCGGGTGCTCGTCGATCTGCGCAATATCTACGAACCCGACGAGGCCGCCGCGGCGGGCTTCCGCTATGTCTGCGTCGGGCGCGGCACGCGGCCCGCAAAGAGCGCCGCGTCGGATGCGTTGAAGGAAGCGACGGAAACCACAGAGGCGAAATGACTCGCGGTCACGACTTCCACCCCACGATCCTGCGCGAGTACGACATCCGCGGGATTTTCGGCAAGACCTTGACCGAGCGCGACGCCTATGCGGTCGGCCGCGCCTATGCGACCATGATCAGAGACGATGGCGACGGGCGGCGAATCTGCGTCGGCCGCGACGGTCGGCTGAGCTCGCCCGCGCTCGAAGCCGCGCTGATCGAAGGGCTCGTCGCCGGGGGCATGGAGGTGCTGCGGGTCGGGCTCGGACCGACGCCCATGCTCTACTACGCGGTCTTTCGCTGCGACGCCGACGGCGGCGTGATGGTCACCGGCTCGCACAACCCGCCCGACCAGAACGGCTTCAAGATGATGGTCGGCAAGCGGCCGTTGTTCGGCGAAGGGATCGCCGCGCTGGGGCGGATCGCGGCGACGGGAAAATACGTTTCGGGCCGGGGCGGCGTCGTCGAGAGGGCGGTGCTCGACGACTACGTCGACCGGCTCGCCGCCGACTTTCGCGAGGGCCGTCCGCTCAAGGTGGCTTGGGACGCGGGCAACGGGGCCGCGGGCCTGGCCATGAGCCGTCTCGTCGAACGGCTGCCGGGCGCGCACCGCCTTCTCTACGCCGAGATCGACGGCCGCTTTCCCAACCACCATCCCGACCCGACCGTGCCCGCCAATCTCGCGGATCTGATCGCCGCGGTCGACGAGGGGCGATGCGATCTCGGCATCGCCTTCGACGGCGACGGCGACCGTATCGGCGTGGTCGACGAGAAGGGCCGCATCCTGTGGGGCGACCAGCTCCTTGCGATCCTCGCCTCCGACGTGCTCGCCCGCCGTCCGGGCGCGACCATCGTCGCCGACGTCAAGGCGAGCCAGGTGCTGTTCGACGAGATCGCGCGCATGGGCGGCAAGCCCTTGATGTGGCGCACCGGGCACTCGCTGATCAAGATCAAGATGACCGAGACCGGCGCGCCGCTCGCCGGCGAGATGAGCGGCCATATCTTCTTCGCCGACGGCTACTACGGCTTCGACGATGCGCTCTATGCGGCGGTGCGCCTGCTGTCGATCGTCGCCGGCCGCGAGGAGACGCTGGGCGCGATGCGCGACCGGCTGCCCGCGGTGGTCAACACGCCGGAGCTTCGCTTCCCTTGCGACGAAGCGCGCAAGTTCGCGGTCGTCGAGGCGGTCCGCGCAAGCCTCGAGCGCGAAGGCGCCGACGTCATCGCGATCGACGGCGTGCGGGTGAGCACGCCCGACGGCTGGTGGCTCCTGCGCGCGTCCAACACGCAAGCGGTTCTGGTCGCGCGCTGCGAGGCCTTCGACGAGGCCGGTCTCGCCCGGCTCAAGGCCGATCTCGCCGGCCGTCTCGAGGCGGCCGGGGTCGATCCGCCCGCATTCTGACGGCGATTGGGTTCAGAGCATTCCCGCGTCGGCGACTTCGACGGCGCCGCGCACGATCATGTCGATGGCGACATAGGCGACGATGGCGAGCCCGATGTAGGCGATCCAGCTATGGCGTTCGAGGAGCTTGGCGACATAGTTCGACGCCACCGCCATGAGCGTGATCGAGAGCATGAGCCCGAAGACCAGAATGCCAAGGTGATCGCGCGCCGCGCCGGCCACGGCGAGCACATTGTCGAGCGACATCGACACGTCGGCGACCACGATGGTGGCCAACGCCTGACCTAGGGTCTTGCGCTGGGGCGCACCGGGGCGCTCGTCGTTGCTGTCTGGCGCCATTATCACGGCCGTTGCTCCGCCGGCATCGCCTTCGGGCGCGGCTTTCATCTGGCCGGCCCTGATCTGGCGCCACATCTTCCAGCACACCCACAAAAGGAGAAGTCCGCCCGCGAGCGTCAGCCCGATCACCATCAGAAGGTGAAAGGTGATCAACGCGAAAAGCACGCGCAGAACGGTTGCGACCGCGATCCCGAAGAAGATCGCGCGGTGCCGGACATCGGGAGCGAGCCCCGCCGCCGCCATCCCGATAATGATGGCGTTGTCGCCCGACATGACGATGTCGATGACAATGATCGTGCCAAGCGCGGCGAGATCGGCCCCGCTCAAGATATCCAACACGCCTGCTACCCGCCGGAACTGCCTGCGCGATTTCGGAATACATAAGGAGGCGACTGGGCGAGCACAAGGAAATCCCGCTGCGCCCCCAATCGCGCCCGACGCGTGGACCGGGGGCGGCGTTCTCCCTATCATGAGACCCCCCGCGGCTTGGCGGGCCATTCGCGAGGCGGAGGCGAGCATGACGGCCGAACACGACCCGGCGTCCAAAGACGCTGAGCCGACGATCGCGCTCGGCGAGACTTTCCCCGAAATCCGCGACGGGGTGCGGGCGATCTGCGCGCGCTTTCCGGGCGCGTACTGGCGCGAGCGCGACCGCGAGCGCGCCTACCCGACCGCCTTCGTGAACGCCTTGGCGGAGGCCGGCTATCTCGCCGCCTTGATTCCCGAAGAATATGGCGGCAGCGGCCTGCCGCTCGCCGCGGGCGCAGCGATCCTCGAAGAGATTCAACGTTCGGGTTGCAACGGCGCGGCCTGCCACGCCCAGATGTACACGATGGGAACGCTTCTGCGCCACGGCTCGGCCGAGCAGAAGGCGCGTTATCTCCCGGGCATCGCCGACGGCGGCCTCAGGCTCCAGGCCTTCGCCGTCACCGAGCCCGACGCCGGCTCGGACACCACGCGGATCCGGACCACGGCGGCGCGGCAAGGCGACGTCTATGTGGTCAACGGGCGCAAGGTGTTCATCTCGCGGGTCGAACACTCGGACCTGATGCTGCTGCTCGCGCGCACGACGCCTGCGGACAAGGTCGCGCGGCGGACCGACGGGCTTTCGGTCTTTATCGTCGATCTGCGCCAAGCGGTGGGTCGCGGGCTTACGGTCCGGCCCTTGCGCATGATGATCAACCACGCGACCACCGAGCTCGTCTTCGACGGGCTCGAGGTGCCGGCCGAGAACCTGATCGGCGAGGAAGGAAAGGGTTTCCGCTACATCCTCGACGGCATGAACGCCGAGCGCGTCCTGATCGCCGCCGAGTGCATCGGCGACGCCCGCTGGTTTCTCGACCGCGCCTGCGCCTACGCCCGCGAGCGCACGGTCTTCGGCCGGCCGATCGGAGCCAATCAGGGGATTCAGTTTCCGCTCGCTCGCGCCTATGCCGCGACCGAGGCGGCCGATCTCATGGTGCGCAAGGCCGCCGCCCTGTTCGACGCCGCCCGGCCTTGCGGCGCGGAAGCGAACATGGCCAAGCTGCTCGCGGCCGACGCGTCTTGGGCGGCGGCCGAGGCCTGTCTCCAGACCCACGGCGGCTACGGCTTCGCCGAGGAGTACGACGTCGAGCGCAAGTTCCGCGAAACGCGGCTCTACCAGGTCGCGCCCCTTTCGACCAACCTGATCCTCGCCTATCTTGCCGAGCATGTGCTCGACCTGCCGCGGTCCTACTGATGACGGGAACGACCATGAACAACGACGATCTCGCGGCCTGGATCGGGCGGCGCGAGACCCGCGAGGACGTGATCGCGCCGGGGCCCGCGGCGCGGCTCGCCGCCACTCTCGACTGGGATGGCCCGCCGCCCGGGCCGGGCGCGGCGCTGCCGCCGGCCTGGCACTGGCTCTACTTCCTCGATTGCCACCCCCAGAGCCGGCTGGGGCCCGATGGGCACGGCGCGCGCGGGGACTTTCTGCCGCCGGTCGCGCTGCCGCGGCGGATGTGGGCTGGCGGCCGGCTCGCCTTCCACCGGCCGCTTCCGGTCGGCGTCCGCGCCCGGCGGGTCTCGGAGATCGTCTCGATCGCGCCCAAGACCGGACGCCGGGGCGCGCTGGTGTTCGTCACCGTCCGCCACAGCATCGCCGAGATCGGGGCCGCGCCCGCGATCGTCGAGGAGCACGACATCGTCTACCGCGAGGCCCCGCGCGGCCAGGCGCCCGAGCCGCCGCCCGCCGCGCCCCCCGCCGCCGCGCTTTGGCGACGCGAGATCCGGCCCGACCCGGTTCTCTTGTTCCGTTACTCGGCGCTTACCTTCAACGGGCACCGAATTCACTACGATCGGCCTTATGCGACCGAGACCGAAGGCTATCCGGGCCTCGTCGTCCACGGCCCGTTGATCGCGACCCTGCTTCTCGATCTCTTGCGCCGCGAGGCTTCGGAACGCAAGGTGGCCGGCTTCGACTACCGAGCGCGCGCGCCGTTGTTCGACACCGCCCCGTTTGCGGTCTGCGGCGCGCCCGGACCGGAAGGGCGGGAGGCCGTTCTTTGGGCCGAGCGGCCCGACGGCGGCGTCGCGATGGAGGGACGCGCGCATTTCGCCCCGGAAGCATGATGGCGGCCGCTTAAGAACTCAGGAGAGACGGCGATGGAGTACCGAATCCTCGGCAACAGCGGCGTGAAGGTCTCCCCGCTCTGCCTCGGCACCATGATGTTCGGCGGCGCGACCGGCGAGGACGAGGCGCGGCGCATCATCGCGATGGCCTATGACGCCGGCGTCAACTTCATCGACACCGCCGACATGTACAACGACGGCGAGACCGAGCGCATCGTCGGCCGCGCCATCGCCGGCAATCGCGACCACTGGGTGCTCGCCACCAAGGCGGGCAATGCGATGGGCGAGGGGCCGAACGAGCGCGGGCTGTCGCGGCGCTGGCTGATGCGCGCGATCGACGAGAGCCTCTCCCGCCTCGGCCTCGACCACGTGGACCTTTTCTACCTCCACCGCGAGGACGCGGCGACGCCGCTCGACGAGACCGTGCGCGCGGTGGGCGACATCATCGCCGCGGGCAAGGCGCGCTACTTCGGACTCTCGAACTTCCGCGCCTGGCGCCACGCCGAGGTGGTGCGGCTGTGCGACGCGCTCGGCGTTCCGCGTCCGGTGGCGAGCCAGCCCTACTACAACGCCTTCAACCGCCAGCCCGAGGTCGAGGTGCTGCCGGCCTGCGCGCACTATGGCATCGGCGTCGTCCCTTACAGCCCGATCGCGCGCGGCGTGCTCGCCGGCAAGTACGCGCCCGACCGCCCGCCGCCGCCCGACAGCCGCGCCGGACGCAAGGACAAGCGCATTCTGCAAAGCGAGTACCGGGCCGAATCGCTCCGCTACGCCCAAGAGATCAAGGCCCATGCCGAGCGCCGCGGCGTCCGCGCGGCGCAGTTCGCCTTCGCTTGGGTGATCGCCAACCGTTTCGTGACCGCGGCGATCGCCGGCCCGCGCACCGCCGAGCAGTTCGCCGAGTATCTGGGCGCGCTCGACGTGGCCATCGGGCCCGAGGACGAGGCCTTGATCGACCGCATGGTCGCCCCAGGACATCCTTCGACCCCGGGCTACAACGACCCCGCCTATCCGATCGAAGGGCGGGCGTTGCGCTGAACCTCGGAACGATTCACGACAAGTCCCGGAGATTCCGGAGAAATTTGGTTAACGGTTTTTTCACGCGGTCTTCATAGGCTGATGGTCTGGGACGCCCTACCCGTCGGCCGACAGGACCGCACCGGCGTTCCCGTTTCGGCAGGCGGGCCAGACGGGAAAGGACCGCAAGATGGTACGCACTGCATTCTTCGCCACCCTGATCGGCGCCTTCGCCATCACCGGGTCCGCGCTTGCCCAGCAGGCTGCGCCTTGCGTGAAGCGCTCGGACTTCCTCAAGCACCTCTCGACCAACTACAACGAAGCGCCCATCGCCATGGGCGTCACGGCGAGCGGCCGCGTTCTCGAGGTGGTGGTGTCCGAGAAAGGAACGTGGACGATCATCGTCACCATGCCCAATGGCGTCGCCTGCGGCATCGCGTCGGGCGACGGCTGGGAAACGGTGGCCGCGCCGATCGCCAAAGGGCCCGGGGCCTAAGGCCGCCGAGATATTAAAGGGGGCCGAACCGCGGTCCGTGGAGCCGGCGCTGCCGCCGGCCGCTAAGGACCGGCGAGGGACGTCTGGTTGAATCGAAAAGACCTCGATCGCAATGCCTTTTCGGCATGGACAAAACGAAGAATGGACGATAGGGTTTCGACGATTCGTCATGGTTAATTTTGAGCAAATAAAGGATTCGAAAGGTGGTATCTTCGAATCGGGGGTGGGTGGTCGCCGCGTCGGGTCGAAAGCTGAAAATAGCGCTTCTCGTCGTTAGCCTTGTAATCGCATCGTTTTTCGTTCCAAGCGGAGCGGCCGAAGCCCGTCGCGCCGAAATCGTCGTCGACGCCGACACAGGCGCGGTTCTTTACCAATACCGTGCGAACAAACGCCATTACCCCGCTTCTCTTACGAAGCTAATGACTCTTTACCTCTTGTTCGAGGCGCTCGAGGAGGGGCGGGTGTCGCTCAAGACGCGGTTCAAGGTCTCGGCCCGGGCGGCGGGCCAGCCCAAGTCCAAGCTCGGTCTCCGCAGGGGCGAAACGATCTCGGTCAACGACGCGATTCTCGCGCTCGTGGTGAAGTCGGCGAACGACGTTGCGACCGTGGTCGCCGAGGCCTTGGGCGGCGAAGAGTGGCGCTTCGCCGCGCAGATGACCAAGAAGGCCCGGGCGCTCGGCATGCGACGCACGCGCTTTCGCAACGCCTCGGGCCTGCCCAACCGGAGACAGGTCACGACCGCCGCCGACATGGCCTTGCTCGCGCGCGCCCTCTATTCCGATTTTCCTCAATATTATCATTACTTTGGGACGCGATACTTCACCTTTCGCGGCAAGACCTATCTGAATCACAACCGCCTTGTCGGCAGCTATGCCGGGGTCGACGGGCTTAAGACCGGCTACATTCGGGCCTCGGGCTTCAACCTGGTGACCTCGGCCGAACGAGGGGGCCGTCGGCTCATCGCCGTCGTCCTCGGCGAGCGCACGCCGCGGGCGAGGGACCGGCGCATGGCGCGGCTTCTCGATCGCGGGTTCTCGTCGGTGCAGCAGGCGCGCAACGCGCCGCCGCCACCGCTTGCGAAGCCGACGATCGAGGTTGCGGCGCCCTGGGCGATTCAAGTCGGCGCTTATACCCGGATCGACGGGGCCTACGCCGCGCTCAAGGCGAGCACCAGACAGATCCCGAGCATCGTGGCCAAGGCGGCGGCGGTCGTCGTGCCGGTCGAGGAAGGCGACGGCGGGCTTTACCGCGCCCGTTTCGTCGGCGTTTCGCGTCGCGCGGCCCGCCGGGCCTGCGCCATTCTCGCGAAGCGCAAGTTCTCCTGCGAGGTCGTTCGCCACCTCCCGGGAACCGATACGGTCGCCTTCGCCGACTGAGCGTTAAGGCAAGGCGTCCTTCCAGCCATTCCTCAGAGCGAGAGCAGGCGCTCGGCGAGCGCGCGGGCGTCCTTTGCCTCGATCGGGCGGCAGTTCGCCTCGCGCATGGGCGCGTTCTCGGGCGCCATCGTCAGCGCGGCGAGTCGCTCGGCGTCGCTTGGGCCGAGGCCGGCGTCGGCGAGCGAGAGCGAAAGCCCCACGCGCTCCAAAAGGGCGCGGAAAGCGGGCGCCGCCCGGGCCGCGGCCTCGGCCTCGTCGAGGCCGTCGCAGGCCACGCCGAGCGCGCGGGCCACCGCCGCATGGCGCGCCGGCGCGGCCTCCGCATTCCAGGCGAGCGCGGCGTTGAGGCAGAGCCCGACGGCGCGGCCGTGATGGACGCCGGCGAGCGCGCCGAGCGCGTGCCCCATGGCGTGGGCGATCCCTGTTCCTGTTCCATCGAATCCGATTCCGGCGAGCGTCGCCGCGATCTGGACCGTGCTCCGAGCCTCGATGTCGTCGGGCGCGGCGCAGGCGCGGGCGAGCGCGCCGCCGGCGAGGAGGCGGATGGCGTGCAGGCAAAGCGCGTCGCTCGCCGGGTTGGCGCGGCGCACGGTCGTTCCCTCGATGGCGTGGACGAGCGCATCGACGCCGGTCGCCGCGGTAAGCGCGGACGGCATGCCGACCGTGAGCTCAGGGTCGAGGAGCGCGAGGTCGGCGCGCAAGGCTTCGCCCCAGGCCCAGACCTTGCGGCCCTGGCCGTCGGTGAAAACGGCGGTTCGGGTCGCTTCGGAGCCGGTGCCCGCCGTCGTCGGAACGCAGATCCTGGGCGCGCCCTTGCGCGGCAGCGGCTCGGCCCCGAGGGCGTAGCGCTCGGCGGGCTTGTCGTCGCCCGCGATCGCGGCGGCGAGCTTGGCGACGTCGAGCGCCGAGCCTCCGCCGAGCCCGACCACGCAGCCGACCTCGTTCCTTCGGACGATCTCGGCGGCGGCGTCGACCGAGGCGGCGAGGGGGTCGCTCTTGACCTCGGCGAAAGTCTCGACCCGGTGGCCGGCCGCGGACAAAGCGGCGGCCGCCTTCTCGGCGAGCGCGGCGACGCCGGGGTCGGTCACGATCAGCGCCCGCGCCGCGGGGCCGGCCAGGCGGGCCACGTCGTCGCCGATCTTGGCGAGCCGGCCGGGAGCGAAGACGATCCGAGTCGGAGCGTGGAATGTGAACCTCTGCGGCATGAGTATCCTCGACTGCGTTCGGGAATGGGGGTTGGAACAGCGTATCGCCGGCGCTCGGGCGTCGCTACACTCGGGCGCCATTAGAGCATATCCGAGCCACAGGGAACCATTCTGTCGGAGGGATTATGGGCGATCTGTACCACGCCTCGATCTACGACACGGCGATTCCGGTCGCGAGCCTGTGGGAGGACACCGCAGACGCCCCGGTCGCGGGGTGCGACCCGCTCGAAAGCGATGCGGACTGCGACGTGGCGATCATCGGGGGCGGGTACACCGGACTGTCAGCGGCGCTTCACCTCGCGCGCGACGCGAACTGCGATGTGCGCGTGCTCGAAGCCGGACCGCCGGGCTGGGGCGCGTCGGGCCGCAACGGCGGGTTCTGCGGGCTCGGCGGGACCAAGCTCTCGCTTGCCGGATTGCTCCGGCGTTACGGCGAGGCCGAGACCCGGCGTTACTTCGCCGCCGGGATCGAGGCGGTCGAGCTGGTCCGCGCGTTGGTCGAGAGCGAAGGCATCGACGCCGATATCGGAGAGGACGGCGAACTCTGCGTCGCCCACCGGCCCAACCGCCTCGAGGGCCTGCGCGAAGAGGCCGCGGCGCTGACCCGGCTGACCGGACGGCGGCACGAGGCGTGGACGCGCGAGACGCTCGCCGAGCGCGCCTACCGCGGCCCCGAGGCCCACGGCGCGCTGTTCTGCCCGGTCGGGTTCGGGCTGCATCCGCTCAAGCTGGTCCGCGGCCTCGCCCGGGCCGCGATCCGTCACGGCGCGCGCGTCCATGCGAAGAGCCCGGTGATCGCCTGGGAGCGCGAAGGCGGCCGCCACCGGCTCCGGACCCCTCGGGCCAGCCTGACCGCCCGGCGGGTGGTGATCGCGACCAACGGGTTCACCCGCGCAACCCTTGCGCCGGCCCTCGAACCCTGCCTTCTGCCCGTGCTCTCCAACATCATCGCGACGCGGCCCTTGACCGAGGCCGAACGCGCCGCGCAAGGCTGGACGAGCCGACTGATCGTCTATGACAGCCGGCGGCTTCTGTTCTACTTCCGCATGCTGCCCGACGGGCGCTTCCTGTTCGGCGCGCGCGGCGGGCTCGACGCGAGCCCCGGCGGCGCGGCGCGCATGCGGGCCTGGATGGAGCGCCGGCTGGGCGAGATGTTTCCCGCTTGGCGGGGGGTCGAGACCACCCATTTCTGGCGGGGGCTGATCTGCCTTTCGCGCCGCCTGGTGCCTCATGTGACGGCGCTCGACGAGACGGACGCCGTCTTCTGCGCGCTCGCCTATCACGGCAGCGGCGTAGCGCTGGCCGCCTGGGCGGGCCGCGCGGTCGCGGGCCTCGTCACTGGCGGCGGGCGGGAGACGATCCCGCTGCCGATGACCGAAGCGCCCATGCGCTTCCCCTTGCCGGCGCTGAGGCCGCTTTACTTGCGGGCGATCTACTGGGGGTATACGTTGGCCGACGAGTATCGATGAAGATCTTCGGTCGTTTCGCCGTTCTTGGGGGTCTGGCCGTCCTCGTACTTGCGGGGTGCGCGGCGAAGGGCCCCGTCGACCAGCCGATCGCGCGCAGCCTCGCGTGGTTCTCCTACGTCGGCGGCGACGACATCCGCGCCGCCTGCGTTCCGAACTCCGCCGCGCGGTATCGGCTGGTCTACAACGCCCGTTACACCGAACAGATCCGAAGCTACGACATTACGGCGTTGCCGATGGCGGGCGGCGCGATTTTGGCCGCGCGGGTGCGCAGCCGCCCCCGGATCACGGCGATCGAAGGCGTCGACCCGCTGGCGCCCTGGCGCATGCAGGTGAACCAACGACGGCTCGATGCGGCCGCCTTCGATGGGCTGGTCGCCGCGCTTGCGGCGAGCGGGGCGTTCGAGCCTTCGCCGCCGGGGCTGCGTCTCCATTCGGAAACGTATTACTGGGTGGTGGCGGCCTGTCGCGATGGGCGCTTCACCCTTCACGTCTTCGACCGGCCGGCGGCCGATCTCAGCCGTCCGGTCTTCGTGCGGCGGCTCGCCGCCCTCGATCCGAGCCCGGTACCGCTCGCCCGCCCGCAACCGCTCGAGGCGCTCCCTCCGCCGCCCGAACAGTGCGGCAGCCGACGCGGCGGCCCCCGCGAAGGCTGCCTTTACCCGCCCTTCGTCCTTGAGACCGGCGACAACGGCCTGATCGCGGGGGCGACGCTTTAGGATAACGGGCAAGACGTGGTGGCCGCGGCGCGCTGCCCGGCGACTGGAAGGAGAAGAGAAAAGCCGTGAACCCGCTTTCCGAGGACCAAAAACGCATCCAGGAGGCGGCCGCCAAGCTTGCGCGCGATGCGTTCGCAGCGCGCGCCGCCGAGATCGACAGGACCGAGGCCTATCCTTGGGAAAACGTGGAGGCGTTGAAGGAGGCCGGTTTTCTGGGCATGACGATCCCGAGCGCTTACGGCGGACTCGGATTGTCGTGCTTCGATGCGATTCTCGCGGTTGAGCAGATCGCCAAGGTCTGCGGCGTGACCGCGCGCATCGTCGTCGAGGCGAACATGGGCGCGATCGGCGCGATCATGGCCTATGGTTCGGAAGAACAAAAGGCGCGCGCCGCCCGTTTGGTGCTCGACGGCGACAAGCCCGCAATCTGCATCACAGAGCCCGGCGCCGGCAGCGCCGCGACCGAGATGAAGACCCGCGCCGAGAAGAAGGGCGATCGCTATGTGATCAACGGAGCCAAGCACTGGATCACAGGGGGCGGCGTCTCGCGGCTGCATCTCGTGTTCGCCCGCGTGTTCGAGAACGGCGAGGCGCAAGGAATCGCCGGCTTCATCGCGATCCGGGGCGAAACCCCCGGCCTTCGGGTCGGGCGGCGAGAACCGACGATGGGCCTTCGCGGGATTCCCGAGGCCGAGATTTTCTTCGAGGACATGGTCGTGCCTGAGAGCATGGCCCTCATTCCCCCGAGCGGGCTTCGCCGCGGTTTCGCGGACCTCATGACGGCGTATAACGCCCAGCGCGTAGGCGCGGCGGCGGTCGCGCTCGGCATCGCCGAGGGGGCCTACGAGCTCGCTCTCGATTATGCGAATTCGCGCGAGCAGTTCGGCCGGCCGATCGCCGAGTTCCAGGGATTGCAGTGGATGCTGGCCGACATGTCGATCGGGATCGCCGCGGCCCAGGCGCTCATCTACAAGGCCGCCGCCTGCGACCGCTTCCCCGACGTCACCGAGGCGGCCCAGGCCAAGGTGCTCGCCTCCGAGACCGCGATCAAGGTGACCAACGACGCCCTCCAAATCTTCGGGGCCGCGGGATATTCGCGCAACCTGCCGCTCGAACGCATGGTGAGGGATGCGCGCATGTTCACTATCGGCGGCGGCACGGCGCAGATCCTGAGGACGCAAATCGCCTCGCGCATCCTCGGGCGCAAGCTGCCCCAAACCCGCGACGGTTACCTCAGGCTCGCCGCCGCCGGGAACGAGGCGCGCTGAGAGGAAAGCCGCGCGAGAGAGTCTGAGCCGTCCGGCGAGCAGCGTTAGGAGGGCGGCGCGGCCTCGTCGAGAACGGCGACCATTTCCTCGACCCAGTCCGGATCGTGGGAGCGGATGAACACCGCGGTCAACAGAAGCACCGCCTCGGGCACGAGATCGTCGTCGCCGTACTCGGGAAGCACGAGGCGCATCGCCCCGTCTTTCGAGGCGACGAGCGCGGCGTCACCCGGTTGAAGGGACATATCCTCGTCCTGCGCGCCGCCCGGCGCCGGGTTCTGGGTCATCATGGGAGGTCTCCTGACGTCTCGCGGTCATCACGCCGCCCGACAAGCTTATCAGGCCGAAGGATCACCGCGCCAGAGCAGTTTCGTCGATCTCTGGCGATCGGCGCGCAAGCGATTATGGCCAGGCCTCCATCTCGACGTTGACGTCGCCGATCTCGGCTCCGGCGAGACGCTTGATGCGCGCCATCGACTTTCGGCTCCTGTTGGCAGTGGGAATAGGGCGATGATTGCACATTATCGCTCGCCGGGACTCGATATGAATCCCGGGCCGCCGGCTTTCCGCCGGGCGCGGCGCGTCTTGCGCGATTGGCGCTTGGCTCGCGCTTTTGCGGAGCCGTCAACCATCTCACCCGAAAAAGGCGCCTGGAAAGAACGTCGTTTCGGGAGTAAACGGGGACGATCCTCCGGCATCCGTAAACGACGGCGACCGGACGGGACGAAGCCTTGAGCGAGGGGAGGGCGTGTCGGAGGAAACCAAGGGACGTTTGCTGGTCTTGCTCGCCGGGTCGTTCTGGTCGACCGGGGGCGTGCTCGTCCGGCTTACCGAGACCATCGGCGAGTGGCAGATCGTGTTCTACCGCTCGCTCGCCCTGGTTCTGTTTCTCACCCTTGCCATCGTCATTCAAAGAAGGGGCGATTTCGTCGCCGCCCTTGCCGAAGGGAACGTAGCGAGCGCCGTGGCGGGCGTCTTTCTCGCCGCCGCCTTCGTCTTCTTCATCCTTTCTCTGTTCAACACGACGGTTGCGAGCAGCCTGCTCATTCTCGCTTTCACGCCCTTTCTGTCGGCCGCCGCCGGACGGCTCGTTCTCGGCGAAGGCGTTCGGCGGGCGACCTGGTGCGCGATGGCGTTCGGCGTGATCGGAGTCGCCGTGATGATCGGGGGCAAGATCGGCTCGGAAGCTCTTATTGGCGAGATGTTCGCCTTCGGCTCGGCGGCGAGCTTCGCCGCCTTTACGGTGACGCTCAGGCACGGACGGAACCGCAACATGGTTCCCGCTGTCTGGTACGGCGGGGTGTTTTCTGCGCTCGCGGCCGGAGCCGTCCTGCTCGCGACCGGGGCGGGGTTCGTGGTTACGTCCCGCGATCTCATGCTTGCCGCGGCGATGGGGGTGGTTCATCTCGGCTTCGGGCTGATGGCCTACACGCGCGGCTCGCGAAGCGTGCCGGCCGCCGAGCTGCCGCTCCTTTCAATGACCGAGGTGGTGTTGGGGCCGGTCTGGGTGCTGATTGCGGTGGGCGAGGTTCCCACGGCCTCGACGGTCATGGGCGGCGCAATCGTTCTGGCCGCCATCGCGGGCAACGCGCTCTCGGGCATGCGGCGCCGGATTCCTCCGGTCGGAATCCATTGATTGCGGCCTTCTTGTGACGCTGTTTCGATCTGTAGAGCTTACGCAAAGGGCTGCGCTTGACAGCGCGCTTTTCGGCGCCTAGGAGGGCTTCCCCTTTGCGCCCCACGTTCTCTGGACGGGAGACGGTCGTGCCCTGGTTCGAAGAAACGCTCTACCCCGATTATCGCCAAGCCTTCCACGTTCGGCGGACGATCTGCCGGCTGACGAGCGGCCACCAGGAGATCGTTATCTTCGAGACCGAACGGTTCGGACGGGTTCTGGCCCTCGACGGCGTGATCCAGACTACGGAGGCCGACGAGTTCGTCTACCACGAGATGCTCGCTCACGTTCCGCTCTTCGCCCACGGCCGCGCCCGGCGCGTCCTCATCGTTGGCGGCGGCGACGGGGGGATGCTCGAAGAAGTGCTTAAGCACCCGGTCGAACGGGTGACTTTGGTCGAGATCGACCGGCGCGTCATCGAGCTGTGCCGGACCTATCTGCCCAGTATTTCGCGCGACGCGTTCGACGATCCTCGCGCCGAGGTGGTGATCGCGGACGCCGGGCGCTACGTCGCCGCGACCGATGCCCGCTTCGACGTTGTCATCGTCGATTCGCCGGACCCGGTCGGTCCGGCGGCGGCGCTCTTCGAAGCGCCCTTTTACGCCGGCTGCAAGCGGTGCCTCGCTCAGGGCGGGGTTCTCGTCGCCCAGAACGGGGTTCCTTTCATGCAAGGAGACGAGCTTTCGGGGAGCATCCGACATCTGCGCGGGCTTTTCGCCGACGTCGCGGCGTATGTCGCGCCGGTCCCCACCTATGTCGGCGGCGTCATGGCCTTCGCCTGGGCGAGCGACGATCGGGCGCTTCGCCAAGCGGGCGTAGAGGTTCTTCAGGCCCGCGCCGCGAAGGCGGGGATCGAGACCCGGTACTACACCCCGGACGTCCACCGCGCGGCCTTCGCGCTCCCGCCCTACGTGGAAAACTTCATCGTCTGATCCCGAGGGCTCCAAGCGGAGGCTTCCCTCTGCCTCGACGACCGCTACGAAAAAGGGCGGCCCGAAGGCCGCCCTTTCCATCCGTTTGCCGCCGGTCGACGGCGGAACGGCTACTTCATCGCGATATTGACCGCCGAGGTCTTGCCGCGATCGGTTTCGAGCTCGTAAGAGACGTTGTCGCCTTCGTTGAGCGTCGTCATGCCGGCGCGTTCGACCGCAGTGATATGCACGAAGACATCCTTCCCGCCGCCATCCGGCTGAATAAAACCATAACCTTTTGCGGGGTTGAACCATTTCACGGTGCCAGTTGCCATATTGGCCTCCTGTAGCAATAAAAAACCGCCGCGCATGCGCGAGTCGCACACGCCGCTACAATCAGGGCTTTCGGGGAGAAGGTCTTGGCAATCGTCGTAGGACGGCTCGGCAAGACGTGCCGAAGAGCAGATCGTGACGCGGAGCGTAGCCGGTATCGGGTAGGGAGTCAAAGGAATACGGGGATCGAAGGTAAAGATTATCGCGGTCCCTTCGCTTTTTCCGGGATTCGTTCGCGGTTTCATGCAGATAGGCGGCCAGCCGAGAGGCTGGCGGAGGGATGGGCAAAGCGTTAACCATAGAGTTATAAAAATTTGTTAGAAATCCTGCGCTTATCGCTGGCCGGCGGCTTTTGGTGCGGGAGCCGGCGTGTTAAGAACTGGGCGCACTCATGAACCGAGGAGAACCGCCATGCGACGGGTTCCGTTTGTCGCGCTGATCGCCGGCATCATCGTTTTTGGCCCGCTTGGCGCGCCTGCGCTGGCCCCGCTGGCGTATGCCCAGAACGACAAAGCGAGGAAACCCGATCAGGCCAGCGCCGAGCTGACCGTCGATATTCCGGCGAAGGCGCTGCGCGGCGTGCGTCTGCGCAACCTGCCCAAGGGCGCGCGCGTCGCCGCTCGGATCGTCACCAACGGCGAGATCACGATCTATGTGGTCGATGGGACAACGTTCGAGCGTCGGCGTTTCGCCAAGGGCGCGCTGTTCGCCGGCCGGGTGCGCGATGTTCTCGCTTTCGCCTTCGCCATCCCGGCCAAGGCCAATTACTTCCTGGTTCTCGACAACCGGGCCGGCGCTGCGCCCCGCAAGGTGCGGATTTCGCTCCGGGCCCGGGCCGGCGCCATCACTCTTGCGGCCGAGCTTAAGCGGCTCGAACGCGAGTTCCGTCGTCTGTTCGTCGATCCGCCGCCGCCGATCACGGTCGCTCGTTGCGGCGCCGAGCAGGCGGTGCGCGGCGGCGCCGGGATCGAGCTTTGCCGCGAGTATGTCGACGCCCTGGTCAAAGCGATGCCTGAAAGGCGGCAGGCGGGAAGCATCGTTCTGCTTACGGTCGTGCGCGCGCTCGCCGGCGATCTCTTGACGCGCTGGCGGAACCCGGCGGCGAGCGACGACGCCAAGCTCAACGAGTTCGGCGCGACTCTCATGCTCATGCTGGGTCAGCGCCGCGCCCTCGCGCGGACCCTCGCCGCGGTGGCCGAGGACGGAACCGCGCTCGCCGAGGTCGAACGCGTCTATCGTGCGGACGCGCATCCGAACTTCGCCGAGGATGCGGCGCGCCTCGATGCGCTCATCGCCAAAGGCCGCGGCCTCGCCCCTTGGCGCGAGGTTCTCGCGCCGCGGCTGCGGACCGTGGTGCTCGAACGCCTCATCGCCGCGGCGCCGAAGGACGCCGATCTCGCCGTGTTCCGCGACGAGCTTGCGCGCCGCAAGAAGAACAAGGCGAACTGAGAAGTGTTCTTTGCCGGGCTTTGAAACGGCGGGCGGCTAG
>CAYYWV010000053.1:0-18843 GCA_964475385.1 uncultured Alphaproteobacteria bacterium | reverse complement strand
AGCCCGCCTCGCTCTCGCTCATGGCGAGCGCGCCGACCTTGGCCCCCGACACCAGATCGGGCAGATAGCGCCGTTTCTGCGCCTCGTTGCCGTTGCGGTGGATCTGGTTGACGCAGAGGTTCGAGTGCGCCCCGTAGCTCAGGCCCACCGAGGCCGAACCGCGGCTGATCTCCTCCATCGCGACGACGTGCTCGAGATAGCCGAGGCCGGCCCCGCCGTAAGCAGGGTCGATGGTCACGCCGAGCACGCCGAGCGCGCCGAGCTTGGGCCAGAGATCGGCCGGAAATTCGTTCTCGCGGTCGATCGCGGCGGCCCGCGGAGCGATCTCGGCGGCGGCGAAATTGCGCACCGAGGCGCGGATCATGTCGGCGGTCTCGCCGAGTCCGAAGTCGAGGCCGGGAAGGTCGTTGAAAATCATGCCTGCTCCTCGCGTTCAAACTATAGGACCAAGCCGCGCGCCCCGCCAACCGTCCCGCTCGGCGCGCGCGGCGCGCTCATCATAAGAGCACCAGGGCGGCGAGGCCGAGGAAGGCGAAGAAGCCGATTACGTCGGTCACGGTGGTCACGAACACCGAGGCGGCGATGGCCGGGTCCACGCGGAGCCGGTCGAGACCCAGCGGAACCAGAATCCCGGCAAGCGCCGCGACCACAAGGTTGACGATCATCGCCGCCCCGATGACGAGGCCGAGCGTCGTGTCGCCGAACCACAGAACGGTCACCGCGCCGGTCACCAGCGCGAACAGCGCTCCGTTCAGAACGCCGACCGCAAGCTCCTTCCTCACGTGGCGCAAGGCGTTCGCAGGCGTGAGATCCTTGGTCGCGAGCGCGCGCACGGTCACGGTGAGCGTCTGGGTTCCGGCGTTGCCCCCCATCGAGGCGACGATCGGCATCAGGACGGCGAGCGCCACCATCTGCTCGATCGTCGCATCGAACAGGCTGATGACCGTCGAGGCGAGAACCGCCGTGCCCAGGTTCGCGAGAAGCCAGGGAAACCGGCGGCGGGTGGTGGCGAGCGCGGGCTCGTGAAGGTCGGTCTCGCTGACGCCGCCGAGGCGCATGATGTCCTCTTCGGCCTCTTCGTCGATGACCTCCACCACGTCGTCGACGGTGATCACGCCGATCAAGCGGCCCGCCGCATCGGTCACCGGCGCCGAGACCAACCCGTACTGATGGAACAGATAGGCGACCTCCTCCTGGTCCATGTCGGCCGGAATGATGCGGATGTCGCGCTCCATGATGTCGCGCATGAGCACCGGGCGGCGCGAGCGCATGGCCCGGCTGAGCGGCACGTAGCCGATCGGCGCATGGCGCGGGTCGACCACGAAGATGTCGTAGAACTCGTCGGGGAGGTCGTCGTTGGCGCGCAGATAGTCGATGGTCTGGCCGACGGTCCAGTAGGCCGGCACCGCGACCAGCTCGCGCTGCATCATGCGCCCGGCGCTGTTCTCGGGGAAGCTCAGCCCTTCCTCGACCGCGGCGCGCTCCTCGGCCGGCACCGCTTCGAGAATGCGGCGTTTCTCTTCCTCGCTCAGGTCTTCGAGCAGGTAGACCGCATCGTCGGTATCGAGCTCGGCGACCGCCGCGGCGACCGCGCCGGCGCCGATCTGCTCGATCACCTCGTCGCGGATGGTCTCGTCGAGCGAAGCGAGAACTTCGGGGTCGATCTCGGGCCGCAGCGCTTCGACGAGCTCGTGGCGCTGCTCGGGGCTGACCATCTCGAGCACGTCCGCCTTGTCGGCGGCGTGCAGCGGCGCGACCAGCGCGCCTGCGGCCGCGCGGTCGTCGCGTTCGAGCGCGTCCTGGATCTCGCGAATCCGTTCGGGGGTAAGGGTCGGGACGTCCTTATCGCCGGTCTCTGGGTGCGGTCCGACGCCGTTCGGCGGTGAGCTCGGCGGCGCAGACCCGGTTCCCGTCACGCGCTCAGCCCTCGCGTCCGGCGGTGACCATACGGGCGGCCTCGGGCGCGTCTTCAGCGGCGACCTGAGCATCGACCACGGCGAGCGCGCTCATGTTCAGCGTGCCGCGCACGGTCACGGTGGCGCTCAGGATATGGGCGGGCCGGGCGACGCCGAGAAGAATCGGCCCGACCGAGATGCCGTTGGCGAGCTTCTTGACCAGGTTGAACGCGATGTTGCCGGCGTCAAGCGTCGGCATGATGAGAAGGTTCGCCTCGCCGCTCAGCATCGAGTTGGGAAAGATCTGCTCGCGCGCCAGAGCGTCGATCGCGATATCGGGATGCATCTCGCCCTCGACCTCGAGATCGGGCGCTACGCGGCGGATGATGGCGAGCGCGTCGCGCATCTTGGCCGCCGAAGGGTGGTCCGAGCTGCCGAAGTTCGAGTGCGACAGAAGCGCGATCTTAGGCAGGATGCCGAAGCGGCGCACCTTCTCCGCCGCCATGATGGCGATCTCGGCGATTTCCTCGGCCGTGGGATCGGGCCGGACATTGGTGTCGGCCATGAAGTAGATGCCCTTGTCCAACACCAGCATCTGCATGGCGGCGATGGCGTGCACGCCCTCGCGCAGGCCAAGAATGTCGACCGCGTGGCGCAGGTGCTCGCGGTAGGTGCCGACAGGCCCGGCGAGCATGGCGTCGGCCTCGCCGCGGCGAACCATGAGCGCGGCGATGACCGTGTTCTGGGTCCGCACCACGGTGCGCGCCTTGGCGGGGGTGACGCCCCGGCGCTCCATGATGCGGTGGTAAAGGGTCCAGTACTCGCGATAGCGCGGGTCGTCCTCGGGATCGACAAGCGTGAAGTCGCGCTCGGGCGCGATGCGCAGGCCGAGTTTGCCGATTCGCCTTTCGACGACCGCGCGCCGCCCGACCAGGATCGGCTTTGCGAAACCCTCGTCGCAGACGAGCTGCACGGTCTGGAGAACGCGCCACTCTTCGCCCTCGGCGTAAACCAGCCGCTTGGGCTCGGCCTTGGCGGCGTCGAACACGCTTTTCATCACGTAGCCGGTGCGGAAGACGCGCGAAGAGAGCCGCTGGCGGTAGGCGTCGAAGTCCGCGATCGGGCGCGTCGCCACGCCGCTCTCCATCGCCGCCTTGGCGACCGCCGAAGGCACCTCGACGATCAGCCGGGGATCGAACGGCTTGGGCAACAGATAGTCCGGCCCGAAGGACAGATCCTGCCCGGCGTAGGCCGCGGCGACCACGTCCGAGGTTCCCGCCCGCGCCACGTTGGCGATGGCGTGAACGCAAGCGAGCTTCATCGCCTCGTTGATCTCGGTCGCGCCGACGTCGAGCGCGCCCCGGAAGATGAACGGGAAGCAAAGAACGTTGTTGACCTGGTTGGGGTAGTCCGAGCGCCCGGTGGCGATGATCACGTCGGGCCTGGCGGCGCGCGCGTCTTCGGGCAGGATCTCGGGCACCGGGTTGGCGAGCGCGAGCACGATCGGCCGCTCGGCCATGCGGGCGACCATCTCGGGCTTGAGCACGCCCGGCGCCGAAAGGCCGAGGAAGATGTCGGCGCCTTCGATCGCTTCGCCGAGCGTGCGCATTTCGGTCCGCTGGGCGTAGCGCGCCTTGTAGGGGTCCATGCCGACCTCGCGGCCTTCGTAGACCAAGCCGTCGATGTCGCAAACCCAGATGTTCTCGCGCTTCACCCCGAAAGCGACCAGAAGATCGAGGCAAGCGAGCGCCGCCGCGCCCGCGCCCGAGCAGACGAGCTTGACCTCGTCCGCCTTCTTTCCGACCACGCGCAACGCGTTGAGCACGGCGGCGTTGACGCAAATCGCGGTTCCGTGCTGGTCGTCGTGAAAGACCGGAATCTTCATCCGCGCCCGCAGCTTGGCTTCGATCTCGAAACACTCGGGCGCTTTGATGTCCTCGAGGTTGATGGCGCCGAAGGTGGGCTCGAGCCCGGCGACGATCTCGACCAGCCGGTCGGGGTCGGTCTCGTTGAGCTCGATGTCGAAGACGTCGATGCCGGCGAACTTCTTGAACAGGACCGCCTTGCCCTCCATCACCGGCTTGGCGGCGAGCGCGCCGATCGCGCCGAGGCCGAGGACCGCGGTCCCGTTCGTGACCACGCCGACCAGGTTGCCGCGAATGGTGGTGCTGTACGCCTCCGCCTCGTCGCGGACGATCTCCTCGCAGGCGGCGGCGACCCCGGGCGAGTAAGCGAGCGCGAGGTCGTGCTGGTTGGCGAGCGGCTTGGTCGGATGGACGCCGAGCTTGCCGGGCTGCGGCGTGCGGTGATACTCGAGCGCGGCGTCCCGCAGGTCTTCCGACATCGGCTCCTCCGGCGATGACAAGCGGCGGCCGGCGTCAGTATAGCCGGCCGCCTCCGAATTGCCATGTTCCGCGGCGGCCCCGGCCAAGGGGCGGGGCCAAGATGCGAAGGCCCGCGGAGGATGCCGCGGGCCTCGCGAAAATGGTGCGGTCGAGAAGACTCGAACTTCCACTCCCTTTCGGGAACAGCGCCCTCAACGCTGCGCGTCTACCAATTCCGCCACGACCGCGTTACGCTTGAAAGATAATGCGGAATAGCAAATCTGCAAGCCCTGCGCAAGCGCCCGAAAGCCCGGAAAAGACCGTCTTTGGGGTCGCTTGGCTGCGCAGTTCCGCCCCGGTCCCTTACCCCCAAGCCGTGGCCTTCATGGAGGACCGCGTCCGCGCGATTCGCGAGGGCCGGGCGGGCGAGCTCGTCTGGCTTCTCGAGCATCCGCCGCTTTATACGGCGGGCACCAGCGCCCGGCCCGAAGACCTGCTCGACCCCGACTTTCTGCCCGTCCACCGCACCGGCCGGGGCGGCCAGTACACTTATCACGGCCCCGGCCAGCGCGTCGCCTATGTGATGCTCGACCTCGCCCGCCGGCGGCCCGACATCCGCGTCTATGTGAGCGCGCTCGAAGACTGGGTGATCGCGGCGCTCGCCGATTTCGGGGTCCGCGGCGAACGCCGCGCCGGCCGGGTCGGCATCTGGGTTCCGCGCCCCGGCGGCGAGGAAAAGATCGCCGCCATCGGGGTCCGCGTGCGGCGTTGGGTCACTTACCACGGGATCGCGATCAACGTCGCCCCCGACCTCAGCCACTACCGCGGCATCGTCGCCTGCGGCATCCGCGACCGCGGCGTCACCTCGCTCGCGGCGCTCGGCGTCGAGGCCGATATGGCCGCCCTCGACGCCGCGCTCGAGCGCCACTTCGCGGCTTTTCTGGAGAAGGTCGGCGGCCGGACCGCCGATAAAACAGCCTAATCCTCGCCCAACAAGGCGAAGAAGCGCGCGGCGGCGCGGACCTCCGCGGCGAGCGCGTCGGCGCGCGCTTTGGCCTCGGCGTCCTCGCCCCAGGCCTCGGCCTGAAAGGCTTCGTCGATCCGGCTCGCCGCCCAGGCCGCCTCGGCGTCGAGGCGTCCTTCCGCAAGGGCGAGCGCGATGACCAGCGAGCCGGTCGCGGCGGTCGCAGCGTGAAGCGCGGCGAGCGCGAAATCGTCGAATCCTTCGACCGCCGCCCGCAGAGATGCAAGCGCGTCGTCCGGCTGGGCGATGGGAAGGACGCCCGCGCCCGCCGAAAGCCGAGCGCCGAACCGGGAGGCCAGCCAGTCGAGAAGCGGATTCCAGGCCGCGGCCTGGCGCGCGGCGAGCGCCTCGGGACGCTCCGCCCGATGGCAGACGAGATCGGTCTCGGCGTAGGCCGCGACCGCGCCCACGATCCGCGCCCGCTCGCGCCCCACCAGGTCGATGGCGCCGGCCGCGATCCGGGTGAGCGGCATGGCTTCGGGCCGAAGCTCTTTATCCTGCCTTTCCCATTCCTCGACGATCGCCCGGGCCAGCGCGGCGTTCGGAAGCACGAGCGGATTGCGCGCGGGCGTGCGGGCCGCCCGCCCGTCGAGGACGACGGCGAAGCCGCCCGCCTCGGCCCGGACGTCGGCCGTCTTGTAGACGCGTTTCACGGCCGTTCCGCCTTGCTTGCGCCGAGCGCGCCGATCGCCGCGACCAGGGCCTCGAAGTCGTCGACGACGCTCCGCGCCCCGGCCGCAGCAAGCGCGTCAGGCGCGTGATACCCCCAGCTCACGCCGAACGGCAGCGCGCCGGCGGCCAGCGCCATCTCGATGTCGAAGGTGGTGTCGCCGACGAGCACGGTCTCATCGGCCTCGGCCCCGGCCTCGTCCATCGCGCGTTCGAGCATCGCGGGGTGCGGCTTGCTCGGCGCGTCGTCGGCGGTCTGCAAGGTCACGAACCGGCCGGCAAGCCCCGTGCGTTCAAGCGTCGCCTGAAGGCCGCGGCGCGACTTCCCGGTCGCGATGCCGAGAAGAAAGCCCGCCGCCTCCAGCGCTTCGACCGCCTCGCGCGCGCCGGCGAACAGCGGCTCGCGGTGGGCCGGGTCGGCGCGCAAAGCCAGGAAGGACTCGCGATAAGCGGCGACCAGACGGGCCTGGGCGCGCTCGTCGTCTTCGGGCCGAAGCCGCGCCATCGCCTGGGGCAGGGAAAGCCCGATCACCCGGCGCACGGCCGTATCCGCAGGCCGCGGGAGGCCAAGGGCGGCGAAGGCCCGCCTCATGGCCTCGATGATCGCGCGCTGGCTGTCGACCAGGGTGCCGTCGCAGTCGAAGACGACGAGCCGCGCCATCCCCTACCCTCCGTTTCCGACGCCGAAAGGATCGCCCGCCAACGGGTCCGCCGGATCGAAATCGAAGCCCAGGAAGGCCCAGGTCTCGCGCATATGCGCCGGCAACGGGGCGACGATGCGCAAAGGGCCGCCCGCCTCGGCCGGAATCTCGATCGCCCGGGCGTGAAGATGAAGCCGGCGCGCGATCCCCTCGCCCTTGAGGAAAGCCGCCGCGCCGCCGTACTTGCCGTCGCCCTGGATCGGCGTTCCAAGCGCCGCGCAGTGGACGCGGATCTGGTGCGTTCGCCCGGTCCCGGGCTGAAGCGCGAGCCAGGCCGCGCGCCGGCCCGCGGTCTCGATCACCGCATAGCGGGTGAACGCGGCCTTGCCCTCCTCGCCGGCTTGGGCGCGTTCGCCGCCCGCGTCCTTGCGCTTGGCGAGCGCGAGCGCGATCTCGCCGGCGTCCGCCGGCGGCAGGCCGACGACCAGCGCCCAGTAGAGCTTGCGCAGGCGGCGGCTGCGGAACGCCGCGCCGAGTCGGGCGGCCGCGCGGGCGTTGCGGGCGAGCAGAAGAACCCCGCTGGTGTCGCGGTCGAGCCGGTGGACGAGGCGCGGGCGCTCGGCGGCCTCGAAGCGGAGCGCATCGAGCATGGCGTCGAGATGGCGGCGGGTGCCGGTGCCCCCTTGGACGGCGAGCCCTGCGGGTTTGTCGATGGCGATGACGTCGGCGTCGCGGTGCAGCACGCGGGCGCGCAGCGCCTCGGCCTCCTCGGGGCTCGGGGGCGGCGGCGGTTGCTTTCGCGCGATGGAAGACAGGGGAGCGGAAACGCCGAGGGGCGGAACGCGCACGCGCTGGCCCGGCGCGAGGCGAAGCCCGGCCTTGGCGCGGCCGCCGTCGACCCGGATCTGCCCCGTGCGCAGAAGCTTCTCCAACCGGCCGTGGCCGAGCCCGGGGTAATGGCGGCGGAACCAGCGGTCGAGGCGCATCTCGGCCTCGTCCGGCGCGACCTCGCGAATTTCGACCCCGCCGCTCACGCCAGGATCAGGCGCAACAGCGCCATGCCGAGGATAAAGCCGACCAGCGCCACGACGACCGAAACCAACGCGTAAATCCCCGCCTGACCGAGCTGCCCGCGCTGGATCAGCGTCACCACATCGAGCGAGAAGGTCGAAAAGGTGGTGAAGCTGCCGAGCAAGCCGACGACCAGAAAGGCGCGCAGCTCCCCGTTCACGGTCCAGGCGAGCGCCATCGCTTCGGCCATCGCGCCGAAAATGAATGAGCCGACGATATTGACCGTCAGCGTGCCGTAAGGAAAATCCGCGCCCAACCAGTGGCTGACCCGGACCATGACGAAATAACGGGCGACGGCGCCGACCGCCCCGCCCGCAGCGATCGCAAGGATCGCATTCATACGCACCTCCCCGGAAAAACGCACCAAACCACTCTCAAAACAAGCTCCCGCAAGCATCCATTCGGATTGCGTTTGCGATTGCGTATGCCAGTCTCGGATCATGCCTTGTCCGGCGGCTTATCGGGCGGCTTATCGGGCGCCCCGTCAGGCGCCGTCCCGGCGGACGCTTTCTCGCGCAGACGCCGCCAGTAGGCGAGCCGCTTGGCGACCTCGCGCTCGAACCCGCGCTCGCCGGGCCGATAGTAGGTCTCGCGCGCCATGCCGTCGGGAAAGTAGTTCTGGCCGGAAAACCCCGCCTCGGTGTCGTGGTCGTAGACATAGCCCGCCCCGTAGCCGAGATCCTTCATCAGCCGGGTCGGCGCGTTCAGGATATGGGCGGGCGGCATCAGCGAGCCGCGCTCGCGCGCGCTTCGCATCGCCGCGCCGAGCGCCCGGTAGGCCGCGTTCGACTTGGGCGCGGTCGCGAGGTAGATCACGCATTGGGCGAGCGCGAGTTCGCCTTCGGGCGAGCCCACGAAGTCGTAAGCCTCTTTCGCCGCAAGCGCTTGGACGAGCGCCTGGGGATCGGCGAGGCCGACGTCCTCGGAGGCGAACCGGACCAGCCTGCGGGCGATGTAGAGCGGATCTTCCCCCGCCGCCAGCATGCGCGCGAGCCAGTAGAGCGCCGCATCCGCGTCCGAGCCCCTGAGCGACTTGTGCAGCGCGCTGATCAGGTTGTAATGCCCCTCCTGGGCCTTGTCGTAGAGCGGCGCGCGTTTGGCGAGCGCGCGCCCCAACGCGGCGGTGTCGAGGCGCTCGTCCGCAGGCGACAGGAACAGCTCTTCGGCGAGGTTGAGCAGGAACCGCCCGTCGCCGTCGGCCATGGCGCAGAGCGCCGCGCGGGCGTCGTCGTCGAGCGGCAGCGCGCGTCCCACCGCCGCCTCGGCGCGTTCGAGCAGCGTCTCGAGCGCCGCCCGGTCGAGGCGATTGAGAACCAGCACCTGGCAGCGCGAGAGAAGCGCGCCGATCAGCTCGAACGAAGGGTTCTCGGTGGTCGCGCCGATCAGGATGACGGTCCCGTCCTCGACGTAAGGCAGAAGGCCGTCTTGCTGGGCGCGGTTGAAACGATGGATCTCGTCGATGAACAGAAGCGTGCCCTCGCCCATGGCGCGGCGCTCGCGGGCGCGGGCGAACACCTTGCGCAGGTCCGCGACGCCTGAGAACACGGCCGAGAGCGGCTCGAAGGCGAGATCGGTCTCCTTGGCGAGCAAACGCGCGATGGTCGTCTTGCCGGTCCCGGGCGGCCCCCAGAGAATGAGCGAGGCGAGGCGGCGCTCGGCCAGCATCCGCCCGAGCGGACCGTCGGGTCCGAGAAGGTGGTCCTGGCCCACCACCCGATCGAGCGAATCCGGGCGCAGCCGATCGGCGAGCGGCTGGGGCGCGTGCGATTCGAAAAGCGTCGTCATGATCGGCCCCGTCCCGGGGGCCGACGGTTCACGAGGCGCGCGGGGGCGCGTCCGCCGTCACGATTCGGCGTCTTCCTCGGTCTCACCGACGGGACCGGAATCCTGGCCCTTGGCGTCGGGATCGCGATCGACGAACTCGATCACCGCCAGCGGCGCGGCGTCGCCATAGCGAAAGCCCGCGCGCAGCACCCGAGTATAACCGCCGGGGCGCTCGGCGTAGCGCTGAGCAAGGGTGCTGAACAGCTTCTCGGTCAGCGTCCGGTCGCGGAGGACGGACAGAGCCTGACGCCGCGCGTGCAGATCGCCCCGCTTGCCGAGCGTAACCAGCTTCTCCACATAGGGGCGAAGCTCTTTGGCCTTGGGCAGCGTGGTCGTGATCTGCTCGTGCTTGATCAACGCCAACGCCATGTTGGCGAGCATGGCCTTGCGATGGCTCGAGGTTCGATTGAGCTTGCGGCCGCTATTCCCGTGGCGCATGGGTCTTTCCTTCCGTCCTCGATTCTCTCCCGGCGCGGCGCCCGATCAGTAGGGCTCCTCGAGCTTCTTGGCCAGCTCCTCCACGTTCTCGGGCGGCCAGTTGGGAACCTCCATGCCCAGGTGAAGGCCCATCTGCTCGAGAACTTCCTTGATCTCGTTCAATGACTTGCGCCCAAAGTTCGGGGTCCGCAGCATCTCTTGCTCGGTCTTCTGGACGAGATCGCCGATATAGACGATGTTGTCGTTCTTGAGGCAGTTGGCCGACCGGACCGACAGCTCGAGCTCGTCCACCTTGCGCAGGAGGTTCGGGTTGAACGCGGGCTCGGCCGCCTGCTCCTCGGTCGCGACCGCGCTCGGCTCTTCGAAGTTGATGAAGAGCTGAAGCTGGTCCTGAAGAATCCGGGCCGCGAGCGCGACCGCGTCCTCGGGCGAGACCGCGCCGTTGGTCTCGACCCGCATGGACAGCTTGTCGTAATCGGTGCGCTGGCCGACGCGGGTGTTCTCGACCTTATAAGCGACCTTCTTGACCGGGCTGAACAGGGCGTCGACCGGGATCAGGCCGATCGGCGCGTCCTCGGCGCGGCTCTGGGCGGCCGGCACGTACCCTTTGCCGGTCTCGACGGTCAGCTCCATCGAGATTTTTGCGCCGTCGTCGAGGGTGCAGATGTGATGATCGGGGTCCATGATCTCGATGTCGTGGCCGGTCTCGATCATCGAGGCGGTCACGTCGCGCGGCCCCTCGGCGCGCAGGCTCATGCGCTTGGGCCCTTCGCCGTGCATGCGCAGCGCCATCGACTTGATGTTGAGCACGATGTCGGTGACGTCCTCGCGCACCCCGGGGATCGACGAGAACTCGTGGAGCACGCCATCGATCTGGATCGCGGTCACCGCCGCGCCCTGAAGCGACGACAGAAGGACGCGGCGCAGCGCGTTGCCAAGGGTGAGGCCGAATCCGCGCTCGAGCGGCTCGGCGACGATCATCGCTTCGCGAGCGGAATCGGCGCCCGCCTCAACGGCGAGCCGGGTCGGTTTAATCAGTTCCTGCCAGTTTTTCTGGATCACGAAGTCATCCTCACGAGTGGGGCGAGCCTGCGCTCGCCATGAACCTGCCTGAAGGCCGCCGGCCGGAACGCCGGCGCGTCAGACCCGGCGCCGCTTCGGCGGGCGGCAGCCATTGTGCGGAATCGGGCTGACGTCGCGGATCGCGGTAATGGTGAATCCCACCGCCTGAAGCGCGCGCAGGGCCGATTCTCGGCCCGAGCCCGGACCTTTGACCTCGACCTCCAGGGTCCGCATGCCGTGCTCTTGCGCCTTGCGGCCGGCGGCCTCGGCCGCCATCTGCGCCGCGTAAGGCGTCGACTTGCGCGAACCCTTGAAGCCCTGGCTCCCCGCCGACGCCCAAGCGATGGTGTTGCCTTGGGCGTCGGCGATGGTGATGATCGTGTTGTTGAACGTCGCGTTCACATGGGCGACGCCCGAGGTGATGTTCTTCCGTTCGCGACGCCGAACGCGGGCCGTCGTTTCCTTTGCCATGCCGTTTCTCTACTTCTTCTTACCGGCGATCGGCCGGGCCCGACCCTTGCGTGTCCGGGCGTTGGTGTGGGTGCGCTGTCCGCGGACCGGCAGGCCGCGGCGATGGCGCAGGCCCCGATAGCACCCCATGTCCATGAGGCGCTTAATGTTCATCGCCACCTCGCGGCGAAGATCGCCTTCGACCACGTAGTCGTGATCGATGACCTCGCGGATCTGAATGACCTCGGCATCCGAGAGTTCGTTGACCCGCCGATCGAGGGACACGCCGACCTTCTCGCAGATCTCGCGCGCCTTGGTGCGGCCGATGCCGTGGATATAGGTCAGCGCGATCTCGACGCGCTTGTTGGTCGGTATGTTGACGCCGGCGATCCGTGCCAAGGCTTGAGTCTCCCGTCAAATAAGCGAAAACGCCGGATCGCCCGACGCGCTGGTCGGGTCCGGCAGGCGCTCGAAGCGGTGGGCGATTATAGGAATATGGCTTGCCAAGTCAATTCTCTCCCGCCGTTTCCGCACCGTTGAGAAGCGCCTGGATTTCGTGGGTGACCGCGTCGATATCGGCCATCCCGTCGACCGAGCGCAGAACCCCGCGCGCTCGGTAATAAGGCAGAAGAGGCGCGGTCTGGGCGTGATAAGCCTTGAGCCGGGCGGCTACGGTCTCGGCCGCATCGTCCTTGCGGCGGACGAACTCGCGCCCGCCGCAGATATCGCATACCCCTTCGACCTTGGGCCGGTTGAAGCGGTCGTGATAGGCCGCCCCGCAGTTCGCGCAGGAAAAGCGGCCCGAGAGCCGTTCGATCAGGGCCGCATCGTCGACCCGGATCTCGATCACGTGGTCGATGCGCGCGCCCTGGTCTTCGAGCATACGGTCGAGCGCCTCGGCCTGGGCGACGGTGCGGGGGAAACCGTCGAGGATGAACCCCTTCGCGCAATCGGGCTGGGCGATGCGCTCGGCGATGATCGAAACCACGATGTCGTCGGGCACCAGGCCGCCTTGCTCCATAACCGCCTGCGCCTTGCGGCCGATCTCGGTGCCCGCGCGGACCGCCGCGCGCAGCATGTCCCCGGTGGAAAGCTGGACGATGCCGTAAGCTTCCTCGATCCGCTTGGCCTGGGTGCCTTTGCCCGCCCCCGGCGGTCCCAACAGAATGAGCTTCACGACCGCCGTCCTCGCAGCTTGGTTTTCTTGATCAGCCCTTCGTACTGATGCGCGAGCAGATGGGAGTGGATCTGACCGACCGTATCCATGGTCACGGTGACCACGATCAGAAGCGAAGTGCCGCCGAAGTAAAACGGCAAGGCGAACTTGGAGATCAGCATCTCCGGCAACAGAGACACGGCCGTAAGGTAGGCCGCGCCGATCACCGTCAACCGGGTCAGCACATAGTCGAGATAGGCCGCCGTGTTCTTGCCCGGCCGGATTCCGGGGACGAAGCCGCCGTACTTCTTGAGGTTATCGGCCGTCTCCTCGGGATTGAACACGATCGAGGTGTAGAAGAACGCGAAGAAAATGATCCCGAGTGCGTAGAGCAGCATGAACATGGGCTGCCCACGTCCGAGATAGGTCGAGAGCGTGCTCAACCACTCCGGCCCTTGGCCTGCGTTGAAGCCCGCAACCGTGATCGGAAGGAGCAGGATCGAGCTTGCGAAGATCGGCGGAATCACCCCCGAGGTGTTGATCTTGAGCGGCAGATGCGTGCTCTCGCCGCCGAACATGCGCGCGCCCACTTGCCGTTTCGGATACTGCACCACGATGCGTCGCTGGGCGCGCTCGATGAACACGACGAAGGTCACGACCGCGATCACCATCACGATCAGGAACAGGATGAAGTAGGTCGAGATCGCCCCTGTCCGGCCGAGTTCGAGGGTGCTCGCAAGCGCTCTTGGCAACTGCGCGACGATGCCGGCGAAGATGATCAGTGAGATGCCGTTGCCGACGCCGCGCGCCGTGATCTGTTCGCCGAGCCACATCAGGAATACGGTGCCGCCGACCAGCGTAATGACCGTGGTGATCCGGAAGAACATGCCGGGATTCATCACCGCGCTGCCCTGGCTGCCGGTCATCCCTTCGAGGCCGATGGCGATCCCGTAGGCCTGAAGCGCCGCAAGCAGCACGGTCCCGTAACGGGTGTACTGGTTGATGACCTTGCGCCCGGTCTCGCCTTCCTTTTTGAGCTGCTCGAGCTTGGGCGAAACCGTGGTCAGGAGCTGGATGATGATCGACGCCGAGATGTACGGCATGATGTTGAGCGCGAAGATCGTCATCCGCCTGAGCGCGCCGCCCGCGAGCATGTTGAACATGCCGAGGATGCCGCCCGCGTTCTGGTTGAACACGTCGTCGAGCACCTGGGGATCGACGCCTGGAATCGGAATGTAGGTTCCCAGCCGATAGATGATCAGGGCGCCGAGGGTGAACCACAGGCGCTTCTTGAGCTCGGTCGCCTTACTCAGCGCCGAAAAGTTGATGTTGGCGGCAAGCTGTTCCGCGGCTGAGCTCATGGCGACCGCCTTTCTTTCAGGTCTCGGCTGCCGGGGCGGCGGCCGACTTCTCTGCTAGGGCGACCTTGCCGCCCGCCGCCTCGACAGCGGCGAGCGCGGCCTTCGATGCCCCATCGACGGCGATCGTCAGCGCGGTCTTGATCTCGCCCTTGGCGAGAAGGCGCACGGGATCGCCGTTCTTGCGCACGAGACCGGCCGCGACCAGCGCCGCCCGGTCCACGGGCTTTTTCGCGTCGATCCGCCCGGCTTCGACCGCGGCCTGGAGCCGGCCCAGGTTCACGATCTCGTAGCGCTTGCGGAAGACGTTGTTAAAACCCCGCTTGGGCAAGCGCCGATAGAGCGGCATCTGACCGCCCTCGAAGCCCTTGAGCGCCACGCCGCTGCGCGCCTTCTGGCCTTTTTGGCCGCGGCCCGAGGTCTTGCCGAGGCCGGAGCCGATGCCGCGCCCGCGCCGCTTGGCCGCGCGCCGGGCCCCCGGGTTATCGGAAAGCTCGTTCAGTCTCATGCTCATAAACTCCTTACGGCCCGCCCGAGCGGACCGCATTATGCAACGTCTTCGACGCGGACGAGGTGGCGGACCTTGTTAATCATACCGCGAATCGCGGGCGTGTCTTCAAGCTCGCGGCTGCGGTGCATCTTGTTGAGCCCGAGACCGATCAACGTCGCCCGCTGGTCCTTTTTGCGCCCGATCGGACTGCCGATCTGGGTCACGCGGATTCGCTTGGTCTCAGGCATTGGCGCTCTCCTTCGCCGCCGCCTGCGGACCGCGGCGGCCGATGATTTCGCTCACCTTCTTGCCCCGGCGGCTCGCCACCGCGCGCGGCGAGACCACCTTGCTGAGCGCATCGAAGGTCGCGCGGACCATGTTATGGGGATTCGAGCTGCCGACCGACTTCGAAACGATATCCTGAATGCCCAGCATCTCGAACACGGCGCGCATCGGCCCGCCGGCGATGATGCCGGTGCCCGGAGGCGCGGCGCGCAGAACGACCCGGCCGGCGCCGAAACGCCCATTGACGTCGTGATGGAGAGTCCGGCCCTCGCGCAAAGGCACGCGGATCAGGCGGCGCTTGGCCTGCTCGGTCGCCTTGCGGATCGCCTCTGGAACCTCGCGCGCCTTGCCGGTGCCGAAGCCCACGCGCCCCTTGGTGTCGCCGACGACGACCAGCGCCGCAAAACCGAACCGGCGGCCGCCCTTGACCACCTTGGCGACGCGGTTGATGCTGACGAGCTTGTCAACGAGCTCGCCGTCGGCGCGGTCGCGCGTATTCATCTGTGCCATCGTCGTCTTTCCCTAAAACTCGAGACCGCCTTCGCGCGCCGAATCGGCAAGCGCCTTGATCCGCCCGTGATAGCGGTAGCCCCCGCGGTCGAACACCACCTTCTCGATGCCAGCCGCCTTGGCCCGCTCTGCGATCAAGACGCCGACCTTGCTCGCCGCCGCCTTGTCGCCGCCGGATTTGAGCTCGCCCTTGAGCGCCTGATCGAGGCTCGACGCCGCGGCCAGAGTGATCCCGCGCGAATCGTCGATGATCTGGGCATAGATATGCTTGTTGGAGCGGAAGACCGACAGCCGCGGCCGCCCCGAAGACCTTTTGGCGATACGACGCCGAACCCTGCGCTTGCGGCGTTCGAACAGTTCCTTCGCGCTCGACATGCCCTATCCTACTTCTTCTTGCCTTCTTTGCGGCGGATCCACTCGTTCGCGTATTTGATGCCTTTGCCTTTGTACGGCTCGGGCTTGCGGAACGCGCGGATCTCGGCGGCCACCTGACCGACCCGCTGTCGGTCCGCTCCCGACACCCGGATCAAGGTCGGGCGTTCGCACTTGATCTCGATGCCTTCGGGGATCGGGTAGACCACATCGTGGCTGTAGCCGAGCTGAAGCGTCAGCGTCTTGCCGTCGCTCGCCGCGCGGTAGCCGACGCCGTTGATTTCGAGGTCGATGGAAAAGCCTTTGGAGACGCCGACCACCATGTTGTTCACGATGCTGCGCGAGGTGCCCCACATGGCGCGCGCGCGCTTTGAATCGTTGCGCGGCCGAACCGTGACCTTGCCGTCATCGACGGTCACGTCGACCTCGGGCGGCAGCGCAGCCGAAAGCGTGCCCCGCTGGCCCTTGACCGTGATCGACTGGCCGGCGAGCGCCACCTCAACGCCTGCGGGGATCTCGACCGGATGTTTGCCGACGCGCGACATCAACGCTCTCCTAGAATCCTAGAATACGGTGCACAGGATTTCGCCGCCCACGTTCTGGGCCCGCGCCTCGGCGTCGGACATCACGCCGCGCGGCGTCGACAGGATCGAGATCCCGAGCCCGTTGTAGACCCGCGGCAGATCCTTGACCGAAGAATACACGCGGCGTCCCGGCTTGGACACCCGGCGGATCTGCCGGATCACGGGCTCGCCGTCCACGTACTTGAGCTCGATCGAAAGCTCGGCTTTGCCGCGGCCCACCTCGTACTGACTGTAGCCTCGGATATAGCCCTCGCGTTGAAGCACTTCAAGAACGCGCGCCCTGAGCTTGGACGCCGGCGAGGTCACCGAAGAAAGCCGCGCCTGCTGTCCGTTGCGGATTCGGGTCAGCATGTCGCCGACGGGATCGTTGATCGCCATGCGGTCGCCTCCCCTACCAGCTCGACTTCACGACGCCTGGGATCTGGCCGGAAGACGCCAGCTCCCTGAGCGCGATGCGCGAGATTCCGAACTTGCGGTAATAGCCCCGCGGCCGCCCCGTGATCTCACACCGGTTGCGAATGCGCACCGGAGAGGCGTTGCGCGGAAGCTGAGCCAGCTTGAGCCGCGCCGCGAACCGCTCTTCCTGGGGCAACGATTCGTCGTTGGCCATCGCCTTCAGACGCTCCCGCTTGGCGGCGTAGCTCTTGACCAGCCGCGCCCGCCGCTTGTTCTTCTCGATCGCGCTCTTCTTCGCCATCTGCGAAACCTCGCTTTCGCGTTGTCCTAAGCTTCGCCGCTGAACGGCAACTGGAAGCCGGCGAGCAGCGCCTTGGCCTCCTCGTCGGTCTTCGCGGTGGTGACGATCACGATGTCCATCCCCCGCACGGTGTCGACCTTGTCGTAGTCGATCTCGGGGAACACGATCTGCTCTTTGAGTCCCATCGCGAAGTTGCCGCGTCCGTCGAAGCTCTTGTCCGACAGGCCCCGAAAGTCGCGCACCCGCGGCAGCGCGATCGTGACCAGCCGGTCAAGGAACTCGTACATCCGATTCTTGCGCAGGGTGACCTTGACGCCGACCGGCATCCCCTGGCGCAGTTTGAACGAGGCCACCGACTTCTTGGCCTTGATCACGATCGGCTTCTGGCCGGTGATCGCAGCCAGATCGGCGACCGCGCCGTTGATCGCCTTGCTGTCGGCGACCGCCTCGCCGACGCCCATGTTGACGACGATCTTCTCGAGCCGCGGCACCTGCATCGGGTTCTTGTAGTTGAACCGCTCCTGAAGCTGGGGCCTCAGCACCGTCTCGTAATGCTCGCGCAAACGGGCCTTCATCTTTTCTTCTCCCACCGCGGCGGCTAGACGTCGATGATCTCGCCGGAGCGCTTCGCGTAGCGCACCTTGCGGCCGTCCTCGAGGACGCGGTAACCGACCCGCGTCGCCTCGCCCGACTTGGGGTCGACAAGGGCGAGGTTCGAAATGTGGATCGGGGCTTCCTTCTCGATGATCCCGCCGGGCGTGGTCGCCGACGGGCGGGTATGGCGTTTGACCATGTTGACGCCCTGGACGATCGCGCGCGATTCCTTGGGCAAGACTCGCAGCACGTTGCCCTTCTTGCCCTTCTCCTTGCCGGTGATGACGATCACCTCGTCACCTTTTTTGATCCGCAGCTTGCGGGCCATCACAGCACCTCCGGCGCCAGCGAAATGATCTTCATGAACTTCTTGGCCCTGAGCTCGCGCGTCACCGGGCCGAAGATGCGGGTGCCGATGGGCTCGCCCTGGCGGGTGATCAGAACCGCCGCGTTGCGGTCGAAGCGGATCGCGCTGCCGTCCTCGCGCCGGATCTCTTTCGCGGTCCGCACGATCACCGCCCGGTGGACGTCGCCCTTCTTGACCTTGCCGCGCGGGATCGCGTCCTTGACCGAGACCACGATCACGTCGCCGACCGATGCGGTCTTGCGCTTCGAGCCGCCCAGCACCTTGATGCACTGCACCCGGCGCGCACCGGAGTTATCGGCGACATCCAGGTTCGTCTGCATCTGAATCATGGCTCAGTCCCTTCCTTGCGTGGCGCACGGGCGGCGCGAAACCGCCCTAGGCTGCGTCGAATACCACTTCCCACCGCTTGCGCTTCGAGTACGGCCGGGATTCGCGGATTCGCACCACGTCGCCCGGCTTGCACCGGTTCTGTTCGTCATGGGCCGCGTACTTCTTGCTTCGCCGGATCACCTTCTTGTAGAGCGGATGCATCACGCGGCGCTCGACCCGCACGATGACCGTCTTGTCTCCGGCGGCGCTGACCACGACGCCCTGCATGACTCGCCTCGGCATCTCCGACCTCCTACGACGCGGCGCGCGACTTCTCGCGCAGAATCGTGTTGACGCGCGCGATGTCGCGTCGGACTTCGCGAATCCGTCCGGTGTTCTCGAGCTGGCCGGTCGCCTTCTGGAAGCGCAGGTTGAACGCCTCCTTCTTGAGCGAGACCAGAAGCTCCTTGAGCTCGTCCAGGCTCTTTGCGCGCACTTCTTCCGCCTTCATCGCCTAGGCTCCCTCGGTGCGGGCCACGATCCGGGTGCGCACCGGCAGCTTGGCCGCGCCGCGCTCGAAGGCGGCCCGGGCGAGCGCCGGCGGCACGCCGTCGACCTCGAACATGATCCGTCCCGGCTTGACTCGGCACATCCAGTACTCGGGCGAGCCCTTGCCCTTGCCCATCCGCACCTCGGTCGGCTTGGTGCTGACCGGCACGTCGG
>CAYYWV010000052.1:0-19120 GCA_964475385.1 uncultured Alphaproteobacteria bacterium | reverse complement strand
CGACATTGGCAAGCGGGCGTGAGAGGAATACACTAATGCGTTAAGGCCGCGCGCCGGCCCTCGGGCCGCGGGCGGCCGGACCCGGGGTCGCAGGACCGTTGCGGAGGCGCGCATGGGCAAGAAGGCCGAACCCCGCCGCACCCGAAGGACGGGCGCCGGAAAGGGCGGCCGCAAGGGCATCGCCGATCGCGTGATCGACGCCGCGCTCGCGCTCGCCGAGAGCCGCGGCTGGCGCGGGCTTACGCTCGCCGAGATCGCGGCCGAGGCCGGGGTGACGCTGGCCGAGCTTTACGACGCCTTCTCCTCGAAGACCGCGATCCTCGCCGCCTTCGCCCGGCGGATCGACGCCGAGGTGCTCGCCCGCGACGACCCCGAGATCGCCGACCAGCCAGCGCGCGACCGCCTGTTCGACGTGCTCATGCGCCGCTTCGACGCGCTCGCGCCCTATCGCCCGGCGCTTCGGGTCATCCTGCGCGAGGGCTGCGCGGACCCGGCGATGGCGCTTTTCGGGGCCTGCGCGCTCGCCCGCTCGATGGCGGCGATGCTCGAGGCCGCGCGGCTCGACTCCTCGGGGATCAGAGGGCTTTTGCGCATCGAAGGGCTGACGGCCGTCTACCTCGCGGTCTTCCGGGTCTGGCTCGCCGACGACAGCGCCGATCAGGCCCGGACCATGGCGGCGCTCGACCGCCGCCTCGCCCAGGCCGAGCGCGCCGTCAGGCTGTGCCGCGGCTTTCCTCGGCCGCGGCGCCGCAGCGCGCGTGGGCCTGAACCCGAACCTGCCCCCGAGCCTGGGGGCGCCGGCGCCTGATCGGTCGGCTTGCGTTTCAGACGCTTCCGCTTTCGCTAGAGCGGGCCGGAATTTCCGCGGCCGTTATGCTGCGCCGCAAAAAAACCCTTGACATGAGATCTCCTCGGCCTATATGTCCGGTACGTCATTGTGCAGTGCAACATAGCATCGATGGCAAGCCCAGCCCCCAGGAGTGCAAGAGAGATGCCCAAGTCCACCACCAACGCCAACACCGCATTCGATCCGGCCGCGTTGTTCGCGCCGTTCAAGGTTCCCAATGTCGACGTCGACGCGCTGGTCGCGTCCCAGCGTCGCAACATCGAGGCCGTCTCGGCCGCCAACAAGGTCGCCGTCGACGGGGTCAAGACCATCGTCGAGCACCAGACCGAGTTCGTTCGCGGCGCGGTCGACGAGTACATGAGCGCAGTCCGCGAGCTGATGTCGGTGACCGATCCGCGGACCGGCGCGGCCAAGCAGGCCGAGCTCGCCAAGACCACTTTCGAGAAGACGGTGGCCAATTTCCGCGAGCTCGCCGATATCGCGACCAAGACCAACATCGAGGCGATCGAGGTGCTGAACAAGCGCGTCGTCGAGAGCCTCGACGAGTTCCAGACCCTCGCCAAGAAGGTCTGACGCGCGAAACGCCGCCCGCGCCGGCGCGGGCGGACGAGAGCATGGCCTCGCAACGGGACCGTCCTCCGGGCGGTCCCGTTTTCGTCGTTCGACGACGGCTTGCGGAGGGCCGCGAAAGCGGCTGTAATCGCGCCCGCGCAGACGAAGTGAAAGACCGCGGAGGAGGCGCGCATGGCGGGCGGAGCGGTGGCCGGGACCATCACCTTCGACGACTTTCTCAAGGTCGACATCCGCATCGGCACGGTGATCGCCTGCGAGCCCTTTCCCGAGGCGCGCAAGCCCGCCTACAAGCTCCGCATCGATTTCGGCCCCGAGATCGGCGAGCGCAAGTCCTCGGCCCAGGTGACCGAGCTTTATACGCCCGAGATGCTGATCGGCCGCCAGGTCGCGGCGGTGGTCAACTTCCCGCCCAAGCAGATCGGCCCCTTCATGTCCGAGGTTCTGGTGCTCGGCTTTCCGAACGCCGAGGGCGCGGTCGCGCTGGTCACGGTCGATCCGCCGGCGCCTAACGGCGGCCGCCTATTTTGATCGCGGCGCGCCCCGCATCCTGTCGCGTCTGCGGCGGGCGGGACGCCGTTCCTTACGCCGCCAAGAACGCCTACCGGTTCGTTCGCTGCGTCGCCTGCGGCTTCGTCTATCTCGACCCCATGCCGCCGCCCGAGACGCTCGCGGCCCTCTACGGCGGCGACGAGGGGGCGATCAGCGCCGCCCGCTATCCCAAGGCGGCGTCGCGAATGCGCCGCGCGCGCGTCAAGGCGCTCCGGTTCGCCCGCTACTTCCGCGGCGGCAAGGCGCTTGACGTCGGCTGCGGCGGCGGCTTCGTCGTCGAGGCGATGCGCAGGCGCGGGGCCTGGGCCGCTGGGCTCGACATCGATGCGCGGGCGATCGCCTACGCCCGGCGGCATTTTCCGGACTGCGCCTTCTTCTGCGAGGATTTCGAGACCTTCGCGGCCCGCGGCCTCGCGTTCGATTTCGTCTACTGCTCGGAGGTGATCGAGCATCTGCCCGATCTCGACGGTTTTATGCGCTTGCTCACGGCGGTCTTGAGACCGGGCGGGCGCGTTTTTCTCACCACGCCCGATATCGGCCACCGCCGCGTGCCCGCCGACGTGACCGCTTGGGACATGTTCAGCCCGCCCCGGCATGTCCAGTTCTTCGATGAGCGGACAATCCGGATCCTGTTCGGGCGCTACGGGCTCACGATCCTGCGGCGCTACCGCAACCGCAAGCCCGGCCTTCAGGTCCTCGCCCGCAAGGTCGCCTAGACCGCGAGGCGATCCCGCCGGCCGGCTACAGGGGGAAGCGCAGGCGCACGCGCAGGCCCCCGCCGGGCGCGGTCTCGAGGCCGATCTCGCCGCCGTGGGCGTGGACGACGTCGCGGGCGATGGTCAGGCCAAGCCCGACCCCGCCGGTCTCGGGGTTGCGGGACGAATCGATCCGATAGAAGGGGCGGAACACGTTCTCGCGCTCGTCCTCGGGAATCCCGGGGCCGTCGTCGTCGACCAAGACCTCGACCGCGTCCTTCAGGCGCCGGGTCGCGATCGTTACCCGCGCGCCGTAGCGCAAAGCATTGTCGATCAAGTTGGTAAGACAGCGCCGGACCGCGTTGCGCCTGAGCGGAAGCACGAGCGCTTCGTCGCGTGTGAACGCGATCGCGCCTCCCTTGCGCCGGCCGCTCGCCACCACCTCGTCGAGCAGCGCGCCGAGATCGACCGGAGCCGGGCTTTCGCCGCCTTCGCCGCGGGCGAACGCGAGGTAGCCTTCGATCATCCGCTCCATCTCGGCGACATCGGCCCGAAGGTTCGCGACCTCGTCGCTATCGCCGAGCATGGCGAGCTCGAGCTTGATTCGAGTCAGCGGGGTGCGGAGATCGTGGCTCACGCCCGCGAGCATCTCGGTCCGCTGGGTGATCTGGCGGCGGATGCGCTCCTTCATTTCGAGAAAGGCCGCCGCCGCCTGGCGCACCTCGCGCGCGCCCTCGGGCTTGAAGGCGGGGACGTCGAGGCCCTTGCCGAAGGCCTCGGCCGCCTCGGCGAGACGACGCATGGGCCGGATCTGCTTGCGCATAAAGAAGACCGCGATCGCGAGCAGAAGGATCGAGGTGCCGACCATCCACATCACCACCAGGTAGACGGTGGTGGTGAACAGGCGCTTGCGTTGGGTCGAGAAGTGCATCACGCCGTCGATCAGCCCGACGCTGATGGTGATTCGCTTGGTCCGGTTATCGACCGCGACGTGGAAGGGCTCGCGAAGCTGGTTCTTGAGCGAGACGAAGAGCGTGTACTCGAAGATGCCGCGGCCGGCGGGCGCGGTGTCGGCCTCGACCTGGCCGCCGGGTTCGAACCGACTGTCGATCGCGAGCCTTCGCCGCATCTCGGCGAGCACGCGGCGGAAGTCGGTCTCGTTCTCCATCTCGCGGCGAAGCGCGATCGCGGCGCCGATCTCTCCGGCGAGCGCATCGGCCAGCCGGCGACTCACCGTCTCCCAGTGGCGGGCGAAGAAGACATAGCCGGCGACGAGCTGCAACAGCACCAACGGGATCACGATGATCAGCAGAAACCGCCCGAACAGGGTCCGGGGGACCAGAGGTTTCAGATGGCCCATCGTTGTGTCCCGCGCTGTGGTTCCGTCACGCCCGATCAATCGGCGCGCAAGACATAGCCCGCGCCCCATACGGTCTGAAGGTAGCGCGGCTGCCGGGGGTCGGGCTCGATCTTACGCCGAAGCCGCGCGATCTGCACATCCACGGTGCGCGCGCCGCCGCCGAGCCCGCTCTCGCGGCTCAGGCGCTCGCGGCTCAGCGTCTCGCCGGGGCTTTGCGCGAACACCTGGAGAAGCGTCGCTTCGCCCGAGGTGAGATGGACGATCTCTTCGTCCCGGCGCAGCTCGACGCGGGCGGAATCGAAGGTGAAGGGGCCAAAGCGGACGACCCGGTCGCGCGGCGCGGCGGGTCGGGCCCGGCGCAGAATGTTCCCGATTCTGAGCAGAAGCTCGCGCGGCTCGAAGGGCTTGGGAAGATAATCGTCGGCCCCGCACTCAAGGCCCGCCACCCGGTCCTCGGGCTCGCCCATCGCGGTGAGCAAGAGAATCGGCACGGGGCTCTCCTCGCGCAACGCCCGGGTCAGCGAAAGCCCGCTCTCGCCCGGCATCATCACGTCGACCACCAGGAGGTCGAAGGCGAGCCCCGACATCCGCGCCCGCGCATCGGCCGCGTTCTCGGCGGTGGTCACCCGGTAGCCGTTATCGGTGAGGTAGCGCTGCAACAGATCGCGAAGGCGGCGATCGTCGTCGACGACCAGGATATGAGCGGGCTCCTGGGTCATCCTGCTGCGAGGGACGCTCAACCGTCGCCGCCGAGCGCCTTGCGCGCCTCGGGCTCGTCGAGAAGCCCGATCAGCACCTTGCGGAAGCCCTCGACCGCCTGGGCGCCGGCGGCGCGGTAGGCGCGGGCGAAGCGGGCGCGCTGGGGCGCGGTCAACCGGCGTTCGAGCGCGACCCCCGCCTCGGTCAGGTACAGAAGCCGCTGGCGGCGGTCGCGGACGCCCGGGCGCTGCTCGATGAAACCCTCGCGCACGAGCTGGCGCAGCACGCGCGCGAGCGATTGCTTGGTGATGCGCAGGATGCCGAGAAGCGCGCCCACCGTGACCCCCGGGTTGCGCCCGACGAAGTAGATCACCCGGTGGTGCGCCCGGCCGAAGCCGTACTCGGCGAGGATCGAATCGGGCTCCGCCGTGAAGTCGCGATAGGCGTAGAACAAAAGCTCGATCCCGCGCCGAAGCTCGTCGTCGCGCAGGAAAAGAGGGTTCGCCCCTTTGGATAAGTCAGCCATATTGACTTATATGCCGCAGGATGCTACGGAACGCAAGAGTGTCGGGTTAGCCGGGAAAGGCGGCGCTTCATGAGTTTTGTTCCTTATGACGATCGCGACGGGACGATCTGGTTCGACGGCAAGCTGGTCCCTTGGCGCGAGGCCAAGCTGCATCTGTTGTCTCACGCGCTCCATTACGCGAGCGCGGTCTTCGAGGGCGAGCGCGCCTATGGGGGGCGGGTGTTCAAGCTGACCGAGCATAGCGAACGACTCGTCGAATCGGCGCGCATTCTTGACATGACCCTCCCCTACACGGCGGCCGAGATCGACGCCGCGACCGAGGAGGTGATCAAGGCCAATCGCATCAGCGACGGTTATGTCCGGCCCATCGCCTGGCGGGGCAGCGAGCAGATGGGGGTCGCCGCCCAAGAGACGACCATCCACGTCGCGATCGCGGCCTGGGAGTGGGGGGCCTACTTCGGCGACGAGGCGCTGCGCGGCATCCGGCTCGCGACCGCGCAATACCGCCGGCCCGCGCCCGACACCGCGCCGGTGAAAAGCAAGGCCGCGGGCCTTTACATGATCTGCACGCTCGCCCGCCACCAAGTCCAGGCCAAGGGCTACACCGACGCCCTGATGCTCGACTGGCGGGGCCAGGTCGCCGAGGCGACCGGGGCCAACATCTTCATGGTCTTCGACGGCGCGTTGCACACGCCGACGCCCGACTGCTTCCTCGACGGCATCACCCGGCGCACGGTCATCGCGCTGGCCCGCAAGCGCGGCATCGAGGTGGTCGAGCGCGCGATCATGCCCGACGAGCTCGCCCGCGCCGACGAGGTGTTCCTCACCGGGACCGCGGCCGAGGTCACGCCGGTGGCCGAGATCGACGGGAACCACTTCCAGGTCGGCCCCGTCACCCGCCGGATGATCGAGGACTACGCGGCGCTGGTGCGCGCCTGAACGCAAGCGGGTTCCGGGCGGGACGCGCCTACTCCTCGATCCAGCGCCTGGCGGCGCGGTCGTCGGCGTCGCGGGCGTCGACCCAGCGGCCCCGGCCGCCCGATTCCTCGAGCTTCCAGAACGGCGCTTTGGTCTTGAGCCAATCGATCAGGAAGTTGCAGGCGTCGAACGCCGCTTGGCGGTGGGACGAGGCGGCGACCACGAGGACGATGCGATCGCCGGGCTCGAGCCGGCCGTAGCGGTGAATGATCAGGCTCGCCTCGAGCGGCCAGCGGTCCCGCGCCTCGGCCTCGATCTCGGCGAGCTTGGCCTCGGTCATGCCCGGGTAATGCTCGAGCGTCATGGCCTCGATCGGCGCTTCGCCCGCCATGTCGCGGACCAGGCCGACAAAGGCCACCACGCCGCCGATCCGGTGATTGCCGGCGGTGAGCGCCGCGATCTCGGCGCCCGGGTCGAAATCTTCGCGCTGGACGCGGACGGTCATGGCTCCGCGCCCCTCACCCGCCCGTCACGGGCGGGAAGAGGGCGACCTCGTCGCCGTCCGCCACCGGATGATCGGGACCGACGTATTCCTGGTTGACCGCGACGCGCACCAGGCTCGGGTTGGCGAGCGCGTCCGCATAGCCCGCGCCCCGGCCCTTGAGCCAGTCGATCAGGCCGGCGACGTCGTTCACGCCTTCGGGCAGCGCGATCTCTTCGGCCCCGGTGCCGATCTTGGCCCTCAACCAGGCGAAGTAGAGAAGCCTCATCGTTCCGTCCTCGCGTCGCCGCGCTCGCGTCTTCGTCAGCCCGCGGGCATGAGCTCGTTGAAAGGCAGAAAATCGACCGCGTCGCCTTTTGTCAATTGGGTCAGATCCTCGGGCAGTTCAACCAGTCCGTCGGCCGCGACCAGCGAAGACAGGATGCCCGAGCCCTGGCGGGGGAACTTCTCGGCCGAGAGGCGACCTGCGGCGTCGCGCGCGAGGCGGGCGCGCAGCCACTCGCGCCGGCCCGGCTTCTTCGCGTAATCGAAACCGGCGCGCACCCGATAGAGCGCGGGCTCGATGTCGTCGGCGCCGGCGAGCCCGAGCACCAGCGGGCGGGCGAAGCGCAGGAAGGTCACCATCGCCGCGACCGGGTTGCCGGGCAGGCCGACGAAGGGGGTCTCGCCCACGCGCCCGAGCGCGAGCGGCCGGCCCGGCTTGATCGCGAGCCGCCAGAAGTGCAGCGCGCCTTCCCGTTCCACCGCCGCCTTCACATGGTCCTCCTCGCCGACCGAGACCCCGCCCGAGGTGAACAGAAGGTCGTGGTCGCGGGCGGCGGCGGCGAGCGCCGCGCGGACCTCGGCGGCGTCGTCGCGCAGGATTCCGAGATCGGTCACCGCGCAGCCCTGGGCCGCGAGCAGCGCGCCGAGAACATAGCGGTTGGCGTCATAGATCGCGCCCGGCCCCAGCGTCTCGCCGGGCTCGCGGATCTCGTCCCCGGTCGAGAAGACGGCGACCCTGAGGGGCTCGCGCACCGCGAGCGCGGCGCGGCCGATCGAAGCGGCGAGGCCGAGATCCTGGGGCCTGAGCCGGCGGCCCGCGCGCAGGACCGTCGCGCCCGCGCGCACGTCCTCGCCGGCCCGGCGCAGGTTCGCCCCGCGCGCGATCCCGGGCGGGACGACGACCGCGTCGCCCTCGCGGCGGCAGTCCTCTTGCATGACCACGGTGTCTGGGCCCGCGGGCAGGGCGGCGCCGGTGAACACGCGCAGCGCCGTTCCGCGCGGAGGCGCATCCCCCGGGGCGTCGCCCGCCGCCCGCCGCCCGGCGAGCGCGAGCCGGGTCTCGCCGCCGCGCTCGAGGTCGTCGAAGTAGACGAGATAGCCGTCGACCGCCGAATTGTCGTGGGGAGGCGCGTCCATGCCGGCGACCACGTCGGCGGCGAGAATCCTGCCCGCGGCCTTCGCGAGCGCGACCGTCTCGACGCCGGTGACCGGTCGGGCGAGGGCGCGGATGCGGGCGAGCGCCTCGTCCGTGGTCATGAAACGCGCGCCGGGGGCGAAGCAGTCGTCGGTGATCTGGGGCACGGGTCAGTCCTTGGAAAGCCCGCAATGGGCGATGATGAACTCGGCGATCGCGGGAATGTCGTTGAGATCGAGCACCGGAATCGAAAGCCCCGGAACCGGCGCGTCGCTCGCGACCGCGATCACGCTCGGATCGTCCTCGCACAAAAGCGGCAGGCCGGTCTCGGGGCGGTGGACCTCGATCTTGGGGTGGCGGTCGCGCTTGAAGCCTTCGACGAGCACGAGATCGACCGGGGCGAGGCGGGCGACGATCTCGTCGACGCTGGGCTCGGGCTCGTCGCCGAGCTCGTGGACCAGCGCCCAGCGCCGCGCGGTCGAAAGCACGACCTCGACCGCGCCCGCCTCGCGATGGCGATAGCTGTCCTTGCCGGGACGGTCGATATCGACGCTGTGATGGGCGTGCTTGATCGTGGAGACCCGGACCCCGCGCGCGGCGAGCGCCGGGATCAGGCCGACGACAAGAGTCGTCTTGCCGCTGCCGCTCCAGCCCGCGAGCCCGAGGATGCGCATCGCCCGCCCGTCGCCCCCGCCGGTCAGCGCGCAGGCTCGTTCGGCCCGACGTGGCGCAGGCCCACGAGCAGGTAGTCGAACCCGGTGATCAGGGTGACCACCGCCGCGATCCACAACAGCGTCTCGCCGATGAAGGTGGTGGTCAGCAAGGGGTGGAAGAACGTCGGCCCGGCGTCGCCCACGAGCAGAAAGCCGAGCGCGATCATCTGGATCGTCGTCTTCCACTTGGCGAGCAAGGTGACCGGGACGCCGACGTTGATCTCGGCCAGGTACTCGCGCAGGCCCGAGACCAGAAGCTCGCGGCAGAGGATGACCAGCGAGGCGAGCACCGGCGCCCGCCCGAAAGCGACGAGCATCAGGATCACCGAAGCGACCAGCAGCTTGTCGGCGATCGGGTCGAGCATCCGCCCGAGCTTGGAGAGCTGCTTGCGCGAGCGCGCGAGGTAGCCGTCGAAGTAATCCGTCGCGCCGCCGAGCGCGAACAGCGCCAGCGCCACCCAGCCCGAAAGCGGATGGTCCCAGTAGAACAGCGCGACCAGCGGCGGGATGACGCCGATCCGCGATAGGGTCAACAGATTGGGAAGATTGAGCATCGCCTGCGCTCTCGGTTCCGGGGCCGGCCCTCTATATCACGATCACGGGCGATCACGCGTCTCAGGGCTCGGCGTGAAAGTGGTCGTACACCGCCTGGGCGACCGCGCGGCTGATGCCCTCCACCCGTTCGAGATCGACGACCCCGGCTTCGGCCACCGCCCGGGCCGAGCCGAAGTGGTGGAGAAGCGCGCGCTTGCGCTTGGCGCCGACGCCCGGGATCGCGTCGAGCGGGGAGCGCGCCTGCGCCTTGCGCCGCCGCGCTCGGTGGGCGCCGATGGCGAAGCGGTGGGCTTCGTCGCGCAGCCTCTGTAGGAAATAGAGCACCGGGTCGTCGGCGTCGAGAGACAAGGGGGGCCGGCCGGGCAGATGGATGCGCTCGCGGCCCGCGTTGCGGTCCGGTCCCTTGGCGATGGCGGCGACCGCGATCCGCCCGGCGAGGCCCGCGTCTTCGAGCGCCGAGACGGCGACCGAGAGCTGCCCTTTGCCGCCGTCGACCAGGATCAGATCGGGCTTCGTCGCCTCGTCGTTCTCCTTGACCAGCCGGGTGAAGCGCCGCCGCAACACCTCGCGCATCATGGCGTAGTCGTCGCCCGGCGTGATCCGTCCTTCGCGCAGGCCGCGGATGATGAACTTGCGATAAGCGCTCTTCTCGAAGCCATTGGGGCCGGCGACGATCATGCTGCCGACCGCGTGGGTTCCGGAGACATGGCTGTTGTCGTAGACCTCGATCCGCCGCGGCGGCGCATCCAGCGCGAGCCGCGCGGCGAGCCCTTCGAGCAGCCGCCTCTGGGCCGCGCTTTCCGACAGCCTTCGCCCGAGCGCAAGCCGGGCGTTGGCGAGCGCGCCGGCGACGAGCCCGCGGCCCGCGCCTCGCTTGGGCTCGATCAGGCGCACGCGGCGGCCTGCGTGCAGCGTCAGCGCGGCCTCGATCAGCGCCCGGTCGGGGAGCGGATGGCTCACCATCACCCGGCGCGGGATCTCCTTGTTCTGGTAGAACTGGCCGATGAAGGCGGCGAGCACCTCGGCCTCGGCCGCCTGGCCCGCGCGGGCGGGGAAGTAGGCGCGGTTGCCGTAGTTCTGGCCGGCGCGGAAGAAGAACACCTGCACGCAGGCGTGCCCCCCTTCGCAGTGGACGGCGATCACGTCGGCGTCGCCCACGGCGGCGACGTTGATGTCCTGGCTCGCCTGGATCTGGGTCAGCGCCCGGATGCGGTCGCGGTAGACGGCGGCGGTCTCGAAGTCGAGCGCATCGCTCGCCGCCTGCATCCGCGCCGCCAGGCTGTCCTGGACCGCGCGGCTGCGGCCCGAAAGGAAGGCGCGCGCCTCCTCGACCAGGGCGCGGTACTCGTCCGCGCCGATCCGGCCGACGCAGGGCGCGGCGCAGCGCTTGATCTGGTGCTGAAGGCAGGGGCGCGTGCGGCCCGCGAACACGCTGTCCGAGCAGCTTCGGAGCGGGAAGGCGCGTTGCAGGGCGGCGAGGGTCTGGTTGACCGCGCCGGCCGAGGCGAAGGGGCCGAAGTAGTCGCCCGCCCGCTTGCGCGCGCCGCGGTGCTTGACGAGCTGCGGCCAGGCGTGGTCGGTGCGCAAAAGGATGTAAGGAAACGACTTGTCGTCGCGGAGGAGGATGTTGTAACGCGGCCGCAGGCGCTTGATGAGGTTGGCCTCGAGAAGCAGGGCCTCGGCTTCGGTGTGGGTCGCGGTGACCTCGACGGCGGCGACCTGGGCGACCATGCGCGCGATCCGGACCGAAAGCCGCCCCGGATGGGCGTAAGCGGCGACCCGCTTGCGCAGGTTCTTGGCCTTGCCGACGTAGAGCACGCCGCCGCGGCCGTCGATCATGCGGTAGACCCCGGGCGTCGCGGGAAGGCCGGGAAGCGCCGCCTGGACGACGGCGAAGCCGCCGGAAAACCCTGCGTTGGGCTCTGCGTTCATGGCCCTAAGATAGAGGATCGCCCGTCCTGCGGGTAGAGGGCCGGAAGCCCGGGATCAGACCCTTTCGCCTTTGAACGACCTATGGGGCCGAGGCCCGAATCCCCTCATGGGCGAACGGGGATCAGACCCCGTGGTAGTCGCGGTACCAGGCGACGAATCGGGGCAGGCCCTCGTCGATCGTGGTCTTGGGCGCGAACCCGCAGTCGCGTTGGATCGCCGCGATGTCGGCGAAGGTCTCCTTCACGTCGCCGGGCTGCATCGGAAGAAGCTCGATCTCGGCCTTGCGGCCGATCGCCGCTTCGAGCACCGCGATGAAGCGCATCAACGGCTCGGAGCGGTGGTTGCCGATATTGTAGACCCGGTGCGGGGGCGCGCCGTCGCCGCCCACGGGCGGGGAGTCGAGGACCGCGAGCACGCCGGCGACGATATCGTCGATATAGGTGAAGTCGCGGCGCATGTCGCCGTGGTTGAACACCTTGATCGGCTCGCCGGCGAAGATCGCCCGGGTGAAGATATAGGCCGCCATGTCGGGCCGCCCCCAGGGGCCGTAGACGGTGAAGAACCGCAGCCCCGTCGCCGGCAGGCCGTAAAGATGGGCGTAAGGGTGGCTGATCAGCTCGTCCGAGCGCTTGGTCGCGGCGTAAAGCGAGATCGGGGCGTCGACCCGGTCGGCCTCCGAGAACGGCAGCTTGACGTTGCCGCCGTAGACCGAGCTCGAGCTCGCATAGACCAGGTGACGGAAGTCGGGCAGGTGGCGGCAGGTCTCGAGCACCTCGAGATGGCCGACCAGGTTGGTGCGGACGTAGACGAACGGGTCTTTGAGCGAGTGGCGCACCCCCGCCTGGGCCGCGAGATGGACGGCGCGGTCGACGCCCGCGCCCTTGCAGGCGTCGGCCAGCGCGCCGCGCTCGGCGATGTCGAGGCGGTGGAAGGCAAAGCGGTTGCGCGCTTTGAGCCGGGCGAGCCGGGCCTCCTTCAGGGCGACGTCGTAGTAGGGGTTGAGATCATCGACCCCGATTACGGTCTCGCCGCGATCGAGCAGCGCCGCGCTTACGTGGTAGCCGATGAAACCGGCCGCGCCGGTGACCAGAACCGCCATCTGTCCCTTCCGTCGTCGCGGGCTTCGCGCCCTGTGCGCCCGCTTATAGCGCCGCGGGCGCGGTTGGAAAATCGTTAACCGGACGCCGTCCGTATGTGCCGGCCGGGCCGGGCGCAGGCCGGCACGCCGCCGCCCACCAACCCCGGTCGCGGGCGAGCGCGCGGGCGGCGGCCTCGGCTTCCGCCGCCTCGGCGAACAGGCCGAACCAGGTCGCGCCCGAGCCCGACATGCGGGCGAGAAGACAGCCCCGCGTCGCTGCGAGCGCGGGGCCCGGCGCCGCCGCTTGGGGGGCGAGCGCGCGCGCCGGTTCTTCGAGGTCGTTGCGGCGCTCTTCGAGGAGCGCGGCGAAGGCGGCCGCGTCCGCGGGGCTTTCGGCGAAGCGCGCAGGCGCGGAGAACGGGCCTTCGCGGGCGGCGAACACGGCCGCGGTCGCGAGTCGAACGCCCGGATTGACGAGCGCGAGATGAAACGCGGGCAGCGGCGGCGCGGGCGCGATCGCCTCGCCGATCCCGGCGACGAAGGCGGGGCGCGATTCGAGACAGACAGGCACGTCGGCGCCGAGCGCGCAGGCGATTCCCATCAGATCCCCGGACGCCGGGCGCAGCCGCCACAGCCGCGCGAGCGCGCGTAGGGCGGCCGCCGCGTCGGCCGAGCCGCCGCCGAGGCCGGCGGCGACCGGAAGCCGCTTCTCGAGGCGAATCGCCGCGCCGTCCCGCACGTCGCCGGCCCGCTGCAAAAGGCGCGCGGCGCGCAGAACCAGATTGTCTTCGACCGCTTCGCCTTCGAGCGCGGCGGCGAACGGCCCCGTCACCTCAAGGCTCAGCGCCGCCGCGGGGGCCACGGTCAGGCGGTCGCCGACATCGGCGAAGACGATCAGGCTGTCGATCCGATGGTAACCGTCGGCGCGACGGCCGACGACGTGAAGATAGAGGTTGATCTTGGCGGGGGCCGTTTCGGTCAGCGCGGCCGGGCTGCGCTCCGCGCGCGCCTCACCCGCTGCCATCGGCGACCGCGTCCTGGGGCAATCCGACGCGCAGCTTGCGCTCGATCCGGGCGGCCATGCCTTCCTCGGGCGGGTTAAGCGCGAGCGCGCGCCGCCACTGGAAACGGGCCTCGATCTTGCGCCCGGCGCGCCAGTAGGCGTCGCCAAGGTGGTCGTTGATGGTCGGATCGTCGGGCTGGAGCTCGACCGCGCGTTCGAGCTGGATCACCGCGCTCGCATAGTTGCCGAGCCGGTACTGCGCCCAACCCAGGCTGTCGATGATGTAACCATCGCGGGGGCGGAGCTCGACCGCGCGCTCGATCATTTTGAGCGCCCGGTCGAGGTTGATCCCTTGGTCGACCCACGAGTAGCCGAGGTAGTTGAGCACCAGCGGCTGGTCGGGCGCGAGATCGAGCGCGGCGAGGAAGTCCTTCTCGGCCCGTTTCCAGCGCTTGGAGCGTTCGAGCGAGATGCCGCGCGCATAGAGCGCCCGCCAGTGCCGGCGGTCGCGTTTCTTGATCCGGGCGAGCGCGCGGTCGTAGGCGTCGACCGCGTCGGCCCAACGTTCGCGCCCGCGCAGGATGTCGCCGAGCGTGATCAGCGCATCGGCGCGCGTAGGTCTCTCGCTCGCCATCCGGTTGAGCCGGTCGATCGCTTCGTCCGTACGGCCGGTCGCATCGAGATCGATTGCGATCCGAAGCGCGGCCGACCACCGCAACGGCGACGAGGCGGGCACCGCCTCATAGGCGACGATCGCCCGGGCCGGCTGGTCGAGGCCGTCGTAGATCTCGCCCAAGAGCAGGTTCGCGAGGTCGAAGCCCGGTCGCAGGTAAAGCGCAAGCCGGTCGTAGAGGAGCGCCGCGTCGAGCGCGTTTTCGCGGTTGAGCGCGCTCGCCGTGCCGACCAGCGCCTCGGCCACGCCTTCGCGCGCGTCGCGGACCAGGAGGTCGGGGGCCTCGCCGCGGTCGAGCCGGGCGAGCGCCGGCGCAAGCCACAGGCTGTCGGGCTTGTCGCGAAGATAGCCGGTGTAAAGGGCGCGCGCCTTCTCGGGCCGCCCGGTGCGCTCGTAAAAAGCGCCGAAGGCCGAGACCAGGCGATAGCTGCCGCCGCGCTGCGAATCGAGCGCTCGCCGATAGGCCGCCTCGGCAAGGTCGGTGTTGCCGGCGAGATCGTGGATCAACGCGGTGTGATACTCGCGGAAGACCGTGAACGCCGAACTCTGGTTCAGCTTGTCCAGGGTTTCGAAGGCGTCGGCGTAGCGTCCCTGGGCGGCGGAGACCCAGGCCGAGATCAACGGCGCGAGCAGCGTGTTGTAGCCCTGGCGGGGCAACGTGTCGATAAGCTTGCGGGCCGCTTCGTAGTCGCCGGCGCGGACCCGGTCGACGACCACGGTGAGACCGGCGACCGGAGCCCGCGGACGGAGCGCGATGATACGCTGGGAAAGCTCCGCGGCTTCTTTGACGCGCCCTTCGGCGAGCAGCGAGAGCGCGGTCTGGCGGAGAATGTTGACGTTGTCCGGGTCGTCGGCGAGCGCTCGGGCGAAGTAGCGCGCCGCCGCCGCCGTGTCGCGCTCGTGCCGCGCGACGCGCCCGGCGAGGTAGCTGCCGAGCGCCGAATCGATCGGCGCCGCGGCGACCTGGATGGCCATTGAGTCGTCGTTCGTCGCGCCGACGGCCGTCGGCGCATCGCGCCCGCTCGCGCAGGCGCCGAGCGTTACAGCCACAACGGTTACCAGAGCTGCGCGCAAAGCCACACGCGCCGCCGGCAGTCTGCCGCCCATCATGCGAACCATGAATCCCGCAAAGTCCGTTTCCTTGTCCGCGGTCACCGCGGCGGGTTCCGCTCCTGATTCCCGGCTCGATTGTACTTCACGGCAACCGAAACACCAACCGTCGAACCCGGCGGCGGGCGATGGCGCCGGAGACAGCCTCGCCGGGCTGGGTTAACGATTGGTAGCTCCGCGCCGTCCCTCAATACGCTGGGGCGGCGATCCCCTTGCGGCAAGGGCCGGGTGTCGGCCCCTCCGGGCCCGCCCGTTACATGTTCGGATAGTTGGGGCCGCTGCCGGGCTCGGGCGTCACCCAGTTGATATTCTGGGTCGGGTCTTTGATGTCGCAAGTCTTGCAATGGACGCAGTTGGCGGCGTTGATCTGAAGCCGCGGGTTGCTTCCGTCCTCGTCGCGCAGGATCTCGTAGACTCCGGCCGGGCAGTAGCGCTGCTCGGGCGCGTCGTAGAGCGGAAGGTTGAGCTTGACCGGCGTCTCCGGGTCTTTGAGCCGCAGGTGCACGGGCTGGTCCTCATCGTGGGCGATGTTCGCGAGATAGACGGAAGAGCTGCGGTCGAACGAGACCACCCCGTCGGGCTTGGGGTAGTCGATGGGGGCGCATTCGTCCTTCTTGCGCAGCCTTTGATGATCGGCCTCGCGGTGGCGGAAGGTCCAAGGCGCGCGGCCGCGCAACAAGTAGGTGTCGATGCCGGCGTAAGCGAGGCCGACCCACATCCCGTAGCGAAAGGCGGGCCTTACGTTGCGCGCGCGGTAGAGCTCGTCCCAGACCCAAGAGGCGCGCAGCGCGGTCTCGTAGGACTCGAGACCGGCCTCGTCCGCGGCGAGCGCGTCGACCACCGCGTCCGCCGCCAGCATCGCCGACTTCATCGCGGTGTGCGTGCCCTTGATCTTGGGCACGTTGAGGAAACCGGCCGTGCAGCCGATCAGCGCGCCGCCGGGAAAAACGAGGCGCGGGATCGACTGGAAACCGCCCTCGTTAAGAGCGCGAGCGCCGTAGGCGATGCGGCGGCCGCCCTCGAACAGGGGCCGGATCGCGGGATGGGTCTTGAAGCGCTGGAACTCGTCGAAGGGGCTGAGATGGGGGTTCTCGTAGTCGAGCCCGACGACGAAGCCGACCGCGACCTGGTTGTCCTCGAGGTGGTAGATGAACGACCCCCCGTAGGTCCGAGTATCCAGCGGCCAGCCGATGGTGTGCACGATCTCGCCCTGGCGGTGCTTGGCGGGGTCGACCTCCCACAGCTCCTTGATGCCGATGCCGAAGCTCTGCGGATCGCAGCCTTCGCGCAGCTTGAAGCGCTCGAACAGGCCCTTGGTCAGCGAGCCCCGGCAGCCCTCGGCGAACAGGGTGAAGCGCGCGTGCAACTCGACCCCGGGCTCGTAGCTCGGCTTATGGCTGCCGTCGCGGGCGACGCCGACCTCGCCGGTGGCGACCCCGCGCACCCGGCCGTCCTCGGCGTAAAGCACCTCGGCCGCGGGAAAGCCGGGGTAGATCTCGACCCCGAGCGCCTCGGCCTCGCCGGCGAGCCAGCGGCACACATTGCCCAGGCTGACGATGTAGTTGCCGTGGTTGCGCATCTGCGGCGGCGTCGGCATGCGGATCGCCCGGCGCTTGGTGAGAAGCAGGAAGCGGTCGTCGCCGGCCGGGGTGTTGAGCGGCGCGCCGCGGTCCTTCCAGTCCGGGATCAGCTCATCGAGCGACCGGGTTTCGATGACCGCTCCCGACAGGATATGGGCGCCGACCTCGCTGCCTTTCTCGAGCACGCAAACCGAAACCTCGCGGTCCGCCTCGGCGGCGCGCTGCTTGATCCGGATCGCCGCCGACAGGCCCGCCGGCCCCGCTCCGACGATGACGACGTCGTACTCCATCGATTCGCGTTCCATGGCCCTCTCCCGATGCCAGGGTGCCGACAGCGCCTTATGCCGCCCCTGCGACGGTCGGTCAATCGCCGCGATGCGAAATCGCGGCCCGATGGCGCATTCCGCCTTGGCCGTTCGGGCCGCGGCTGGTCTATACTTGCGGGGTTTCGGAGGTCTACGGGCGCGCCGTCCGGACGCGCCCGAGGAGAAGGACGATGCTCGCAGCCGATCGCAGCCTACCGGGGGCCGCGCCGCCGCGAGTCGCCACCGTCGCCGACCTTCGCGCCGCGGTCTCGGCCTGGCGGCGGGCGGGCGAATCGGTCGCGCTGGTTCCCACCATGGGGGCGCTGCACGCCGGGCATCTCGCCTTGGTTTCGGCGGCGCAGGCGCGGGCGCGGCGGGTGGTGGTCAGCATCTTCGTCAACCCGACCCAGTTCAGCGAGGCCGAGGATCTCGCGCGCTATCCGCGCGACGAGGCCGGCGATCTCGCCAAGCTCGCCGCCGCCCGGGTCGATCTCGTCTACATGCCGTCGGTGGACGAGATGTACGGCGAGGGCTTCGCGACCACGGTCACCGTGGGCGGGGTCTCGGAAGGACTGTGCGGCGACCACCGGCCCGGCCACTTCGCGGGCGTCGCGACCGTGGTGACCAAGCTGTTCGTGCAATGCGCGCCCGACCTCGCGGTGTTCGGCGAGAAGGATTACCAGCAGCTTCTGGTCGTTCGCCGGCTCGCGCGCGACCTCGATCTTCCGGTCGAGATCGTCGCTGCGCCGACGGTGCGCGAGGCCGACGGGCTTGCGCTGTCGTCGCGCAACGCGGTCCTCGATTCGGAGCAACGGGCCGTGGCGCCCGCGCTTTACGCGACGCTGGTCGAAACCGCGGGCGCGATCGTCGCCGGGACCGACCCGGCCCGCGCCTGCGCCGCGGCGGCCGAGCGCCTCCGCGCCGCCGGGTTCACATCGGTCGATTACGTGGAGCTGCGCGCGGCGGACACCCTCGCCCCGCTTCCGGTCTACCGCCCGCCCGCCCGCCTGCTCGCCGCCGCCCGGATCGGCCCGGTGCGGCTGATCGACAACGTCGCCGTGCCGGTGACGGAATGCTGAGCCGGGGCCTGAGGCGGCGGGCGCGGCCGCGCTTGATCGCGGCGCTCGCCGTCCTGTTCGCGGTCGCCTTGGGGCTTGGGGGCGCGGCGGGCGCGCAGGAGCTCCGCTTCTTCCGGATCGGCACCGGCGGCACGGCGGGCACGTACTTCCCGGTCGGCGCGATGATCGCGAGCGCGATCAGCAACCCGCCCGGCTCGCGCCCCTGCAACCGAGGGGGGAGCTGCGGCGTGCCGGGCCTCGTCGCCATCGCGCAGTCATCGGAGGGATCGGTCGAGAACGTCGAGCGCCTCGGCTCGGGCGAGTTCGAGCTCGCGCTCGCCCAGGCCGACATCGCCTATTGGGCCTATCACGGCACCGGGCTGTTCGCCGATAAGGGGCCGATCAAGGTCTTGCGCGCGATCGCCAACCTGTACCCGGAAAGCCTGCATGTGGTCGTCCGCCGCGACGCCGGGATCAAGACCATCGCCGATCTCGCCGGCAAGCGGGTCTCGCTCGGCGAGAAAGGCTCGGGCACGCTGGTCGACGCCAAGGCGGTGCTCGACGCCTATGGGTTGGCTCCGACCGACGTGGAAGCGCGCTTTCTCAGGCCCGGCCCGTCGAGCCTTCTGATGGCCGAGGGCAAGCTCGACGCCCTGTTCTTCGTCGGCGGCTACCCGGTCTCGGCGATCGCCGATCTCGCCCGCAACGTCGCGATCGACCTGTTGCCGATCAACGGGGCCGAGGCCGATACGCTGGTCGCCTTTTACCCCTTCTTCACCCGCAGCGTCATTCCGGCCGGGGTCTACGAGGGCGTGGGCGAGACCCCGACGATTTCGATCGGGGCCCAGCTTCTGGTCTCGGCCGAGATCGACGCCGATACGGTCTACGGGATCACCAAGGCGCTGTGGAACGAGAGCGCGCGCCGCCTGTTCGCGCGCGGCCACGAAAAGGCGCGCGAGATCCGCCTCGAGACCGCGCTCGACGGAATCGCGATTCCGCTCCACCCCGGGGCCGAGCGCTACTACCGCGAGATCGGCAAGATCGA
>CAYYWV010000051.1:18039-19529 GCA_964475385.1 uncultured Alphaproteobacteria bacterium | reverse complement strand
CGCGAGAGCCGCGTCAGGGTCGCGCGCGGGCGCGGGCGCGCGTATAGTTGGACCATGGCCGACGCGCTCGATCTCGACGCCCTCGCGCGGCGTTTTCTCGATCTCTGGCAGGCCCAGGTGACGCTCGCGGTGTCCGATCCGGCGCTCGCCGCGCGGATGGCGCAGCTCGCCGCCCCGCTCGGCCCGGCGGGCGGGCGCGGCGGATCGGTTGAACCGGAAGAAGAGAGATCCGTTGCCACTGTCGCACCCACCGCACCGGACAGCCCCGCGCCAGGGCCCCCGCCCGGTTGCGCTGCACCTCGCGCGCGCGATGACGTTGTGGACGAGCTCGCTCGCCGCCTTGCCGCATGCGAAGAACGGCTCGCTGCCCTGGAGTCCCGCCTTGGCGGCGCGGGCGGGAAAGCTCGCCCGCGACCTCGCCGCCGCCGAAGCTGAGCCGCTTTCCCGGGCGGTGGCGCGCGAAGCGGCGCGCCGCGCCGAAGCGATGCTCGCCGGGATCGAGGCCTATCGCGCGCACCCCTATCGCCGCAGCTTGCGCGACCCGCCCGCGGTCTGGCGCGACGGGACGGCGCGGCTTCTCGACTACGGCGCCCGGCGGCGCGACCGCGCAGACCTGATCCCGGCGCTGTTCGTGCCGTCGCTGATCAACCGCGCCTATATTCTCGACCTCTCGCGAAGGCGGAGCCTCGCGCGCCATCTTCTGCGCCGCGGGGTGCGCCCTTTCGTTCTCGACTGGGGCGCGCCGGGCGAGGAGGAGCGCGGCTTCGGGCTCGACGACTACATTTTGCGCCGGCTCGCGCCTGCGCTGGACGCAGCCTGCGCGGCCGCCGGGCGGCCCCCGGTCCTGGTCGGCTACTGCATGGGCGGGTTGCTCGCGCTCGCGCTCGCGTTGCGCCGGGCGGATGCGCTCGCGGGGCTCGCGCTGCTCGCCACGCCGTGGGACTTTCACGCCGACGGCGCGGCCGCGACCCGGCTTCTCGCCGGACTCGGCCCCTGGCTCGACGCGCTCGCCGAAACGCGGACGCTCTTTCCGGTCGATCTCTTGCAGGCGATGTTCACCTGGGCCGAGCCCGCGCTGGTCGCCGACAAGTTCCGCGCCTTCGCCCGGCTCGACCCCGAAAGCCGCGAGGCCGAGGATTTCGTGGCGCTCGAGGACTGGCTCAACGACGGCGTGCCGCTCGCGCCCCGGGTCGCGCGCGAGTGCATCGTCGGCTGGTATGGCGAGAACGCGCCCGCGCGCGAGGCTTGGCTGGTCGACGGCGCGCCGGTGCGTCCCCGCATGCTCGCGCTGCCCGCGCTCGTCGTGGTTCCGGGGCGCGACCGGATCGTGCCGCCGGCCTCGGCCGCCGCGCTGGCCCGCGCGATCCCCGGGGCGGCGCGGCTCGCGCCTGCGGCCGGCCACATCGGCATGGTCGTCGGCAGGGCCGCGCAACGCGCGCTGTGGGAGCCGCTCGCCGACTGGATCGCGGCCCGCGGCTGAAGCGCGCGGC
>CAYYWV010000051.1:0-17939 GCA_964475385.1 uncultured Alphaproteobacteria bacterium | reverse complement strand
CGCGGCTGAAGCGCGCGGCGCGGGCCGGACACTCATGCTGCGGCGCAACAATTTTCGGTTGCATTCGCCGGCGAGCCTCGTAAAACGGAAACGAGGTTTCTTTTAATCATGTCGCACGGTGCGGGCGCTGGCCCGGACCTCGATCGAAGGAGAGCCGTTCCATGTCCGATGTCGTCATTGCAAGCGCCGCCCGCACGCCGGTCGGCGCCTTTTTCGGGGGCTTGAGCGCGCTCCCGGCCTCCGAGCTCGGCCGCGTCGCCATCGCCGCCGCGCTCGAACGCGCGGGCGTCGCGCCCGAAGAGGTCACCGAGGTCATCATGGGCCAGATCCTGACCGCGGGCCAGGGCCAGAACCCGGCCCGCCAGGCCGCGATCGGGGCGGGGCTTCCGGTCGAGGTGCCGGCCTGGGGCGTCAACCAGCTTTGCGGCTCGGGGCTGCGCACGGTCGCGCTCGGCTTCCAGGCGATCGCCCAAGGCGACGATCGGATCGTGGTCGCCGGGGGCCAGGAGAGCATGAGCCAGGCGCCCCACTGCGCGCACCTGCGCAACGGCAAACGCATGGGGCCGCTCGAGTTCGTCGACACCATGATCCGCGACGGCCTGTGGGACGCGTTCAACGGCTACCACATGGGCGTGACCGCCGAGAACGTGGCCAAGCGCTGGCAGATCACCCGCGAGGAGCAGGACGCCTTCGCCGCCGCCTCGCAGGCCAAGGCCGAGGCCGCGCAGAAGGCCGGCCGTTTCGCCGACGAGATCGCTCCGGTCACGGTCAAGACCCGCAAGGGGGAAACCGTGATCGACACCGACGAACACCCGCGCCACGGCACCACGGTCGAAGACCTCGCCAAGCTGCGCCCCGCCTTCGACAAGGAAGGCACGGTGACCGCGGGCAACGCTTCGGGCATCAACGACGGCGCCGCCGCGGTGGTGCTGATGACCGCCGACGAGGCCGAGCGCCGCGGAATTGCGCCGCTCGCGCGCATCGTCTCCTGGGCCCAGGCGGGCGTCGATCCGGCGATCATGGGCACCGGCCCGATCCCGGCGAGCCGGGCCGCGCTCGAACGCGCCGGCTGGACGGTGGACGATCTCGACCTGATCGAGGCCAACGAGGCCTTCGCCGCCCAGGCCTGCGCGGTCAACAAAGACCTCGGCTGGGATATCGAGAAGGTCAACGTCAACGGCGGCGCGATCGCGCTCGGCCACCCGATCGGGGCCTCGGGGGCGCGGATTCTCACCACGCTCCTTTACGAGATGGCCCGTCGCGACGCCAAGAAAGGGCTCGCCACGCTGTGCATCGGCGGCGGCATGGGCATCGCCATGTGCGTCGCCCGCGACTGAACGTCGCGCCCGCGACCCTCACGCCGGTTTTGACAGGTCCGGCCTCGCGCGCCATTGTGTTTTCGAAATCGGTGCGGCGCAGACGCCGGAGATCGCGCGGCGGACGCGCATGCGAACGAGGACGTGCATCTGGGGGGAGGAGACCATGGCGCGAGTGGCACTCGTAACAGGCGGCACGCGCGGGATCGGCGCGGCGATCGCCCGGGCGCTCAAGAACGCAGGCTACGCGGTCGCCGCGAACTACGCCGGCAACGTCGAGGCGGCCGAAGCCTTCCACGAGGAGACCGGGATCGCGGTCTATCGGTGGGACGTCGCCGATTTCGACGCCTGCGCCGAGGGCGTCGCGCGCGTGGCCGAAGAGCTCGGCCCGGTCGATATCCTGGTCAACAACGCAGGAATCACCCGCGACGTGACGCTTCACCGCATGACGCCCGAGCAGTGGAACGCGGTGATCGCGACCGACCTTACGTCGTGCTTCAACATGACCCGCAACGTGATCGAAGGAATGCGGGCGCGCGGCTTCGGCCGGATCGTCAACATCTCCTCGATCAACGGCCAGAAGGGCCAGGTCGGCCAGACCAACTACGCCGCCGCCAAGGCCGGCATGATCGGCTTCACCAAGGCGCTCGCGCTCGAGACCGCTTCCAAGGGAATCACGGTCAATGCGGTCGCGCCCGGCTACATCATGACCGACATGGTCGCCAAAGTGCCCGAGCGCATCCTCGAGACGATCGTCGCCCAGGTTCCGGTGGGCCGGCTCGGCGAGGCCGAAGAGGTGGCCCGCGCGGTCCTGTTCCTGGTCTCCGACGAAGCCGGCTACGTGACCGGTTCGACGCTCACCGTCAACGGCGGCCAATACATGGTCTGAGCCCGGTCCGGGCCGCCCTCGCGGCCCGGGCGTGACCGCCGTCACTTCGCCGTCTCGGCGCTTCGCCTATCCTTTACGAACCGTATACCGGCCGCGCGCTAGGCTGGTTTCCGCCGTCCCGGCGCGTGTCCAAGAGGAGACCCGTCTGCGCATGACCATCCGTCGTCCGCACCGCATCTCGCGCCCATTCGCGCTTGCGCTCGTCCTCGCGCTCGCGGGCTCGGCCTTTTTCGCGGCCCCCCGTCCGGCTCTGGCGGCGGTCGCGACCGGCGAGGCGCGCGCGGACATCGCCGCCCGCGTCGACGTGGACGCGCTCGCCGCCGAGGTGATGGCCAAAGGCCCGAAGATGCGCGACCGCCTTCGCGCCCTTTTCCTCGACGCCGGCCCCGATCTCGACGCCATCGCCGCGCTCGCCCGCGCCATCATCGGCGCGCTCAAGGGCGATCCCGTCTTCGTCACCGACGCGGCGACGTTGATCGCCGACGTGGCTTCCGAGGCCATGAACGCGCCGCGAATCTATCGAGTCGCCCTCGATCCCGCTTTCGCCCTCGGCCCCGACGCCATTGGCTGGGACTTCGGGCCGGCGAGCTCGCCGCTCTATCCGGGCTTCCGCCGGGTCACGCCGGCCGGGCTCGTGTCCGGAAACGTGCCTCTTGCGAGTTACGACTGGGGGCGCGGCGACGGGCTTTCGTCCGACGGCATCTTCAACGTGCGCACTTTCGGGGCCCGCGTTCCCGACGGCAGCTACCGGCTCATCGTGCTGACCGGCCTGCCCGACGGTCCGGGGCCGCGCGACGCGCGGCTCGGTCGCGCGCTCGGCGTGGCCGGAACGATCCTGCCCGTCGCCAATCCCGAGCCTGAGCGCTGGGCCGACGGAGCGCGTCTGACCGCCCCCGGCGGAAGCGCCCTCGGCCTTCTCGACGAAAAGCCGGTGGCGGGAGCGATGGTGGCCTATGTCGAAGTGACCGACCGCCGCTTGTTCATCGATCTCGCCCCCGACGGCGAGCAGGTCTACGTCGCAGGGCTCATCCTCGAGCCCGCGGACGCGCCGAGCGCGCTCGCGCTCGATACGCCCCCGCCCGACCCGGCGACGATCATGCTGGCCGAAGGCCAGATCGCCGAAGCCATCGGCGGGCTGCTCGAGACCGTCGCCACCGCGGCGGGCGAACCCGCGGTTCGCGCCCGCATCTTCGATCTCGCCGACGCCCCGGTCGAGGACGTCGTCACCGTAAGCCCCAACTAGCCACCGGAACGATTCCGCCATAGCGGACCGGACCGCGGCCTGCTAGGCTGGAGCCAGCGCCTGTGTCCGAATGGGGCGATGGCATGACGGCGTCTGCGCGCGCGCTCCGAATCGTCTCCTTGATCCCGAGCGGGACCGAGATGGTCGCCGCGCTCGGGCTGATCGACCGGCTCGTCGGCCGGTCGCACGAATGCGACGCGCCCGAGGACGTCGCGCGGCTTCCCGTCTGCACGCGGCCGGCCTTCGCGACCGAAGGCGCGAGTCGCGAGATCGACGCCCAGGTGCGCGCGCGGCTCGCCGCGGGCGAAAGCCTCTATCGGCTCGAGACGGACGTCATGGCGCGGCTGCGGCCCACCCACATCGTCACCCAGGACCAGTGCGCGGTCTGCGCGGTCGATGCGGCGACGGTGGCCCGGGTCGCGGCCGCGCTTCCGGACGGTCCGGCCGAGGTGATCGCGCTCGCGCCCGAGACCCTCGACGACGTCTGGAGCGACATCGCGCGCCTCGGCGCGGCCTTCGGCGTCGACGGACGCGGGGTCGCCGACGCGCTCAGAGCCCGGGTCCGCGCCATCGCCGCGCGCCGGCCCGAGACGCGTCCGCGGGTTCTCTGCGTCGAGTGGACCGACCCGGTCATGGCGGCGGCCAACTGGGTGCCCGAGATGGTGCGGATCGCAGGCGGCGCGCCGGTTCTCGCCGAGACGGGGGCGCGCTCGCCTACGGTCACCGCCGAGGCTGTTGCGGCGGCCGAGCCCGACGTCATCGTGTTCATGCCTTGCGGCTTCGACCTCGCGCGCAGCCGCGCCGAGGCCGAGGCCCTGGTCGCAACGCCGCCGTGGCGAGCGATGCGCGCGGCGCGCGAGCGCATGCTGTTCGCCGTCGACGGCAACCGCTACTTCAACCGTCCCGGCCCGGCGCTTGTCGAATCGGTCGAGATCCTGGCCGAGATCCTGCACCCCGACCGCTTCGCTTTCGGTCACGAAGGGCGCGGTTGGATGCGGCTCTGACTGCGCGCCGGTTCGGCGAATCGAATTAAGAATCCTGCCCATTTTCGGCCCGATCGGCTATCGTCGCAAACCGAGGAGACAGCCGCAGGGGCCGCGCCGCCCCGCGCCAGGGAACCGCCGGATACCGAGTCATGAGAAAATTCCGTCCTTCCATCCTGCGCGCCGCTTTCTGCGTCGCGCTTACCATCGCGATCACAGCCCTCGCGCCGGTCGCCCGGGCAAGCGAGCAACAGAATGTCGTCGATCTCGCCCGAATCGCGTTTGACGAAATCCGCAGCGATCCCAACCTCTCCAGCTTCGCGACCTACTTCCCCAAGGCCAAGGCCGTCCTGATCATGCCGCGGCTGGTCAAGGGCGGGTTCTTCCTCGGCGGCGAGGGCGGCCGCGGCGTGCTGCTCGCGCGGACGCCCAAGACCGGAGCCTGGAGCTATCCCGCTTTCTACGTGATGGGCTCGGCGAGCATCGGGCTCCAGTTCGGCGCCCAGGTCTCGCAGGTCGTGTTCCTGATCATGACCGACGGCGGGCTCAAGAAGCTGCTTTCGGGCTCGGTCACCCTAGGCGTCGACGCCAACGTCGCGGTCGGTCCCGTCGGCGCAGGGGTCGAGGCCGGCTCGACCCCCAACATCGACGTCGATTTCCTGTCGTTCGCGCGCACCCAGGGCGCTTTCATCGGAATTTCGTTCGAAGGCGCGGTGCTGAAGCCCGACGACGCCTGGACCGAAGCCTACTACGGCAAGCCGTTGAGCGCCGCCGATGTGGTGATCGATTCGCAGGCCGGCAACGCGAGCGCCGAGCCCTTGCGCCAGCTTCTCGCGATGCCATAAGCGTAAGCAAGCCTAGCCGCCGCGGCCAAGAGCGAGGAGGCCGACCAGGGCGGCGTCGATCAGACAGGCGACCGCGAACAGGAAAAGCCCGCGGCGGAGATCGTCGGGACCGGCGCGGGCGCGCCCATCGCCGAGCCAGGGCGGGCGCGCCTTGGCCGCGCCATCGCGCCGCGCCCCATCGAGCGCGAGATCGAGCGCGCCGGCCATCGCCGCCACGGGCCAGCCGGCGTTGACCGAACGATGGCGGCGCGCGTCGCGCAGCATGATCCGAAAGGCCGCGGCCGGCCGCGCTCGGGGAACGAACAGCGCGGCGAGGGCGAGCAGAAGCCCGGCAAGCCGCGCCGGAACCAGCTCGAGCCCGTCGTCGAGGCGACGCGCGGCGGCGCCGAAGGCCCGGGTCCGCGGCAGGCGCGCGGTCATCGTCGCGTCGAACAGGTCGACCATGCGAAAGGCGAGCATGCCGGGCAGGCCGAGCAGCGCGAACCAGAAGACCGGCGCCACCACCCGGTCGGAGAAGCGGAGCCCAAGCCCCGCGATCGCGCCCCGGGCGAGGCCATAGGCGTCGCCCGCGCCGGACCCGCGGGCGAGCCCTTCGAGCGCGCCCCGCGCCGTCTTCATGTCGCCCGCCTCGAGGGCCCGAGCGACAAGCCGCGCGCCGAGATAGCTCTCGCGCTGGGCGAGAAGCGCGGCGATGACCACGAGCTCGGCGATCCAGCCGAAAGGCACGATATCGGCGAGAGCTTCGACCGCCCAGCCCGCCGCGGCCGCCGCCGCAGCGAGAACGCCCACTGCGAGCCCGCCGCGCGCGCGGCGGGTCTCGGGGCTCCGGTTCGCGCGGTTGAGGCGGCGCTCGGCGGCGCGGGAGACGCGCGCCATCAGGGCGAGCGGATGGGGCGCGAGGCGAAACACGAGCGGCAGGTCGCCGACATAGGCGTCGAGAACCAGCGCGAACAACAGAAGGATCAACGGTTGCGGGCCGAGCGCCCAGGCGCCTTGGTCGAACATGGCAGGAGCATGGTTCCTGGGAGACACGGCGTCAATCGCCGCGGTTCGGGGCAATTTCCCTCCCCGACAAAACGTTTTAGGATGGCGTTATGACCTCGCCCCCCGAAACTCCGGCCGCGCCGGGCCTGATCGTCGCCGCCCCCGCTTCGGGCGCCGGCAAGACCGTGGTCACGCTCGCGCTGCTGCGCCGGCTGCGCGCCGAGGGCGTCGCCGTGGCCGCGTTCAAGGTCGGCCCCGATTACATCGATCCCGCGTTCCACGACGCCGCCAGCGGGCGCGACTGCATCAACCTCGACCTCTGGGCGATGCGGCCCGGCACCCTGGGCGCGCTGATCGAAGGGCTTTCGCGCGGAGCCGCGCTGATCGTCGGCGAGGGCGTCATGGGGCTGTTCGACGACGCGGGCGACGGCTCGGGCTCGACCGCGGACCTTGCCGCGCTGACCGGCTGGCCGGTCGTCCTCGTGGTCGACGCGGGCGCGATGGCCGCCTCCGCCGCGGCGCTGGTCGCGGGCTTCGTTCGCCATCGCAAGGACGTCACGATCGCGGGCGTCGTGTTCAACCGCGTCGCCGGCGAGGGCCATGCCGAGATCCTGCGCCGAGCCTGCGCGAAAGCCGGCCTGCCGCCGGTGCTCGGCTGCCTGCCGCGCGACCGCCGGCTCGTCCTCGCCGAACGCCACCTCGGCCTCGTGCCGGCGGTCGAGCACCGCGACCCCGCCCTGTTTGCCGACGCGGCGGCGGATGCGATCGCGGACCACATAGACTGGCCGGCGCTCCGCGCGCTCGCGCGGCCGGCGAAGGGGCTGCCTCGACCCGGCGACGGGGTCGCGCTGCCGCCGCTTGGCCAGCGGATCGCGGTCGCCCGCGACGACGCCTTCGCCTTCGCCTATCCCTGGATGCTCGACGGCTGGCGCCGGGCCGGAGCCGAGATCGCGTTCTTCTCGCCCCTCGCCGACGAGGCCCCTGACGGCGCGGCGGACGCGGTCTATCTGCCCGGCGGCTACCCCGAGCTCCACGCCGCGCGGCTCGCCGCCAACCGACGGTATGCGGCCGGGGTGCGTCGGCTCGCCGCCGCCGGCGCGCTCGTCTACGGCGAGTGCGGCGGCTACATGGCCATGGGGCGGGTGCTCGTCGACGGCGACGGCGAGGCCCACGAGATGCTCGGGCTTGCGCCGCTCGAGACCTCCTTCGCCGACCGCCGCCTGCACCTCGGCTATCGCCGCGCGACGCTCTGCGCCGCCGGCCCGCTCGGCGCGACGGGCGCGCGCTTTCGCGGCCACGAGTTCCACTATGCGACGGTGATCAGCGAGGCGCGGTCCGCGCCTTTGTTCGCCTGCACCGACGCCTCTGGGCGCGCGCTTCCGCCGGCGGGGTTCGCCGAAGGCGCGGTCATGGGCTCGTTCGTTCACTTGATGGACCGCGACCGGGACAGAGCTGTGTGAGATGAACGCGCCCGCCCGCGCGCCCTTCTGGCGCAGGAAAACGCTCGCCGAGATGACCTGCGAGGAGTGGGAATCGCTTTGCGACGGCTGCGGGCGCTGCTGCCTGCACAAGCTCCTGTACGAGGACACCGGCGAGCTCGTCTTCACCTCGGTCGCTTGCCGGCTGCTCGACGGCGAGAGCTGCCGGTGCGCCGATTATGCGAACCGCAAGGCCCGCGTTCCCGACTGCGTGGTGCTGAGCCCGGAGACCCTGGACCGGATCGCCTGGCTGCCCAAGACCTGCGCCTATCGCCTGATCGCCGAAGGCAAAGACCTCGCCTGGTGGCACCCCTTGGTCTCGGGCGATCCCGAGACGGTGCATCGGGCCGGGGTCTCGGTTCGCGGCCGGGTGGTGAGCGAGGATGAGGCGGAGGATCTCGAGGACTTCATCGCCGACTGGCTCGCCTGAGTCGGGCCGCGCGCCCAGCGCTCAACGCCCAAGGTCGTCGGAGGGCGGCGACGCGCGCTCGATAAGCGGCGCGGCCGGGAACGGCGCGGGATCGAGGATCGGCCGCGGCGTGGTTCCGGCCAACGCGGCGGACATGAAGCGCTTCCACAGCCTGGCGGGCAGGCCGCCGCCGGTCACGCCTTTCATGGGCGCGCCGTCGTCGTTGCCGACCCAGACTCCGGCCGCGAGCCCCCGGGTGAACCCGATGAACCAGGCGTCGCGCGAGTCCTGGCTGGTGCCGGTCTTGCCCGCCGCCGGCCAAGGGAGCGCCGCGGCGCGGCCGGTGCCGTCACGGATCACGCCCGAGAGCATATCGACCATCATGCGCAGCGGCGTCTCGGCCACCACCCGGCCGGGGCCGGAGCCTTGGCGGCGGTAGAGCACCTTTCCGTCCTTGGTCCGGATCTCGGTGATGCCATAGGCCCAGACCCCGTCGCCCTGGTTGATCAGCGTCGCATAGGCCGCGGTGAGCTCGATCAGGCTGACCTCGGAAGCGCCGAGCGCGAGGCTCGGATCTTCGCGCAAAGGCGCGGTGACGCCGAGCCGGCGGGCGAGCGCGGCGACGCGGCTGCGCCCCACCCGCTCGCTCACCCGGACCGCGACCGTGTTCAGCGAACGCGCGAGCGCCGCGCGCAAGGTGACCGGGCCGGCGTAACGCCCGTCGTAGTTGCGCGGCCGCCAGCCGTCGACGGTGAGCGGCGCGTCCACGACGATGTCGTCCGGCCGCATGCCGGCCTCGAGCGCGGCGAGATAGACGAACAGCTTGAACGCCGATCCCGGCTGGCGCAGCGCCTGGGTCGCCCGGTTGAACTGGCTTTTGGCGTAATCGCGCCCCCCCACCATGGCCTCGACCGCGCCGTCGGGGGCGAGCGCGACCAGCGCCGCCTGGCTTGCCCCGCGCCGCCGTCCTTCGCCCCGCAAGGCCCAGGCGACCGCCTCCTCGGCCGCGCCCTGAAGCGCGGGATCGAGCGTGGTGCGCACCACCAGATCGCCCGCGCCCGGGCCTGCGTAGCCCGCCACCTTGTCGAGAACCCAGTCGGCGAAGTAGCGCGCGCCCGCGCCCGCGCGGCGGGTGCGGGCGGCGAGCGTCGCCGGATGGCGCTTGGCGGCCTCGGCCTGGGCGGGCGTGATGAAGCCCGCCGCCGCCATGGCGTCGAGCACCTGGCGCGCGCGGGCCTGGGCGCGGGCGAGATCGCGGGTCGGCGCATAACGCGACGGCGCTTTGAGGAGCCCCGCGAGCATCGCCGACTGGGCGAGGGTGAGCCGGCGCGCCGAGACGCCGAAGTAGCGCCGCGCCGCGGCCTCGATCCCATAGGCCCCGGCGCCGAAGTAGACCCGGTTGAGGTAGATCGACAGGATCTCGTCCTTGGTGAACTTGCGCTCGAGCCAAAGGGCGACCAGCACCTCCTGCACCTTGCGCTTGAGGGTCCGCTCGGGCGTGAGGAAAACGTTCTTGGCGAGCTGCTGGGTGAGCGTGGAGCCGCCCTGCACGACCCGGCCCGCGCGCAGGTTCGCGACCGCGGCCCGGATCAGGGCCACCGGGTCGAGCCCGAAGTGCCGGTAGAAGCGCCGATCCTCGATCGCGAGCACCGCCTCGCGCATATACGCAGGCAGCGCGGAGGCCGGCACCGGGGCCGCATAAAGATCGCCGAACACGGCGAGCGTGGTTCCGTCGGCGGCGAGGAGCGTGACGCTCGGGGCGCGCTCGCGCCCGCCCAGCCGGCTCAGATCGGGAAGATCGGAGGCGTACCAGGCGACGACCGCCGCGGCCGCGACGCCCGCCCAGATGGCGACGACCAGGAGCCATTTGAGCGCGCGCCCGACGACGCGCCGCGCGCGCCCGCGCCGACGCCCCCCTGAGGCCGGAGCCTTTCGCCTTCCGCCGTTCGCCTTGCGTGGTTTTCCGGCCATCGCGCTCCCCGCGCGGCCCGAACGACCCTCAGATGTCGAGGTTGACGACCTTGAGGGCGTTGGCTTGGATGAACTCGCGCCGGGGCTCGACCACGTCGCCCATCAGGGTCTCGAAGATCGACTTCGTCTCGTCCACGTCTTTGACCCGGACCTGGAGAAGGGTGCGGGCGTCGGGATCGAGCGTGGTCTCCCAGAGCTGCTCGGGGTTCATCTCGCCGAGGCCCTTGTAGCGCGAGATCGAAAGGCCCTTGCGCCCTTGGGCGAGCACCGCGTCGAGCAGCATCGCGGGCCCCATGACCGTCGCCTCGCGGTCCCTGAGCGCGAGCCGCGCCGGCCCGGCGTAAGTCTCCTGGAGCGAGGCCGCCATGGCGTCGAGCCGGAGCGCCTCGGCGCTCTCGACGAGCGTGTGATCGACGACGTGGCGCTCGGCGACGCCGCGCAAGCTGCGCGTGAGCACGATCCCGCCGGCGCCGTCGGCAAGCCCCCGCCAGCCGCGTTCGTCGGCGGGCGCGAGCGCGTCGAGCCGGCGCGCCACATAGGCCGCGGCCTCGCCCGCGCGCTCGGGATCGGCGAGAAGCTCGGCGTTGAGCGCGCCGGCGACCGCCACCTGCTCGGCGACCGCAAGCGGCACCCGCCGGGCGAGCGCGCGCAGGTACGCGCTCGCGAGACGCGCCTCCTCGACCAGCGCGCGCAGGTCCGCGCCGCCGCGCTGGCTGCCGTCGGCGAGCGTAAGCACCGCCCCTTTGAGGCCTTCGCCGATCAGGTAGTCGTCGAGCTCGCGGTCGTTCTTGAGGTAGCGCTCGCTGGCGCCGCGCTTGACCCGGTAGAGCGGCGGCTGGGCGATGTAAAGATGCCCGGCGCGAATCAGCTCGTACATCTGGCGGAAGAAGAAGGTCAGAAGCAGCGTGCGGATATGGGCGCCGTCGACGTCGGCGTCGGTCATGATGATGATCTTGTGGTAGCGCAGCTTCGAGAGGTCGAAGTCCTCGGGTCCGACCCCGGTGCCGAGCGCGGTGATGAGCGCCGCGATCTCGGTCGAGCTCAGCATCTTGTCGACCCGCGCGCGCTCGACGTTGAGGATCTTGCCGCGCAAGGGCAGGATCGCCTGAAAGGCCCGGTTGCGGCCCTGCTTGGCCGAGCCGCCGGCGCTGTCGCCCTCGACGATGAACAGCTCGCTCTTGGCCGGATCGCGCTCCTGGCAATCGGCGAGCTTGCCGGGCAGGCTCGAGACGTCGAGCGCGCCTTTGCGCCGGGTCAGCTCGCGCGCCCGACGCGCCGCCTCGCGGGCGGCCGCGGCCTCGATCACCTTGCCGACGATAATCTTGGCCTCGGCCGGGTGCTCCTCGAACCACTGGGCGAGACGGTCGGCGACCAAGGATTCGACCGCCGGGCGCACCTCGGACGAGACGAGCTTGTCCTTGGTCTGGGACGAGAACTTGGGGTCGGGCAGCTTGACCGAAAGCACGCAGGTCAGGCCCTCGCGCACGTCCTCGCCCGACAGCGTCACCTTCTCGCGCCGGGCGATCCCCGATGCGGCCGCATAGCCGTTGACCGTGCGGGTGAGCGCCGCGCGCAAGCCCGCGAGATGGGTGCCGCCGTCGCGCTGCGGGATGTTGTTGGTGTAGCAGAGCACGTTCTCGTGGTAGCTGTCGTTCCACTCGAGCGCGATGTCCACATGAACGCGATCGCGCTCGCCCGAGAACGCGATCGGCGGGCTATGCAGCGGGGTCTTGGTCCGATCGAGGTACTTGACGAAGGCCTCGACGCCGCCCTCGTAGTGGAGCGTGACCGTGACCGGCTCGACCGGGCGGCGGTCGCAAAGCACGATGGTGACGCCCGAGTTCAGAAAGGCGAGCTCGCGCAGCCGATGCTCGAGCACGTCGAAGTCGAACTCGGTGTGCGAGAACACCTGCGGCGACGGCAGGAAGGTCACCCGGGTTCCGGTGCGCCCCTCCGACGGCCCGATCTCGGCGAGCGGGGCGTCGGGCGCGCCGTCGTGGAAGGTCATCGCATAGGTGCGGCCGTGGCGCCAGATCGTGAGCTCGAGCCGCTCGGACAGGGCGTTGACCACCGAGACGCCGACCCCGTGGAGGCCGCCCGAGACCTTGTAGGAGTTCTGGTCGAACTTCCCGCCGGCGTGGAGCTGGGTCATGATGACCTCGGCCGCCGAGACCCCTTCCTCGGCGTGGATCTCGGTGGGAATCCCGCGGCCGTTGTCGGTCACGGTGACCGAGCCGTCGCCGTTGAGCACGACCTCGATGTGGTCGCAGTAGCCGGCGAGCGCCTCGTCGATGGCGTTGTCGACGACCTCGTAGACCATGTGGTGCAGGCCCGAGCCGTCGTCGGTGTCGCCGATGTACATGCCGGGGCGCTTGCGCACCGCATCGAGGCCGCGCAAGACCTTGATCGATTCGGCGTCGTAAGCCCCGGCCTCGGCCGCCGGGCCGTCTGCGCGGCCGCTCATCGCTCGGTTGCGCCTTGGACGCGCATGGTTTCAGTCTCCTCCTGCTTCCGCCAAAATCCGACCCGCGCGAACGCCGATATGGCGCACGCGATCGCCGAGCTCGGCGAAGATCTCGCGGTCGGCGCCGGTCATCCAGGCCTGCGCGCCGGTGGCCTCGACCGCCTCGAACAGCGCCGCGCGGTGACGGCGGTCGAGATGGGCCGCGACCTCGTCGAGCAGCAGCACCGGCGGCGCGCCGAGATGCGCGGCCCGGGTCCGCGCGGCGGCGAGCACGATGGCGATAACCAGCGCCTTCTGCTCGCCGGTCGAGCATTGGGCCGCCGGTACCGCCTTCTCGCGATGCCCGACGACGAGGTCGCTGCGGTGCGGACCGAAGCGCGCGCCGCCGGCTTCGGCGTCGACCGCGCGCGCGTCCGCAAGCGCGGCGGCGAACCGGGCCTCGGCCTCGACCGCCGGCATCCGGTCGAGCCAGCCCTCGACCGCGCCTTCGAGGGCGAGCGTGGCGGCCGGAAACGGCCCGCGCGCGGCGGCCATCGCGTCTTCGAGCGCGCGAACCGTCGCCCGCCGGGCGGCGGCGACCGCGACCCCGTGCTCGGCCATCGCGCCTTCGAGCGCGGCGAGCCAGGCCGCATCGCCCACCCGGTCGCGCAAGATGCGCGCGCGTTCGCGCAGCGCGCGCTCGTAGGCCGCGACCCGACGCGCGTGGCCGGGGTCGAAGCCGTAGACCAGCCGGTCGAGAAACCGCCGCCGGCCTTGCGCCCCGTCGGCGAACAAGCGGTCCTGGGCCGGGGTCAGCCACAGAACGCCCAAGCGCTCGGCGAGCTCGGCCTGGCCGCGCGCCGGCCGGCCGTCGATGCGGACGAGGCGCCGCGCATCGCCCGCCGGCGTCTCGCCTTCGCCGGTGCCGATCTCGACCGGGCCGGCGGGGGTCATGATTCGCGCCGCCACCGCCCAGCGCGCGCCTTCGGGCGCATCGCGCCGCCTGAGATCGCCGAGCCGCGCGCGCCTGAGCCCGTTTCCCGGAGAGAGCAGCGACAGCGCCTCGAGAACGTTGGTCTTGCCCGCGCCGTTGGGGCCGCTCAGCGCCACCGAACGCGCATCGCAGACAAGGGTCGCCCGGGCGAAGCCGCGAAAGTCGGTCAGCGCGAGCCGCGTGATCGCGACCCGCCGCACCGGTCCCGGATCGGCGGCGACGGACGGCAAGGCGGTCAGCGGCGCCCCCTCACACGCGCATCGGCATGAGCACGAACAGCGCGCCCGAATCGGCGGGGTCGCGCATCAGGGTCGGCGAGACCGCATCGCTCATCACCATGCGCAGGGACTCGCCGTCGATCTCCCCCGCCATGTCGAGAAGGTAGCGCGCGTTGAACCCGATCTGGAGGTCGGGCGCATCGTAGGAGACGGCGATCTCCTCGGTCGCGCTCGCCGAATCGGGGCTGTTGGCCGAGACCACCATGCGCCCGCGCGAGAGGTTGAGCTTGATCGAACGCGTCTTCTCGGTCGAGATCGTCGCCACCCGGTCGACCGCCTCGCTGAACCGCTTGCCTTCGATTTCGAGCACCTTGTCGTTGTCGAGCGGTATCACCCGCGCATAGTCGGGAAAGGTGCCGTCGATCAGCTTCGAGGTCAGAACCACGGACCCGAAAGCGAAGCGGATCTTGGTCTCGGAGACCGAGACCGCGACCGCGCCGTCGAGGTCTTCGATCAGCTTGCGCACCTCGGCCACCGCCTTGCGCGGAACGATCACGCCGGGCATGCCCTCGGCGCCCTCGGGCAGGGGCGCATCGACGCGGGCGAGGCGATGGCCGTCGGTCGCCACCGCGCGCAGCGCTGGGCCGTCGTCGCCGTCGACCGCGTGCAGGTAGATCCCGTTGAGATAGTAGCGCGTCTCCTCGGTCGAGATGGCGAAACGCGTCTTGTCGATCAGCCGGCGGAGCGCGTCTGCGGGCACGGCGAAGCTGTGGCTGAACGCGCCTTCGGCCATGACCGGGAACTCGTCCGCCGGCAGCGCGGGCAGCGAGAACCGGGCCTGGCCCGCGCTAAGCGCGACGTGATCGCCGCCCGAGGCGGTCGCGATCTCGATCTCGGCGCCTTCGGGCAGCTTGCGCACGATGTCGTAGAGAAGGTGCGCCGGCGCCGTGATCGCGCCGCCGGTCACGGCCTTCGCGGGCACCGCCTCGACCACGGCGAGATCCATATCGGTGGCGGTGACGGCGAGCTTGTCCTCGTCCGCATCAAGGCGGACGTTCGACAGGATCGGGATGGTCGTGCGCCGCTCGACGATGCCGTGCACATGCGCGAGCGACGAGACGAGGACCGCGCGTTCGATGGTCAGCTTCATGGATTCAACAGGCTAAAGCTTGGGCGCCGCCGAGGCGTCGGAGGCACAGGTTTCCATTGGCGACGGGGGTCTCGGCAGACGCTTCGGGCCGCGCCGTCGCGACGGCCGGAAAGTATAGCAGACCGGCCGGACTCCGTCACCAACTCCGTCGCCGGAATCCGCAAGGAATCGCTGTAGAATCCAACGCTTCGGGCGCTTTCCGCGGGCCTTCGCGCGGGCTCAGCCGCCCAACATGCGACGCAGGAGCTCGACGTCCTCGGCGAAGGTCGCGTCGGTCTCGCACAGGCTTTCGACCTTCTTGACCGCGTGCATGACGGTGGTGTGGTCGCGGCCGCCGAACTTGCGTCCGATCTCGGGCAGGCTGCGCGAGGTGAGTTGCTTGGCGAGGTACATGGCGACCTGCCGAGGCCGCGCCACGGCGCGGGCGCGCCGGGCCGAGTGCATGTCGGCGACCCGGATGTTGAAGTGCTCGGCGACGCGTTTCTGGATCTCCTCGATGGTGACCCGGCGGTCGTTGGCGCGCAAGAGATCCTGCAACAGCTCTTGCGTCGTCTCGAGCGTCGCCGGTCGGCCGACCAGGGTGACATGCGCGACCACGCGGGTGAGCGCGCCTTCGAGCTCGCGGGTGTTCGAGGTGATCTTGTGGGCGAGGAACTCGAGCACTTGGCGCGGCACGTTGGTCGCGCCCATCTGGTCGAGCTTGGACTGAAGAATCCCGAGGCGCAGCTCGTAGTCGGTGGGGTGAATGTCGGCCACCAGGCCCCAGCCGAGCCGCGAGCGCAGCCGCTCCTCCATCCCGTCGAGGTCCGAGGGCGAGCGGTCGCCGGTGATCACGAGCTGGCGGTTCTGGTCGACCAGCGCGTTGAAGGTGTGGAAGAACTCCTCCTGGGTCGAGTCCTTGCCGCCGATGAACTGCACGTCGTCGATCATCAGCACGTCGACCGAGCGGAACTGTTCCTTGAACGCCATGGTGTCCTGGAAGCGGAGCGCCCGGATGAACTGATACATGAACTTCTCGGCCGAGAGATAGAGCACGCGGCGCGACGGGTCGCGGTTGCGGATGTGCCAGGCGATGGCGTTCATCAGATGGGTCTTGCCGAGCCCGACGCCGCCGTAGATGAACAGCGGGTTGAAGGGCACCGTGTCGGCCTCGGCCACCCGGCGGGCGGCGGCGTGGGCGAACTCGTTCGACTTGCCGACGATGAAGTTCTCGAAGGTGAAGCGGCGATCGAGAGGCGCGCCGAGCTCGTCGTCGTCGAGCGCGCGCCGCGCCGAGGGGCGCGCGGCGGCCTCGTCGCGAGCGGGGGCGCGGGTCAGCGCGTTAGCCGTCGGCGGAGGCGGAGCCGAAGCTGCTGGCGGAGGGGCGGCGGCGCAGTCCCGGGCGTCTGGATCGACGGCGATCGATATGCTGCGCACCGACGGGTTCTCGCGCGACCAAAGCGCGCGGATTCGGTCGGCGTAGCGCGACATCACCCATTGGCGAATAAAGGCGTCGGGCACGCTCATCGACACACGGCCGTCGTTGACGCCGGCGAGTCGGAGCTGTTGCAGCCAGCCGCGATAAGCGGCGTCGCCGAACTCGGCCCTGAGACGGCCGCGCACCCGCGCCCATTGGTCATCGACGTCCTGGGGGACGTTCCGGTTCTTCTGGCTCAATTTCGTCTATCCTTGTACCCAGGGAAGCCCTCTGGCCTTCCACCCGCCGCAGACGCCGCGGTGTCGGTTGCCGTCGAGCGGCCCTTCGAACCCCTCTTGCATGTTGTAACAACGGGAGAATCCCTTGGCCGTCATGGCCCGGGCCGCGGCCGCGCTGCGGCCGCCCGAGCGGCACATGAAGATCACCGTGGCGTCGGGCGTGACGCCGCGGGTCGCGAGCTCGGCGGCGAAGTTCGGGTTCTGCTCCATGGCCGGAAACACCTGCCACGAGACGAGCACCGGCTGCTTGTGCGCCGCAGAGAGATCGGGCAAGCCGACGAAGGCCCATTCGGGCTGGGTGCGGACGTCGACGAGCACCGCCGATGGATCCTCGCAGAGCAACGTCCACGCCTCGTCGGGGGTCACCTCGCCGGCGTAGCCGGCGTCGGCCCCGACCCGTCTGGCGGCCGCGGCGTGAATAGCCTCAACCGACACGGCCCGCTCCGCCCCGCCTCGACGTTTCCCCAGCCGTCCACGAGCACGTAGCGCGCTGTTGACCACGGTTCTTGCGCATCATGCCTACGCCACCTGCACCGTCCAAGCCGAGACACAAGGCCCCTGTCGGGACAAAAAACCCCTGTCGGGCGAATGCTTGCGCACAGCCCGGAACCTCGTCCCTCGACCAGGATCAACCTCATGGAACTGCGGCGTCACTCCCAATCCGCCGCAGCCCGGATAGAGTAAACGCGCGCCCGCCGGCTGGCAACAGGACTGAAATAGGAACGGCGAAAAATTCGGCGCCCGGCGGTCGCCGTCGGCGCGACAGCGAGGCCGGCGAGATGATAACCGCCTGAAAAAGAAACGAAAACGCCGCGCCCCGCAGGCTGCGGCGTCCAGTGATCCGTTTCCGGTTCAAGGGGCCGGCCGAATCCTAGGGCTTTTTCGCCTCCACGGAATCGCTCCGGCCGTCAAGACATGAGACGCGCTAGCCGAGCGCGTTGATCCGCCGCGCGAGCCGCGAGATCTTGCGCGCCGCCGTGTTGCGGTGGAGCACGCCTTTGGTGACTCCGCGCATGACCTCGGGCTGGGCCGCGCGCAGCGCCGCCGCCGCGGCCTCGCGATCGCCGCTCGCGATCGCCGCCTCGACCTTCTTGACGAAGGTGCGAATCCGGCTGATGCGCGACCGGTTGATGCGCCTGCGCCGTTCGTTCTGACGAATACGCTTCTTGGCCGACTTGGTGTGCGCCATGATCTCTCGCTCGATGTTCCTTGCAGTCCGTGGTGCCTGCGCGACAAAACCCGCCCGGGGCGCGCGCCCCGGGTCAGGCCGCGGTTATATATCCCCGCCGCCTTCGTCCGTCAACGCTCATGCGTCGCAGGG